>CBIHPJ010000129.1:0-15253 GCA_966211295.1 uncultured Myxococcales bacterium | reverse complement strand
AAGATGAAGAACTGCAAGATCACCGCTTCTCGGTGACGAGGGCGCCCCTCTCCCCTGCCCCTCTCCCCGCTGGCGCAGGGAGAGGGATAGAAGTGGCGCTATGACCGCGCTGATGATCTCACTCCTCGCTGGTGCTGCGCCCGACCCGGCGCTGCTGGAGAAGCTCGGTACGCGAGCGCTCCAGCTCGAGCATTTCGCGAAGGCCTCGCGCGTCACCGTGGATCTCGTCGCCGACAAGCTCGACTCCGACGGCAAGGTCACCAAGACCACGCACACCGCGCTGCGCGTGGGCCGGAACGCCACCACCGTCGAGCGCAAGCTCCTCACCTTCGTGGAAGACGGCAAGGACCTCACCGAGTCCAAGCGCGCCGAGCTCGAGGCAGTGCCGAAGAAGAAGGAGACCGAAGTGAAGTCTCCCTTCCACCCCGACGAGCAGAAAAAGTACCAGTTCGCGATCCTCGCGCCGCCCGCCGATAAGCCCGCGCTGATGCGCATCGGCTTTCAGCCCAGCGGAGAGAAGACGCCGGAGATCTACATCGGCGACGCGACGATCGATCCCGAGACCGGAGACGTCCTCAGCTTCTCCCTCCGTCCCTCGAAGCTCCCCGCCTTCGTGCAGTCGCTCTTCATCGAGGCCACGTTCGACGCGCAGACGCCGTCGGGCCGCGCGATGTCGAAGCTCACGCTCAAGGGCGTCGGCGGCATCCTCTTCATCAAGGAACGCTTCCGCGTGGTCACCGCCTTCACTGACTATGAACCCTTCTGATCAATCGCCCCCGGTGCGCTTCGTCGACGCGAACGGACTGCGCTTCGCTTACCTGGAGTGGGGCCCGAGCAAGGGCGCTCCGCTCGTGCTGATGGTGCACGGCTTCCCAGATACGCCGCACACCTGGGCGAAGATCGCGCCCTTCATCGCCGCGAAGGGATTTCGAGTCGTCGCTCCGTTCACGCGTGGCTACGCGCCGAGCGGGATGCCGAAGAGCGATCCCAACACGCGCGAGCTGGGTGAAGACACCGTCGCGTTGATCAGTGCGCTGGGTGAACAGCGAGCTCACCTCGTCGGTCACGACTGGGGCGCGGAGCACGTTTACGCCGCGGCGGGTCTCGCTCCGGAGAAGATCATCACGCTGACGGCGGTCGGCATTCCGCATCGCGCCACCATCACGCCGACTCTCGGCTTCGCGTGGGCGCTCCGGCACTTCGTCACCCTCAGGTTTCCCGGAGCCGAAGCGCGCTTCGCGAAAGACAACTTCGCCGAGCTGGAGATGCTCATCCGCCGCTGGTCACCCACGTGGAAGTTCACCGCCGCGGACCTCGAGCCCATCAAGGAGAGCTTCCGCCAGCCTGGCACCGTGCACGGCGCGCTCGGCTACTACCGCGCGTCGAGCGTCCGCACGCCCTCGTTCATGAAGAACAAGGTCACGGTGCCCACGCTCAACTTCGCCGGCGCCGACGATCCCAGCGTGACGCCCGCGACGTACGAATCGACGCGACGGCACTACACCGGAGAATTCGAGGTCGCGGTGATCCCCGGCGGCCACTTCTGCCACTGCGAAGCGCCTGATCAGTTCAAGGAACGATTGGCTGGTTTCCTGGCAAAGCCACGCCCTTGAACACCAGGCCGAGCGAGATGCCGTAGTACGTGTCGGTCTCGCTCACGCCGCCCGCGAGCGTGAGGGTGTGGATCTGCAGATCCACTCCGAGCCTGATGTCGAGGAAGGGCAGGGTGCGGAAGGCGATGCCGACGTTGCCGTCGAACGCATTGCCCTTCGCTCCGGGAAAGTACGAGTCGGAACCGATCTCTCCCTTGGTGACGAGGTACGTCCAGCCCACGCCGAGATCGAACGTCCAGCGCCAGAACTCCAGCAGCCGCAGACCCAATCCAATCCGCGGCCCGGTGAGGCTCGAGTTCGGAAACGGCGGACGAGGACTCCCCGTGCGCGGGCGCGTGGTCGACTCGAACGCCTGGAAGCCGAAGTTGATCGACGGCTCCACGTGCTCGAACGGAATGCGGAACATCAGGCCCGAGCGCAGCCGCCCGGTGGATGCCTTCAGACTGAAGCCGTCTTGCTGCAGCGTGTACTCAGGCGCGATGTCCGCGCGGAATACGAGGCCCACGTCGGCGCGCCAGTCGTCCTGAAAGTACGCCATCGGGAACCACTGGATGTCGAAGGTGAGGCCCGTGGGCACCGGACCTGCCGAAACGTTCGAAAGCTGCGGCGTGCCCTCGTACTGCAGGTTTCTCCCCCACCAGCGGTAGTCCAACCCGAAGCGCAGCTTGTCCCGCGGCGGAGGCACGGGCGCGGTCGCTGGATCAGCGGCGGTCACGGTCAAGGCGAGCAGGAGCAGCGGCGTCACGGCGGCGACTCTATGTTGAAAAGAATTTGCGCATGGTGGGCATATTCGTCATGGCACCCCGTGCTATGCCCCGCGCCCATGATCCAGTGGAGCGAGAGCCAAGAGGCGATTCGTGGCGTGGTGAAGCAGTTCGTCCAGGACGAGATCGTGCCCAAGCTGAAGGACCTCGAGCACGGCGATCTCCCTCCGTACGAAATCCTGCGGAAGATGTTCGCCGCGTTCGGCATGCGCGAGATGGGTCAGATGCGCGCCGAGAAGGCGATCGCCCGCGCGAAGAAGAAGGAAGAGGCGAAGGCCCGCGGTGAAGAGCTGCCTCCGAAGGAAGATCGCATGCTCGGCGGCGACGAGACCGCCATGCAGATCATCCCGGTGATGGAACTGTCCCGCTACTGCCCTGGCCTGGTCACCGCGCTCGGAGTGAGCGTGGGCCTCACCGCGAACACCATCATGTCGCGCGGCACCTCGAAGCAGATCGCGCGCTGGGCCGAGAGTCTCCTGAGCCTCGACAAGGTCGGCGCGTGGGCGATCACCGAGCCCGGCTCCGGGTCCGACGCGTTCGGCGCGATGAAGTCCACCGCGCGCCGCGTGGACGGAGGCTACGTGCTCAACGGCAGCAAGACCTTCATCACCAACGGCCCCTACGCCGACGTGATCGTCTTCATCTGCAAGCTCGACGAGCCCGGCGTCGAGCCCGCGAACCGCAAGGTGGTCAGCTTCGTGCTCGAGAAGGGCATGAAGGGCCTCACGCAGAGCAAGCCGCTCCGCAAGATGGGCCTGCACTCCTCGCCCACTGGCGAGCTCTTCCTCGAGGACGTGTTCGTCGAGAAGGACCGCCTGCTCGGTGAGACCGAAGAGGTCAGCTACCGCACCGGCGCGAAGGACACCTTCACCGCCGAGCGTACCGGCGTGGCGTCGATGGCGCTGGGGATCATCGAGGAGTGCCTCAAGCTGTCCACCGAGTACGCGAAGACGCGCGTGCAGTTCGGCAAGCCGATCGGCGAGTTCCAGCTCATTCAGCTCAAGCTCGCGAAGATGGAGATCGCGCGCATGAACACCCAGAACATCGTGTTCCGGATCATCGCGCTCGCCTACGAGGGCAAGTCGATGGGTCTCGCCGAGGCGAGCGCCTGCAAGCTCTACGCGGCGGGCGCGGCCACCGAGGTGGCGCTCGAGGCGGTGCAGCTCTTCGGCGGCAATGGCTACATGGCGGAGTACCGCGTCGAGCAGCTCGCGCGCGACGCGAAGGTGCTGCAGATCTACGGCGGCACCGATGAGATCCAGGTCTCGCAGATCGCTCGCACGCTGATCGCGCAGTAACTCCAGACTGACTGAGCGAAGCCGGAGTAACGGCCTGGAGCGAAGCGGAAGGTCGCGGAGGCGGAGCGACCAGCGAAGTGACCCACGGATTTCGGGGAGGCGCTCCCCGATTGCCAGAGCATCCTGCCGGTTACCGGCGCGTAACCGGGACGAGCAGCATTCGCGGCGCGGAGGTGACTCACGTTATCCGTGAGTCTCTCTCGCGTTTCGTTCGAGGCTCGTCATGGCTCTCAGACCACAACAACCCGTGCTTCCCGCGCTCCAGAGAATGGAACCGGGTGATCACTACTGCGGCATCTTCCGCAGCGACGAGGAGCACCGGCGCGTCGTCGCGGACTTCGTTCGTCTCGGGCTCGAGCGCAACGAACGCATCGTCTACCTCGTCGACCTACAGACCGCCGGTCAGCTCAAGTCCACGCTGGCCTCCGCCAACATCGACGTCGAGCAGATCATCAGAAGCGGCCAGTTCGTCATCCTCACCGCGAAGGACGCGTACCTGAAGTCGGGCGCGTTCGAGCCAGAGAAGATGGTCAACGTGCTGAACGACGAGACCGTACGTGCGCTCGCTGATGGCTACTCGGCTGTGCGGTTGAGCGGCGAGATGACCTGGGCGCTGGCCGGAGAGCCTGGCTCGGAGCGGTTGATCGATTACGAGGCCATGCTCAGCGCGTTCTTGAGCACCGGGCCGAAGTGTTACGGCATCTGCCAGTACGACCACCGGCGCTTCGACGCCGATCTCCTCCTCGACGTGCTGCACACCCACCCGAAGGTGATCGTCGACCAACACGGCTTCGACAACGAGTGGATGTACTTCGTGAAGCCGGAGAAGTTTCTCAGCGCAGAACGTTCGGGCGCGATGCTCGACACCTGGCTCTCGAACCTTGCAGGTCGCGCCTGATTGGACTCTCCGTGCCCGCGTTCGAGCTGATCAGCTACGCGCGGCAGATGCTGGCGCCCTCGAGCCCTACGGAGGTGCTCGCCCATGCGGGCCGCGCGGCGGAAGCGGTGCACGCCGGTGCTCCCGCGTTCGTGGTGCACCTCGCTCCCGGCAAGGGCTGGCAGCAGTCGCTCGTGGTCGAAGTGAACGGCGCACTCTCCACTCCGTCGCCGGCCGCGAACTCCGCGCTCTTCGCGTTGTATCGGCGGCTGTCGAGTCAGCGAACGGCGCTGCATCTCGAGCGCTCGGAGGACTTCGAGCCGATCTTCAAGGCGCTGTCGCCCGAGATGGGCCAACTCCAAGTCCTCCCCCTGAAGATTCGCGACGGCAGGTTCACTGGCATGTTGGTGAGCGCGGCCCCGTATGAACTCTCCGGGCAGCTCGAGCTGATCGCTGCGCTCGCGGGACCTGCGCTCGAATCGTCGTGGCGGCTCTCGGCTGCACGGCGTGATCAGGAGCGGTTGCTCCTCTTCTCAGAGACCGCTGACGAGGCGCTGTGGGATTGGGCGGTCGGGTCTGGGGAGATCTGGTGGGGCGGAGGACTGGAGGCGATCTTCGGAAAGGGCCGTTCGCCGGCGAAGAGGGATCTCTGGCGCGACGCCTGGCTCGATCCCGCCGCGGCGAGCACGGTGAACGCGTCGTTCGAGGCGGCACGCTTCAGCACGAGCTCGGCCTGGAGCGTGGAGTACGTGCTCCATCGCGTCGACGGCTCGCTGATCGAGGTGCTCGAGCGCGCGTACTTCCTGAGAGAAGCAGATGGCCGCGCGTATCGCGCCGTCGGTACCTTGCGCGACATCAGCGCGCTCAAGCGAGCCTTCGAGGCAGAGAAGAAGGCGCGCACGCAGGCGGAGCAGGCGAGCGTGGTGAAGGATGAGTTCCTCGCGATGTTGGGACACGAGCTGCGCAATCCACTCGCGCCGATCCTCTCCAGTCTGGAATTGCTCGAGCGCCGCGCTCATGGGCCCGACGCGCAGCTGGCCGTGCTCCGGCGCCAGGCGCAGCACCTCGTGCGTCTCGTCGACGATCTGCTCGATGTGTCGCGGATCAGCCGCGGAAAGATCGAGCTGGTCTCTCGCCACCTGTCGCTCAGCGCGCTCGTGCTCCGTGCAGTCGAAATGGCGCAGCCGCTGATCACTCAACGCGAGCATCGACTCGAGCTCGACGTGGAAGAGGGCCTGGTGCTGCTCGCGGACGAGGCCCGCATGGCGCAGGTGTTCGCGAACCTGCTCACCAACGCGGCGAAGTACACGCCGCCGAGAGGGAAGCTCGAGCTCACCGCTCGTGCGGAAGGTGACCTGATCGTTGCTCGCGTGCGCGACAATGGCATCGGGATCGCGCGAGAGATGCTGCCGCTGATCTTCGACATGTTCGTGCAGAGCCGCCAGGCGGTCGACCGCGCCACCGGTGGACTGGGCCTCGGGCTCACCATCGTGCGGAACATCGTGAGCCTGCATGGCGGAGCGGTCGAAGCGCACAGTGAGGGCGCAGGCAGGGGATCGGAGTTGGTGGTGCGGCTTCCGCGCGCACGGGTTCCCGCCGAGGTGCCCACCCCGGCGATCTCCCCCGCGAGCGCGACCAGGCCACGGCAGCTCTTGATCATCGACGACAACGAAGACGCGGCCGTCACGCTCGGTGATCTGCTCACAGCGCTCGGTCACTCCGTGCAGATCGTCCATCACCCGACGGAGGCGCTCCGCTTCTTCGCGAGCAAGCCTCCAGATGTGGCGCTCGTCGACATCGGACTTCCGTCGATGGATGGCTACGAGCTCGCACGCCGCCTGCGCGCTCAACCTGGCGGAGACCTCACCCGGTTGATCGCACTCACCGGCTATGGACAGGCGTCGGATCGCGCGAAGGCGAAGGACGCGGGTTTCGATGCGCACCTCGTGAAGCCGGTCTCTCCCGAGCGGCTGGAGGCGCTGATCACTTCTCTCTACTCGACCGCGAGAGGTACCTCGTAGATCTCATCGGCCGCGTGGCCCGACTTCTCATGCACGCGCTGCACGGCCTCGCGATTGGGCGCTTCAGACAGGCAGAACACTTTGCCGGTCGTTGGGTCAGCCCACGCCTTCGTGAAGTGCACGCCCTCTTCTGATGTCTCGTTCTTCAGATCTGCCGCGTGAGCCTGGGCGAGCTGCTCCTGCGTGATGTTCTTCATGCTCGTATGAACGTCCATGAATCTGGCCATGACGGACCTCCGGTGAACACCTAACGGGGCGTCACCAATTTGCTCGGGGTGAGGGGCCTAATTGCAGACGAACTGAGTGGGGTGGCAACTGAGGGAGCAACATGCCCCGTTGTTGTTGCAGCTCGTGCCGGGAGAGCCGCACGGCGTGTCGCACCAGCCCGCTGAGTTCTTCACGAGCCCAGGGCAGCAGTCGTTGGTCGACGACGCGGATCCAAGTCGAGGCACGCACGAGCTCCTGCAGGTCCACAGCTGATTCGTGGTCGACGCTCCGCAGTAGGGGACGTTGGAGCAGCACTCGGACGCGCCGTTGCAGGTCTGCCCGCTCGCCTTGCACGTCGGAGGAGCGCGGCACACTGCGCCGTCGAAGTTCATGCCTGCGCAACAATCCGCCGCGCTCTTCGCGCGCATTCCGTCGCCTGCGCAGGTCGCGCTGCACGTGGGAGATCCCGTCGAGGTCGTCGCCTTGCAATACGGAGCGGCGGAGCAGCACGGAGTCGAGTTCGAGAGACACGACGTGCCAGAAGACAGACAGCTCGGCGCCGAGCGGCACACGCCTGAGGAATCGATGCTGAGTCCCGCGCAGCAATCTCCCTGTGACGCCGCCTTCACTCCATTCGGAGCGCAGGTCGCCGTGCACGCGTTGGCTGAAGTCGCGGACGTGCCCCGGCAGAAGTGAGCGGAGCTGCAGCACTCATTCGCGCTCGAGCAGCTCGTTCCCGCCGCTCCGCAGGTGGGCGCGCTCTGGCAAACACCATTCGTGCACGCCAATTGGTTGCAGCACTGCGTGGCGCCACCGCACGTCTGTCCGTTGCTTCTGCAGCTCGTCTGCGTCTGGCAGGTGCCTCCGGTGCACGTGAGTCCCGAGCAGCACGGGCTCGTCGCGGAGCAGCTCGCGCCCGAGAGACGGCACGTGGAAGAAGGTTGGCAGCTGCCGGCTGAACAGCTCAGTCCCGAGCAGCACGCCTCGCCGCCCGAGCAGCTCTGACCCGTGATGCGGCAGGCGGTGCCGTAGTCACAGATGCCGTTGTTGCAGAACAAGCCGGTCTGCGTGCAGCACTGACTCGAGCTGGTGCATGACGAGTAGAGCTGTCCGCATCCGGTCTGCGGCACTTCGCAAAATCCGCTGTGCGAATTGCAGAACAAACCGCTGCAGCAGGTGTCGAGCAGACACGCCTCGCCCGCGGGATCGCACTGCACGGTCTGCGGCGGTTTGCAGAGTCCTCCGAAGCACACCAGTCCACTGCAGCAACCGGAGTTCTCCGCGCCACCGGGGCAGAGATCATTCGGGCCGCCGCACGCGAGCGGGTAGCAGGAACCGCCCGGCGCGCACCACAGCTCACCCGGACCAGACACGCCGTCGCAGCACGCGAAGGCGCTCTGGCAGCTTTGGTGGAGCATGCGGCAGGTGAAGTCGACCTCCTGACAGAAGCCCTGGACGCAGCTGCTCGGCGCGTAACAGTCGGTGAGGTCGACACAGGGTGCGCCTTGTTCGCCGCGCGTGGCGGAGCACTTCGTCGCAGCGCTGAAGATCGTGCCCGTGCAGTACGGAGCGCTGCTGCAGCATTGGCTCGCA
This sequence comes from uncultured Myxococcales bacterium, assembly GCA_966211295.1. Taxonomy (GTDB): domain Bacteria; phylum Myxococcota; class Myxococcia; order Myxococcales; family Myxococcaceae; genus Archangium_A. The sequence continues at coordinate 6,880 of CBIHPJ010000129.1, read as the reverse complement.
TCGGTGCATGCATTTCCGGCGGCGCGACACGCGGCCACTCCGCACACGCCGCCGTTGCAGAGCAGACCATTCGCGCAGTCGCCGCTGTCGACGCAACGCTGACCCGAGCTACCGGGAGTGCGTTGGCACGTGGTCGGTGCGCCGCTCGTCGCTCCGCGGCAGTAGGGCGCGGTGGAGCAGCACTCGTTGTACGTCGCGCACGAGAAGCCGGTGCATGAGGTGATCACCGTGCCTCCATCCATCGTGGTGCCCGCGTCGACTGGAGTGCCTGCGTCAACGGGAGCGACCTGACAGGTGCCGCTCTGACACGAGAGCCCCGAACAACAATCGGCGGTGCTCGTGCACGCGACCGTCGCTCCGCCACAGCTCGCGCGGCACTTGAGAAGTGAGGAGGTGGTCGTTCCGCGACACGCCGGATATGCCGCGCAGCAGCCGCCGTTCACATACGAGGCGGTGCAGTTGTCTCCAGACGCGCAGACTCCCGCATCGATCGGACCTGCGTCGGTTTGTCCCGCGTCGGGCGCGCCAGCGTCGAAAGATCCCGCGTCGATCTCTCCAGCGTCGGACTCTCCGGCATCTTCAACGCCTGCATCCATTTCGGTGCCCGCGTCTTCTCCCGCGTCGGTGTTCGACGTTGGCACTCCGCAGCGGCCGTTGCTGCAGCGCTCGCGCAATGAGCACACCGCGCAGGTGCCGCTCGTGCCGCACGCGTCGTCGGTGTTGCCCGCGCGGCAGCTGCCGGCCTGAGTGCACCCGTTACAACCCGTGATGGGAGCAGCCGCGCAAACGCCGAGCTGACAGAGCTGGCCCGGAGCGCAGCTCAAGCACTGCGTTCCACGTGCGCCACACGCGAACGCTTCGGTGCCGAACTCGCAGATTCCGCCAGCGGTACAGCAGCCGGCGCAGTTCGCGCGGCAATCATCGACCGCGGTCGGGCCACAGGCCGCGAACGCGAGGGAAAGGGAGAAGAGGAGGGCGAATGAACGCATTTCCACCAAGACACACGCCGCCGAACCAGGTCGCACGAAATCGTTCCTTAGTCCCAATCGCTGGTTGCTTGAGAGGGGATGACGGCACCGCTCTCATCGACACACTCGGGGTGCGTCGCGGTCGCCACGTAGCCGGTGTCGGTGAGCTCCAGCTTCACAGTGACGGTCTTGTCCAGCTTCAGCTGCAGGTCCGAGAGCTGGGTGGCGTAGCCGGAGTGCGTCTTCTTCCAATCGCGCTGGGCGGATCCGATCTGCATCGCCGTGCGCACGGTGCGATTGCAGGGTTGGTGCTCGGAGAATTTCGGCATCGCGACAGCCGCGGTGATCGCGAAGCCGACCATCACGATGGTGAGATCCGTGTTCGCTCGGGTTCCGAATGAGCGATGTCCAAACTTCGCCGCGAGGCCGAGCGCGATCACCCAGAGCGAGCCCGCGACTGCGAGCACCCAGTTCACGTAACCGAAGATCGCGAAGAGCAGCACGGTGAGGACCGCGCCCGCGATGACCAGTACTGGACCCATGTTCCCAGATTAGTCGGTCAACGCCTTGGCGCGAGACGCAGCTGCGTCGACCAGCTCGTTCCAGCGATGGCCTGAATGCGCGCGCACCCAGCGAGTGCGTGCGCCGGCGGCGAGTGCGATCGATCGGAGCGCTGCGGCGAGTTGCACGTGTCGCTTCGGTATGAACTTTCCCGCGGCGATGTCGAGCGCGATGGAGGAGTCGCTGATCAGCTCCACCGCGTGAGTCTTGTGCCAGCCGTTCGAGATCACCGCTTCGAGCGCGGAGCGTGCCGCTTCCAGCTCCATCACCAGACTGGTCGTCGACGGCAATCGTCCGCTCTTCTCGAGGAGCACGGTGTCCTCGCGAACGATCACGAACGCCCAGCCGCCCGGTTTGCCCACGCGCTCTTCCGCGGAGCCGTCGCAGTACACCTCGAGCACTCGTTCCCCTCTGAGCGCGCCCGCGACCCGATGCCACATCACTTGCTTGCGAGAGCGGCGAGCGCGTCGAGCTCGTCCGCGGTCTGCTCGTAGTCATTCAGCGCCGTGGGCAGCGAGGCGTCGACCGGGCCTGAAGGGGACTCCTTCGTCAGCTCGCGCATTCCCTCGTCGTACGCGCGCCACTTTCGACCGGCCTCGATGCGCGCCATGAAGCCCGTATTCGCCGGCATCACCACGGCCGGGAGCTGTTTGCGGATCGCCTCGTCGCTCACCCACGCGAAGGTGCGCAGGCTTCCTCTGATTCGCTCGGCCTCGACCACTTCTTTCGGAAGGGCGAGCCGCTGCTTCAACGCGAGCCACTGCTTGCCGACCGCCTCTCTCACTGGGGTGGCTTCAGCCGGGAGTGCTTTCACCGCGTCGGTGCAGGCCGGCGCAAGCCACTTCACCGCGAGGCGCGCGGTCTTCGCTCCCGCGAGGCCGAGGTGCGTTTGATCAGCGGCGAGCGCCCACGTGGTGGAGCAGCGCTCCAGCGCCACCTCGGGTTGACCATCGGCAATCAGCACGCGCAGCTCGAGCCTGGTGAAGTCGATCAACGCGGGCATCGTCTCGGCGAGCCGCACCGCGCGTACGTTGTCCACCGGCGCCCAGGGAGCGATTCCTTCCACGAAGCTGAGCTCCTTCGACTGCGCGCAGTCGCGCACGCCGCCTGCCCACGGACTGAACGCGATCATGCTCGCCCGCACTTCGGGAGGGATCTCGTTGACGGGCCTGGTGCCATTGATGAACGGCTCCAGCGCTTCGATGTTCTTCCCAGTGAACGGGGCGAGGGCGCCGGGAGGGGACACGTCGAGCATTCCGCCGAGGCACTTGAAGCCGTTGTCGTGCTTCGGCTCCTTCAGCGGAGGATCGCGCTTGATGGTGCGCTGCTTGCCCGCGGAGATGTCCGCGAGGAGCGTGTTGCCCAGCGTCCTGGTCTGCGTGTCCCAGACGAGGAACAGCACGAAGGGGATCGCCAATGCCACGCCGAGAACCACGAAGAGTCTTCGCATCGGCGGCAGACCATAGTTGGTTTGCGCGCCATGAACGTTCCGAACGCTGAGGCTCCTGCTTCTGAGTGGCTGGTCTACGCCGATGCGCTGCAGCAGAAGGGTGAACCGCTCGGGGAGTTCATCGCGCTCCTGAATTCCGGAGACGTGGCGAAGCGCGACGCGTGGCTGCAGAAGAATGCTGCGGCGCTGCTCGGACCAGAGTTGGCGGACGCGCTCGGGCAGACGCTCTCGCTCGAGTGGAAGTGGGGCTTCATCGAGAAGGCCACCGTGAAGTCGTCCAGCGCGGGGACGATGGGGTCTGTGGTCACCACGCTGCTCGTGCATCCGCGCGCGGAGCGGCTGGGCACGCTGGCGGTGGTGGCGGTGCCCGGTGCGGATGATGCGGTGATCGATCTCACCGAGCTCGTCGCGCGCATCGGGGCGGAGAAGCTGCCGCCTGCGCTCGAGCTGATCGACGATCGCGCGGCGAACTGCACCACGCTCACTTCTCGCGACTTCGATCCCGGGAACAACCTGGTCAACTTCGGCCCGCTCAACCCGCTGTGGAAATCGCTGCGCTCGTTGAAGTTGGTGGTGGCGGATGTGCGGCAGCTCACGCTCGGTGCGGTGAATGCGCCGGAGCTGGAGTCCCTCACCATTCATGGACTGCGTGTCGCGTCGCAGGCGTACGGGGACAATGAGCCCTGTGAGGCCGCGGATGCGCTCGGTCAGGCCAAGCTGCCGAAGCTGAAGAACTTCGAGATGCGGCTCAACGAGGAGTGGACCGTCAATCACGTCGACGACACGGACTCGTACACGTCACACGATTCGTTCCCGGAGGATGAGTTCGACGACGGGCACTCGGAGGGTGCGAATTGGGAGTCGGAGTTCGGTGCTGCGCTCGCGAATCTGACCAGGTCTCCGCTCGAGAGATTGGCGCTCACCAACTTCGCGTCGACCGCTTCGCTGCTGAGTGTGCTCGGTCAGAACGTGTTGCCGGCGACGTTGCGTGAGTTGGATTTGTCGGAGAGCTCGCTCTCGAGCGGTGACCTCGCGTGGTTCACGCAGCACGAGAAGCAGCTGTCGAAGATCAAGAAGCTCGTCGTGAAGGAGACGGGGATTACGGATGGCGACGCGACGACGCTGAAGAAGATCTTCGAGACTGTGGAGAGTTCCGCGCAGCCGCCGCGCGCTCGTCCTGAGTGGCAGGGGGATGAGGAGGCGGAAGAGCAGGGTGGGGGCGTTCCGCTTCCGAAGTATCGGTACACGGTTGGGATGGAGTGACGTTCTCGCCTTGAGGAACGCGGTGGCTGGCGATCTCGTGCGTTGCTCGCTGCGAACAGGCTCTCGAACTCGCGGCGAAGACGCCAATGTGACGAATTCCCAGACCTGACGGTTCAGCGTACACGCCCCTGTACGCTCGTCCCTCAGGTCGAAGATTCGCTCACCGAGTCACAGAAAGTTCGAAGCTGAGAGACCTGCTCGCATCGAGCACGGCACCAAACACAGCGCCACCACGTTCCCCTTAGAGCTTGAGCGCAGCGATTCGCGCCAACAGCTTCTCGTCATTCGCCGAGAGCGCGTCTTCCTTCGCTCCTTGAGCGAGCAACTGCGCGCGGGCTTGTTCGCCACCTGAACCGAGCAGCGCTTCAGCCAACACCAGCCGAGCTTCACCTCGCGTACGTCGATCGAGCGGACCTTTCTCCAACGCGACCAATGCACGCTCCGCCCGCGGCGCAGCTTCCACCGCTTTCCCCAGCGCGAGATGCGCACGCGCACTTCGCAACAACGTCTCACCCGTGAGCGGAGAATCAGCACCACCGAGCGCCGCCTTCATCGCGAGGTATCGCTCGCTCCCGGTGATCGCCTCCGCGTAGTGACCCGAGAGGAACTCCGCCTCCGCGATCGTGTCCGCGAGCGCCGCCGCATCGGGATGCGCCTGGCCACGCTGACGCTCCACCTCAGCGATCCACGTCTTCCCTTCGGCGATCGCCTCTTGCATCCGGCCCAGCCGATTGAGCGCCATCATGTGGCCGCGCTGGAACTCGATCTGCGCGCCGATGAGCTCATCCGGATTCGCCTCGAGCAACGGACGCAGGGTGTTGAGCTCGACCAGGGCCTCCTGCGACTGCCCAATGAGGGGCAACGTCATTGCCACCAGCAACCGCCCACGCAGCACGCGCACCGACTGATCACCGAACTGCTCGGCGATGTCGAGGTTGAGCCGCGCGCAACGGAGCGACTCCTGGAAGTCACGCCGCTCCCACGCGAGCGCGCTCAGCTCACTCCACGAAGTCGCCAGCGTCGGATGTCCCGCACCGAGCAGCCGCTCGCGAATCACGCGTGAGCGCTGCAGCTCTTCCCGCGCCAGCGAGAGCTCACCCTGCTCCGTGAGCACCCAGCCCACCGAGCTGTGCAACCGCGCCACGTCGACGCTCTCTTCACCTTGCTCCTCGACGTAGAGCGCCAGGCTCTTCCGATACGCCGTGAGCGAGATCGCGCGCTGACCCGCCTGCCACTCGGTGTCACCCAGCCCCTCGGCGAGGATCGCCTCGATCAACCGATCTCCGCCGATGCGCTCCAGCACGCCACCAGCGAGGGCCGCCCACGTGCGCGCTTCGTCGGGCTTGTCGAGTCGCCAACCCACCAGCGAAACCAATCGTGCGAGCACGCGTGCCGCCGACACGTCGTCACCGGCCACCTCCGCCGCGCGTACCGCGCCCTCGAGCATGCGCCGCGAGTCCTGCCAGTTGCGCAGCTGGTACTCGAGATCAGCGAGCGCCTCGAGGCCTTCGCTCTCCAGCGCCGCGAGCTTGAGCTCCTGCGCGCGTTTCACGCTGGGAGCGAGCCGCTTGCGAGACTCCTCGAAGCGTCCCGCCGCCGAGAGCGCGCGACCTTGCGCGAGCTGCTGCGCCAGTTCCTTCGCCGTGACCTCGAGCTCAGGCGGAGGCGCGCGTCGATCCTCCAACTGCTTCACGTTCGAGCACGAAGCGAGCGAGCTCAACTTCGCGGCCGCGGTCCCTGCGCTCGAGACCAACTCGAGATCCGCCGCGCCGAACGCTTCCGCGAGGGCGCCCAACTCAGTCAAACGACGATCGAGACACTCGAAGCGCAGCAGCAGCTGCCGCTCGGTCTGCTCTCCACGCACCCGCGTGGCCTCGCACGCCTCGGTGCGCGCGGCGACCCACTGCTTGCTCCACGCATCGAGCGCGTCGCGCGTGAGCACCCAACTCGCCTTCGCGAACGGCGCGTTGGTGCCGAGGAACGCCGTCTCGGATCTCTGCTTCACCTGCGCGTCCCACACTCCGCTCAGCAGCGCCTCGGATCCACGGCACGCGCGCGCCTGACGATGCGAGCTCCACCACACCAATCCACCCGCGCTCAAGACCAACATCGCAGCCGCGGCAAAAGCTCCGTAGCGCCTGCGCTGCAGCGCGGGATCCGTGGTGAGCGCTTGCAACAACACCGTCATCGACGCATGCCGCTTCGCCGGATCCGGAGCGAGCCCGGTGACCAGGATGCGATGCAGCCACCCCGGCACCTGGCTTCCCTTCGGAGGCGGCGGCACTTCTCCGCGCGAAACGACGAGCTCGAGATCAGGCAGCGTCTTCGCGACGTACGGCTTCACTCCGTACAGCGCCTCGTACAGCGTGACGCAGAACGAAAACTGATCACTCGCAGCCGAAGTGGGCGCGCCGATGTACTGCTCGTGCGCCATGTAGCCGGGGCTGCCCATCATCGAGCCCGCCTGCGTGAGCGGCGTGTCGAGGGTGATGGGCTGGGAGATCGCGAGCGCCTCGGGCGTCTCCTGCACCTCGGGAAGCGTGAGGGCACGGGTCGCGCGCGCGAGGCCGAAGTCCGTCACGCGGGGTCTTCCATCTGCACCGACCAGCACGTTCGCCGGCTTGAAGTCGCGGTGAAT
>CBIHPJ010000128.1:0-15254 GCA_966211295.1 uncultured Myxococcales bacterium | reverse complement strand
CACTCGGGGGTTGGCGGAAACTGAAAGCTGTGGGGGGCGAACTCTCTGTACCACACCATGGGGTGGGTGGGTACCTGCCGGGTCCAGCCCAATCGAGGGTTGTTCAAGCCGAACGCCCCGCTCTGTGACGCCTTCGTGGCGCGCGGGGAGCACGTGACGGCGAAGGTCGAGGCAGTGCCCGCGCTCAAGCGTGCGAAGGCCTTGAGCCCCATCGGTCCGGTGGTTCGCAAGGCAGATGGCACCGAGGTGGTGCAGTCGAGCCGGGCTTCGGTTTCAGCGGTCGACCCCAACACGCAGATCGATTTCGAAGGAGACAGCATGACGCGCCAGGAACTGATGGAGCTCTTCCTCGAGGCCTCGGGCCTCACCGAGGTGCCGCTCGCGGGGAAGTGGGAGGGTGGCACCGTGCGGCTCATTCCCGCCGACGAGAAGCTGCAGGCGAAGGACCTGCCGATCGACGCGCTCTTTCACAAGGTGGTGATGGTGAGGGATCGGCTGCGTGTGCTGGAGCAGAAGATCAACACCCACCCGAAGCTGAGCGACACCGAGAAGGTCGACATGCAGCAGTACGTGACGCGTTGCTATGGCTCGCTCACGACCTTCAACGTCCTCTTCAAGGAGCGGAAGGATCAGTTCGTCGGGCAGAAGGAAGACGGCAAGGACGAGTGATCACGCCGGCGCCGCATCGGGATCGTCTGAGGCCATCGACGCCATGTGCGCCATCAACCGAGTACGTCCCCGATTGAGCGCGCTCTTCACCGTGCCCTCGGGCAACCGCAGCATGCGGGCGATCTCGGGATAGGAATATCCACGCAGGTCACGCAGGGTCACCACCAGGCGGTGCTGCTCGCTCAAGTGCTCGAGGCCTTCGAGGAACATCGCGTGGCGTTGATTGCCCACCGCGACCTCTTCGGGATCCGCCGAAGCGCCCACGGGACTCTCCAACCGCCCACGACGCTTCTTCGCGCGCAGCGAGTTGATCGAAGAGTTCACCAGGATGCGGTGGAGCCACGTGGTGTACGCGGCCTTCCCGTCGAACCGCACGTTCTGGCTGAAGAGGCGCGTGAAGACCTCCTGCACCACGTCTTCGGCCTCATCCGCGTCACGGAGGATCCGGCGGGCGATGGCCAGCGCCCTGCGGCGGTGCTGCTGGTACAGCTCGGTCATCGGGGGCAAGGCGCTCATGGCCCATGGAAACGGACCACTCGCCCGGCGGATCTATGGGGCTTCTGGAGCCCTGAAATCAGGGCCTTACTCGGCGCCTTCGCCGTCCGAGGAAAGCCCCCATTCCTTCAATCGCTTGAAGAGGGTGGATCGGCCGATGTCGAGCTCGCGAGCGGCGCGCTCCCGGCTGGGATACCGCTTCAGCGCGCTCTCGATGATCAGCCGCTCACAACGAGCCAGCTGAGCCGCCAGCGACATGCCCGGCACGCACTCCAGCTCGGTGCCCGGCTTCGGCTGATCAGAGCGAGGATCGAAGGTGAGATCGCTCGCGTCGATGTTCGGTCCCTTGCGGAGCAACAGCGCGCGGAAGATCACGTTCCTCAGCTCGCGCACGTTGCCCGGCCACGCGTGATCTTCGATCGCCTTCTGCGCGGCCGGAGTGAGCAACACGCGCTGACCCTTCGGCGCGTGCGTCTTGAGGAAGTGCTCGGCGAGCAGCTTCAAATCTCCGAGGCGCGCGCGCAGCGGCGGCAGGTTCAGCGGGATCACGCAGAGGCGGTAGTAGAGGTCTTCGCGGAACTTTCCCTCGCGCGACATCGCCATCAGATCGCGATTCGTCGCGGCCACCACGCGCACGTCGACGTTGATGGGGCGGGGCGCACCGACGCGCTTGATCTCACCCGACTCCAGCACGCGCAGGAGCTTCGCCTGCAGCTCGAGCGGCAACTCTCCGATCTCGTCGAGGAAGATCGTTCCACCATCGGCTTCCTCGAACGCGCCCTTGCGAGCGTTGAGCGCTCCGGTGAACGCGCCCTTCTCGTGGCCGAAGAGCTCGCTCTCGATCAGCTCGCGAGAGATCGCCGCGCAGTTCACCGGGATGAACGGAGCCGACGTTCGGTTCGACTGCGAATGAATCGCGCGCGCGACCAGTTCCTTACCGGTGCCTGATTCGCCGAACACCGAGACCGCGGCCGTCGAGGGCGCGACGCGATCGATCAGCTCCACCAGGCTGCGCATCGCGGGATCGGTGCCGATGAGCCCGTAGGTGCCACTGGGCGCCTTGTTCACGTTGGTGATCGCGGGCTCGATGATCAGCTCGCCTTCGCCAACACGCAGCGTGGTGAAGAACGGAACTTCTGCTTCGAACAGGCGCACGCCGCCGAGCCACGTGCCGTTCGTCGAGCGCTGATCGCTCACCACGAAGCGATTGTGCTGACGCGTCACCTTGAGGTGACGGCCCGATACGAACCGCTGATTCAGCACGAGGTCATTTCCGGCATCCTTGCCTGCCGTGAACGACTCGGTCTGCAACTTGTGGGTGGTCTCCTGCGAACTCGTTCGCAGCCGCACCTGTGCGGGCAAGAGCGGAGAGTCCGTCGCTTCCGCGCGCTCGATCATCTCCGTGCGAGGACCGAGCTCCGTCGCGTCGCCGTCGGTGACCGCCGAGGTTGCGCGGAAGATCGCGCGCCACTGCCCGAGCGCGATGTCGGCGCCGTCTTGCACTTCGCCGTCGGTCAGCTTCTTTCCGGCGACGAGCGTTCCCTTGCTCGAGAGGTCCTGGAGAATGCAGCGACCGTCTTCGAGATGGAGCGCCACTTGCTGACGCGACACCTCGGGATCGGGAATGACGACGTCGCAGCGCTCGCCTCTGCCGAGCACCACCCGTTCCTCGCCCATCGACAACCGCAGCACTTCTTCCCCACGCCGGAAGAACACGAGCTCAGCCATACAGGCGGACCTACCATGACCTCCAGCGACGTACCAACGCGCACACCCCGTCGCGTTGACCGATGGAGGTCTCTCTTCCAAAAGCGGACACTTCGCCACGTGTCCACCATCTCTCACCGCGAGTCGGGTCAGGCCGCGGTGGAGACCGCGATCACGATGCCGCTCGCGCTCTTCATGGTGCTCGGCACGATGCAGCTCTTCATGCTGCTGCAGGGCCGGCTGTTCGCGGAGCACGCGGCCTACTCAGCGGTGCGCGTGGGTGTCGTTCGACACGGTGACTGCACGGCGATGACGCACGCGGCGATCGCGGCGCTGCTCCCGAACTTCACCTCGTATCTGGGCGAGGCCACTCCGGGGAACACGCCGTCGGAGAAGCTCGCCGCTGCGTTCGCGCTCCGCACGCGCAACAAGCCCTTCAACAATCAGTACGACGGCAACGCCGATGATCCGCACACGGGCGCGGTGGTGTGGATCTTTCGGCCTTCTCCGCGGGTGAACCAGGTGCGTGCGCGCTCGGAAGATGACTTCGACGATCCCGATCGCAACGGCTACCGGCTCGAGCTGAAGGTCGTCTACTGGTACCCGCTGCGGATCCCCTTCGCGAACTGGGTGATGGCCACCATGTACCGGGCGTACTTCGGCATGGGCGACTACACGAAGACGAACCCGCTGATGCCCACGCAGCAGGCGCGCTGGACGCAGGCCGGAGCGAACTCGCTCGCGGGTTTCCGCACCGAGTTCATGCGGCGCTTCAACGACAAGGAATACGTGTTCCCCGTGGTGGGCACGGCCGCGATGAAGATGATGACTCCTCCGCGGCGCGAGCTGTTCCGCCGCCAGAACTGTGAGCCCACTCCATGAATGTGGCCATGAGGACTCGCTCTCCGCGTGGACAGAATTTGGTGCTGCTCGCGCTCACCATGTTGTTCCTCGCGCTGATGGTGACCATGACCATCGGTCTCGGGCTGCGCATTCGGCAGAAGCACGAGCTGCAGAACCTGGCCGACGCCGCCGCGTATTCGAACGCGGTGATGACCGCGCGCACCTTCAACAACATGGCGGCGGTGAATCGGCTCGAGGTCTCGTACTGGGTGGCGCAGGCCGCCGATCAGTCGCTCATCTCGTGGACCGGTTACGCGCGCGCGATGACCTCGGGCGCTCGCAGGGCGGCGGCCAACCTCGACTCGACTGCGTGCATCCGCCGTAACGCGCGCGCACGCCAGCAGCTCACCGACTTCAGGAGCGACGTCACGGGCCTCCTGGGGAGCGAGTTCCCCTCGGGTGATTGGAAGTCGATGGACCAGGCCGCGGGTGACGAGAGCCACGCGATTCAGGGAATGATCGGAGGCCTGCGCAGCGAGCTGTCGGACAGCATGTTCAGCACCAACCCCGGCAACCTGCGCGGCGAGTTCTACCGGCAGATCACCACGCAGCAGCTCACCCGGCAGATCGTCGCGCTCTCGCGGCAGGACGACATCTCGGTGATCGACACCGGCCGCGGCGCGGAGCCGAATACGCCCGCCAGCGTGACCATGCGCGAGCTCGACTGCGACTTCGGCGGGAGCAGCATCGGCCAGCTCAACGGTGACGCTCCGGGTGGCTCGGGGCTGTGCCTGCGCGCGACGTGGAGCGAGAACATGCTGCTCGCGGCGATGGGCACGCGCGGCAACTCCTTCGTCACGGGCCGCGGTCCAGTGCCGATGATTGGAACGAAGATCCTGCAGGCCGCGAACAACTACAGCGAGCTCTCCATCTCCTTCAGCGGAGTGGCGGGCTCCGGCTACTGGGCGGCGCGCCAGGCGCACGGCACTGCGCCCGAGGGCACGGAGGCGTGGGGTGACGATCACGGGTCGCTCACGCTCACCGCAGGCTCGTGCACGCAGACCGAGGCGATCACCGCGTTCGTGAAGTCCACGCACCTCGCCGACACCAGCGACAACCACTTCTACGGCGCGGCCGCGGACGAGGCGCAGGAAGAGGTGCATCACACGATGGGTGACTGCGCGCCGCTCTGTCCTTCGGTCTGGGTGCGCACGATCGGGTTCCAGCCGAATGACTCCGAGGCCGATGCGTGGGGCCAGCCGAAGGTGATCGTCGGGCTGCAGCGTGATCTGACCGCGAAGCGTTTCCCCTGGGAGCTGCACTTCAAGTTCCCCTTCAGCGCGACGGGCCCTGCGAGTGAGTGGGACGGTCGGGGACGGGAGCTCCACACGCGCACGGGCAACGGCCTGAACATCTCGCGGCAGGGCGCGATCGCGACGGGCATCGCGTACTACCACCGCAACGATCACTGGGAGGAGTTCCCCAACCTGCTCAACCCGTTCTGGCGCGCGACCCTGGCGCCGATCGACGTCGACAACTCTCCGCGCGACATGAACCGCGCGATGTCGGCGACGGAGTTCAAGTTCCAGCGTGACGCGTACAACGCGCTGCGCGCGGTTGGTTACGAGGGGCTTCACTGATGCGCACTTCACGCGGCCAGGCCACGGTGGAGCTCGCGCTCGGGAGCATCGTCTTCGTGGGCGTGCTGCTGATCGGCATTCACATGGCCGAGTACGCGCAGCTCTCGCTCAAAGTTCAGGACGCGGCGACCTTCGCGATCTGGGACGCCGCGGGCCGTCGCGTGCAGTCGCGCGAGCTGAACGGAAGCACTGACATCAATCCGTTCCGCCGCACGCTCGACACCACCACCGGCGTGGGGCCTATGGCCAAGCGCCGCTTCCGCGATTTCAACCCGCTCTCCACCAGCAACAACGGCTCCGTCATCTCGCGCGCGCTCACCGAGGGCAGCGGGGTGGACGTCACCTGCGAGAGGGAGGACTCGCTGAACTTCACGGCCTCCACCACGGCGACCGGCGTGATGCGCCCTGCAGGCGGGCTCAACTGCACGAGCGAAGCGAAGGTGAAGGCGATCAACATTCCGAAGAAGTTTCTGCAGAACGACGAGGGCGGTTTCTTCGAGCACAAGATCGTTCGTTCGGCGCCGATCCCCGTGTGTGGAATGGGCTTGCCGGTGAACGGCAATTGCCGTGGCTCGCTCGCGATCCTCACCAACGATTGGGGTCTCGCGAACGAAGAGACCGATGAGTGCAAGCTGTCGTGCACCAGCTCTCCGTATCGCGGGATGGTCGCGAAGATGTGGGGCGGCGGTGGTGGTGCAGGTGCGGCGTTCGCTGCGCGCTTCGCGGGCTCGGCTCCGACCAATGCGAGCGAGTACCACTTCAGCTACTCCGGCGTGGAGTCGGGGATGATCGACTTCGTCGGCGGCGAAGGTGTTCCGAGCTTCATCACGGGCGGTGCGGGAGCGGGAATGGTGCCGCGCATGACGCGCCCGAAGTGTTTCCTCGGTAAGGACTGCCCGTGACGTTGGCCGTGGTGGCGGCGGCGCTGCTGAGCGCCTCGCCCGATGCAGGTACTCCGGCTCTGGCTCCGTTCTCGTGGGATGTGCCGGGCCAGGTGCGGCTCGTGCCCGTGGGGAAGCAGCTCGAGGGCGGCGGGTTGCCGATGGTGGTGTACCTCGCGAACTCGACCTGGGATCTCGATCGCCTGCTGCTCCACTACGCCGCGCGCTTCGCTGAGGCGGGCTACTTCATTCCTCCCAGGATGGGTCGCATCAAGGGGCTCAAGTTGCCTCGCGTCGTCGCGCTCGATGACGTGCGCATGGTGAGCTTCCTCGTCTACGGATGGCCTGAGGCTGATGGCACCACGACGCTCGTGCTCGGTGCCGCGGACATCAAGAATCGGAAACCCGCGGCGGGTGGTGAGGTGCCGGTGTTTCCCGGAGCGAGATCACCGACGCGCTTCAACGTGGAGCTCGCGAATGCGCTCTCGTTCACGGCGAGCGCGACGCAGGAAGAGGTGATCGATTTCTATCGATCGGTGTTGCCCTCGGGCGGCTGGAAAGAGCGCGAGCCGGGAGTGTTCGTCAAAGAGGGCAGGGCGGTGCGCGTGCTCGCGAAGAAGCAGGGCGCGGAGATCTCCGTGGTCGTGCTCGAGCAGACCGACGACGCGCCCATGCCGCAGCCCTAGTTGAGCGTCTCGATGTCTGCGGTCGACGCGTTCAGCTTGAGCAAGAAGATCTCGTTGTCCTGGCCCATGCCCCAGAGGCGATCGTCGGCGACGTCGCTCACCACCGCGAAGCTGTTGCCGTAGCGTTGCGGAGTGAGCTGCCACGCCGACCAGCGATTGTTCGCGGTGTCGTAGACCGGCACGCGCTTCACGTTCGCCGTGACATCGGCAGGAGTTTGAAAGTCGATCGCGAACATCACGAGGCCTGACGCCGGGAGCAGCGCCGCCTCTCGCAAGAAGCCGCCCGCGCTCGCGGCGATCGTCGCTTTCCCCGCAGGGTTCAACGCGCGCAGCGTGTCGTTCGCGAGTGAGTACTCGTACACCTCGCCTTTCGCGCTGCCGCTGGTCGCGAACATCAAGAGGCGATCTCCGGTGGGATCGTAGACGGCGGTCTGGCTGTCGGGACTCATCGCCGGGAGCTGCGCTCCGCCCATCGCCGTCGGGTTGAGCTTCACCCACGGGCCCGCGCGGCTGGTGAGCTTCCACAGCCCCGTCGGCGTCCAGGCGATCAGCCCCGCGGGGATCGCGGTGAGCGTGTTCACGTATTGATTGCCGCCGAGCTCCTGGCGAATGCGCGACTGATCGAACTCCATCACCGCGCGGCTCGGGTCGTAGAAGTACGTGTACGGGTTCTTGTAGATGACCATGCGCTGGAGCGCGCTCGCGTAGGCGTACATCTTGTACGTGTGCACGGCCATCCACGGTCGGCCCTTCGGGCTCCAGTGTCCGGGCATCTGATCGTTGGTGAAGGTGCGCTCGAACGGCAGCTCGGGCCGGTAGCCGATGGAGAAACGGTTCTCGTCGACCTGGTAGTGCATCACGTCCGTCCCGGACCACGCCGAGTGGCCGCCTGACCAGCGCAGCAGCTGCCGGCTGTCGGAGTCGAACGCCGCGGTGCCCCAGTCGTGATTCGTCGCGGGACGATTGGGCGCCATGACCTGCACCCACGCGTTGTCGGGCGCGTTCGCGATGCGCTGCGCGATGGTGGCGAGCTCGCCCGCGTCAGGAATGCCCGCGTCGTACCAGGTGGGATCGTAGCGATTGCTCCTGCGCGTGAGCGTTCCCGCTGGCACTCCGTACGTGGTGGTGCCCGCGGTGTCTGGCATCGAGACGTCGAGCTTGATCGCCCAGGTGCGACCGTTCTCCTGCTGGTTCGGATAGCCGCTCTTGAAGTGCAGCACCGCGACGTCGTCGGCGCCCACGGCCGCGGCGAAGGTGAAGCTGCCGCTCGTGGCCGAGGGGGCGAAGCTGGGCGTGGTCTCGGTGAAGTGTTTGATCAGCGTCCAACTGTGAGCCGCGAAGTCGAAGCGCCACAGCTCCCACGGGAGCGTCTGGTACGGATCAGAGACGTAATCAGTGGTCGAGCTGCTGGTCCATCCACCCAGGAGCACGGTCGCCTTCGCGCCGGGGAGGTAGAGCAGTTTGTGGCCACCGCGCGGAGCAGGGGAGATCGACGGCGTGTGCTCGGTCCACGTCTCGGTGGCGAAGTCGAAGGTCCACGTGTCCGCGCGGAGTTGATCGAGCTCGTCGCCGCCGAAGAGCAACGCTTCGTTGCGCTCGGGGTCAGTGACGAGGCTCGCGTAGCTGCGCGGCACGGGCTCGGCGCCCATCACCCTGCGCCACGTGCTGGTCGCAGGCTCGTAGATCCACGTGCCTGGAGTGCCGGCGTCGCTGTGCACGTTCGCTCCGCCGAAGAGGAGCACCTTGCTCCCCGTGGAATCAGCGGTCATCGCGCCCCACATCAAGCGAGGCTCCATGAGACCTCCCGCGGGATCGATCGCGGGCGCGTGAAAGGTCCACGCGCGCGCCACCGCGTCGTACGAGAAGGTGCGGTTCCAGAGGTAGAAGAGCAGTCGATTCGAGCCGCTCATCCACGCGGCCTGGTTGAACGTGTTCGTGCCTCCGTAGACCTCGAAGCTCGGCCGCGTGAACCCAGAGGTGTCGGCCACCTCGAAGGACTCGCTCACGAAGCCCGGCGCGGTCGAATTGCCGCTCACCGGGCCCCACGCGGCCTCCTTGCCGATGGGGAAGGCGTTGCGCCACGTGGTCTCGCCCAGACGAATCGCCTGCACGTCGTAAGGTTGTGGATCGTGCGTGCGCGCGCCGCCGATGAGCACGTACTCCTGAGTGGAGGGCAGGTAAACGAGCGCCGCCTGGGTCCGCGTGCCGACGTCGCCCTCGGTCAGCAGCGCGAAGGTGTTCGGTCTCAGATTGACGGGGCATGTACCGGCGTCGGCTGCGAGACATTGACCGAGACAGGGCTCGAAGCCCGCGGAGCAGGTGAAGCCGCACGCGCCGTTCGTACACGTGGCGGTCGCGTTCGTCGGCGCAGTGCAGGGCGTGCACGAGCTGCCGCAGCTGGTGATCGCGTCGTTGGGTAGACATGCGCCCGCGCAGTCATGCGTGCCCGGATCACACGAGGCGACGCCCGAGTCGTTGGACCCGCCATCGATCGGTGTCGAAGCGTCGGGAGGATCCGCGACGAAGCCCACGCACGAAACACTGAGGACCAGGCAGGGGAGCAGGACGCTGATCGACTTCATGGCGTGAGTTCAGCCCACCGCGACCGGAGGAGGAAGCAGTTCGATCAGCGCGAGGGCGTGATCCGAACTGCCAGCCCCGGGTACTCGAGGATCACGCCGGACGCGTCGAAGACGAGCTCGCAGCTCACGCCGAATGCCGGTGCCGCGTACGCGCAGCGTTGGGTGACGCCGTCATCTGGGAGTCTCAAGTAGCTCTGCTCCAGTCGCTCGACACGGAGATCGAGCGCTCTCACGTACGCGGCGGGCGCCTCACGTTTCTCTCCTACGGCGAGACTCATTCTCCGAATCGCGAACGCGTTGGTGAGCGCCGATGACTCGAGATCGACGTCTTCGCATCCGTCGAGGTGCGGAGCGGCCATGCCATCGACCAGCCAATGTCCGCGGCCATCGCTCTCGAGCGAGCGCTCGAAGACTCCCAGGGATGAACGGCTGCTCACACGCGCCTGCATGCGCTGGAGGTCGAGCTCGTAGCGCACGAACCAGGGCTCGCCGCTCTCCACCGCGCTCGTGGTGCCGTGCACTTCGTCGCCGTTGATGAACGCGACCTCGAACCCTTCCCGCGCGCCGAGATGACGGAAGGCGACGTGTGGAGGAAGTGCGTTCACTTTCAGCCCACCATGATGGGTCTAGGTAGAAGATCTCCAGGAGCGCGGGGCGTCGCAGGATCGAGCGTCACCGGGCCAGAGATGTCGCGCGCGGTCTCGTTGTCTTCGCACCAGGTGACGTCGTGGCCACACTTCGCGCAGGCTCGACGACACGGCTCGGGAAGCAGCTTCAACGATTCCCATCGCTGTGCGCAGGACTGAGTGCACCGCTCGATCGGGCCCCGAGCCACCAGTGACCGGAAACTTCCACCGAGTCGCACTGCGAGCGCGTTCATGCGTGCTCGCTCTGGCTCGCCGAGCGGGGAGATCGCGAGTCTCGTCCATTCCGCGCTCTGCGTGGCGCCATTGGTTTCCAGCCAATCTGCGTAGACCTGCAGCGCCGCGTCGTCCGATCGCGCTGCGTCCACCATCGCCCGCTCGGGGCCTCGGAGCGGCTGGATCTCGACGACTGAGATCTGAAACTCGCGCCACCGCACGACGTCACCGTGCTTCACCGCACTCTGCGTCACCGGTTTGCCGTTGAGCAGCGCGGGATGCGCGGGAGGAGGACCGCTGCCTCCGCGCATCGGAACCAGGTGAAAACCCATCGCGTGGTAGCGCGAGAAGTAGAGCGCCTCGGGACTCGAGCCGCGGCCACCGACTCGGCCGCGCGTGATGGTTCCATCAACGAGGAGCGCGAGCCCCTTCGGCGTGACGAACTCCACGCGCCGAGCTCCGTGCGCAGGGTGAAGGAGCTCGAGCGCGAAGGAGCTCATTCAGAGATCCGTGCACTGATCGAGATCGACTCGCACGTTGGTCTGCTGGTTGCCGAAGGCCAACTCGATGCCGACGTCGATTCCGCCCATGCAGCCCATCCTGCTCGTGGTGAGCGCGGTGACGGGCATGGTCGCGGTCAGGCACTGCCGGCTCCCTCCGAAGTAGTTGCCGCGCGCCGCGAGCGTCAGGTTGAAGTTCGCGAAGTTGCCGATGCAGATGCCCGCCCGCACGTTCGGCTGCGCGCTGTTCTGGAAGATGTTGCTGCCATTGGTGCCGCCCGCGCCCAGGCTGATGTTGTCGAGGTTGCCGAGGCCGTTGGGCTGAATCTGCATTCCGGAGGACGCGTTGCCCGCGGCGACGCAGTTGCGCACTGCGACGTTCGAGCCAGCGCCGATGTTGAACCCGTTCCCTGCGCCGCGATTCGCGACGAGACCGTCGACCGTGCTCGTGGTGTTGGCGACCGAGCTGAACGCGAAGTTCGCCAGTCCGTTCTGGCTCGCGGTGATGGTGCCGGTGCCATTCACCACCGCAGGCGGATTCTGCGCGGCGGGGAAGCCGGTGAGATCGGGCACGCCGGTGAGCGTGATACGTCCCTGGCCGGTGACCGTGATGCCGTTGCCCGGGTTCTGATCGAAGTGCGAAGGCCGCTCGTTCGCCGCCACGGAGACCTGCGCCACGCCGCCCGTCACGCACAGACCCGCGGCGCACTGCACCGCGCCCTGGCCCGCGCCGTTGCCGCGAGCGACGACTCCCTGGCCGATGCTCACCGTGCCGTTCTCCACGCGGATGCCGACCTGGCGGAGGTTCTGCACCGTGACGTCGCTCACCGTGGTGGTGGCAGTAGCGCCGGTTGCGACGCGAATGCCCGTGAAGCCCGCGTCAGCGCCGTCGATCACCAGCGAGCGGATGCCCGAGCTCGCGGCAGCCAGCCCAAAGCCCGTGCTCGACGCGCTGACGATCACGGTCTGCGGTGAGCCCGCGTCTTCACTCTCGATCATGACGTTGTTGGGCACTTGAATCGGGAAGGTCTCTCCACTCGCCGCGCTCGAGGTGCCGCGCAGGAGCAGCCGCGTGCCCGCGGGGATCGCCATGCCGAACACGCCGCTGATGTACTGCACGCCGCGCGAGAGCGACTTGAAGGGGCAGGTCGGCGAGCCGTTGCCCACGGTGTTCGAGCCGCCCACCGGATCGACGTAGTACACGCCGTCGGTCACCGCGGTGCAGGTGGTGCAGGAGTTGTTGAGGCAGAGCGCTCCCGCTCCGGTGCATTGAGCGGTCATGCAGCAGTTACCGGGCACGCACTGACCGTTGCAGCAGAAGTCACCGGGGTTCGACGAGCACGCCATGTTCGGAGTGCTGCACGCGCCCGGCACGCACACGCCCGCGGCGATGTTGCAGATGCTGCTCGCGCCGTACGAGGACGACTTGCACTCCGTGTCGCCCGTGCAGCGGCCGCACATGTTCGGAGCGGAGAGGCCGCAGATCTGTCCGGCCTTGCCCGCGGTCGCGCAGTCGCCATCGTTGCGGCACTCGCCGGCGACGCACTGACCGCCTTCGCACAGCCACCGATCAGTTCCGTTGCCGTACGCGGTCGCGCACGCGGTGTCTTGGGCCGGGCCGGTACACGCCGCGCACGTGTCCATGCTGCAGAGACCAGCCTGCGTCCCGTTCAGCACGCACGCTCCGCCGTTGCGGCCGGTGCAGGGGAGACCTGCGTCGGGAGCGCCCGCGTCGATCTCACCTGCATCGACTTCACCCGCGTCCACCTCGCCGGCGTCGAGATCACCTGCGTCCACGTCTCCGCCACCACCGCCCATTCCGGTGCCTCCTCCAGTGGCACCACCGCCTCCTCCCATCGCGGTGCCTCCGCCCGTGCCTGAGTCCATCTCGCTGCCGCCGCCGCCTCCCGTTCCCGCGTCGCCCTCCACGACAGGCTGGAAACCGCATTCGCAGTTGGTCAGGACGAGAATGGTGGTCGTCAGAGCGAGAAGCTTTTTCATGTGCGAACACGTTATCGCTGGCTGACAGATGGAAGGAGAACTGAATGAGTCGCTTGAAGCTGATGCGCGCTGACATCACCACGCTCGACGTCGATGTCGTGGTGAACGCGGCCAACTCTTCGTTGCTCGGTGGCGGCGGCGTTGATGGGGCAATTCACCGCGCCGCGGGGAGGGAATTGCTCACGTTCTGTCGCACGCTCAACGGAGCGCGGACTGGCGAAGTGAAGATGTCTCCCGGGTTCAAGATGAAGGCGAAGGCGATCGCCCACGCGGTGGGACCCGTGTGGCGGGGAGGAGCGCAGGGCGAAGATGCGGCGCTCGAGAGCTGCTACCGCCGTGCGCTCGAGCTCGCGGTGGAGGGCGGCCATCACACCATCGCATTCCCGGCGATCTCGACGGGCGTGTATGGCTTTCCATTCGAGCGGGCGACGAAGCTGGCGCTGAAGACGGTGCGCGAGTTTCTCGATCGCGAGCCGACGATCACTCAGGTGATCTTCTGCTTCTTCAGCGAGAACGATCTCGCGACGGCGCAGACGCTATGAGAGTGCTGATCATCGGAGGAAATCGGTTCCTCGGCGTGGAGCTGACGGCGCGGCTCCTCGCGCGCGGAGATGAGGTGACGGTGCTCAATCGCGGCTCGCTCGTCGATCCGTTTGGGAACCGCGTGAAGCGATTGCTCGCCGATCGCGGCACTGACGCGTTCGATCGCGCGCTCGATGGAGAGGCGAAGTGGGACGCGGTCGTCGACTTCGCGCTCTTCGACGGTCCGCAGACTGAGCGGCTCATTCGGGTGCTCGGAGGACGAGCGGCTCACGTCATCGCGATCAGTACCGGGCAGGTGTACCTGGTGCGCACTCCTCGTCCGGTCATCGCAAGTGAGTCCGACTTCGAAGGGCCGGTACTCGCGGCGTCGCCGACTCCCGCGGAAGAGGAAGACTGGAAGTACGGGGTCGAGAAGCGCGCGGTCGAGAATCTGATCGCGGCGAGCTCGCTCCCGTTCACGGTGTTCCGGCTGCCGATGGTGCACGGTGCGCGCGATCAGAAGCAGCGCCTCGGACGGCTCTTCTGGAAGTTGATCGATCGCGAGCCGATTCGTCTTCGTCGACCTGATGCGCCGGTGCGGCAGGTGTTCAGCGGCGCGGTAGTCGAAGCGTTGTTGTCTTCACTCGATCGAGGTTCTTCACGGCGCGCCTGGAATCTCGCATGGAGCGAAGAGCTCACTGCGTCGCAGTTCCTCGAGCACGCCGCGCGAGCGGTCGGTGCGACGCCACGCATCGTGAGTGACGAAGCCGCGAATCTCGAAGACTGCTTCCTCAACTCGAAGTGGATGTCGGCGCTCGATGCGAGTGCGGCGCGCAACGCGTGGGGCTTCACGCATCCACCCCTGCAGGAGTGGATGGCGCGCGTAGCTCATGGCTGGATCAGCCGATCGTGACCACGAGTTCGTGCGGCGCGATGAGTTCGATTCGACCTGCTCGCTTCGGATGGGAGATTTCGAGGACGTAAGCGCTCATCTCAGCCAACCGGTCTCATCGGAGGAATCAGGTCTCCGGGTTTTCTCGGAGTGGTCGGATCGAGCACGACGGCTCCGCCTCGAAGCTGACGGGCGTGTTCGGAATCTTCACACCACGTGACTTGCGAACACTGGGTGCACGAGCGGACCCAGGGCGTCCTCAGCAGCGCGAAGCTCTCCCAGCGGCGGCCGCAGTTCTGCCAGCAACGCTCCGCTGGACCTCGCGCGACGAGGGAGCGGAAGTCGATTCCAACGCGCGTTGCGAGTTCAGCCATCCGCGTCTTCGCGGCTGGCGTGTCCTGAAGAACGAGTCGTGCCCACTCGGCGTTGTCCTTCTCGCCGCGCGTCTCGAGCCAGTCGGCGTAGACGAGGAGCGCAGAGTCGCTCGTGCGCGCGGCGTCGATCATCGTGAACTCTTCCTGAGTCGGCTCACGTGTCACCGCGATCTTCACGAAGTGATCGCGCCAGCGGAAGACGTCGCCCTTCGCCAGCTGCCCCTTCTCTGTGCGTTTGCCGTTGTGCTCGGGGAGCTGCGGTTTGAGTTCCTTGTGCTGGAGGGTCAGCTCTCCGACGGCGACGAACGATGCCCCTGCTGCGCCTGCTCCGAAGAAGAGCACCTCGGGCCTCGGAGGACCGCCCGGGTAATAGAAGAGGATCTCTCCGTCGGTCTTCAGTGAGACCGAGGCGCGCGGTTCGATGAGTTCGATGCGACGGAAGCCCGCCTTCGGGTGTTCGATCTCGAGGACGAAGGGCATGGGAAGAGCTTACGTTGACTTGCCCTCACCCCGACCCTCTCCCGAAGAGAGAGGGAGACACTGAGTGACTCAGGTTTCCTGAACGATGCGCTCGACGAAGTTGCAGTAGGCCTCGACGTACG
>CBIHPJ010000127.1:0-15267 GCA_966211295.1 uncultured Myxococcales bacterium | reverse complement strand
TCGACTGGACTGCAGTGGAGAGCCGCAGGTCGAGACCCTTGGTCGCGTTCCAGGTGACGCCCAGCTCACCGCCGCGCGCGTGGTACCTCTGCGGGTCGTTCTGGAAGGTGGAGCGCCCGAGCAAGAAGCTCTGCGACTGCGCATCGAAGGCCTGCGGGTAATCGCCCCCGGGATTGGGATTCACCGGCTGCACTCCGCCCAGCACGATCAGATCGCTCACGATGTTCCAGTAGCCCGCGAGATCGACCGTGAGGCCGAGGCGCGGGAGCTCCCCGCGGTAGCCGAGCTCGAACGAGATCAGCCGCTCGGGCTTGAGCGACTTGTTGCCCTGCGTGAGCACGGAGGCGCCGTTCACACTCGGCACCGGAGTGCGAATGTTCATGTAGCTCTCGAGGAACGTCGGCTGCCGGAAGGCAGTGGCGAAGCTCGCGCGGAACGCGTGGTTCTCGAACGGCCGCGCCACCACTGAGACACGAGGTGACTGCGCGTAGCCGGGCTCGCCCTTGTCGAGCAGCGGGTGCCGATCGATGCGGTAGCTCGCCACCAGCGTGAGCGGCTTGATGATGCGCCACTCGTCTTGAATGAAGGCCGCGGCGTGAAGCTCGGACTGGAGCGGCCCGATGTAGCCCCAGCTCACGCGCTTCAAACGCGTGGAGAGACCGATGGCGAGCACGTGCTGGCCGGCGAGCGAGAACTCCTTCTGAAAGAGCGCTTCACCGTCGAACACGTTGGTGTCGACCGTGGTCTTCAGCGATCGCTGCCCGAGCGGCTCGTACTGCGGGCCGGCCTCGAAGTTTCCGTGGTTCCAGAAGAAGCGGAGCTTCACGGGACCCGCGGTGAGGTCGGCCTTCGCGTAGCCACCGAGGCCATCGAGGTAGAAGTTGCGGAGCAGGCCCAGCGCGTAGAGCTCGGTGTAGAGCCGGTTGATGCCGCCCGAGAGCGCGATCGAGAAGTCCTTGTTGAACGCGTAGAACGCCGTGAGGTTTCCGCGCGCCGTGCGCACCGCGAGGTTGGGATCGTCGATGTTCGAAGTGACGTCAGCGCGTCCCTGCCCGTAGTCGCGGCTGTACTTGTCGCCTTGCGAGTAGCCAGCCGAGGCGCGGAAGCGCACCTTGTCTCCGCCCGAGGCCACGAAGCTTCCGCCCACGAGGTTGTTGTTGCCGGCGTACGCGTTGAACTCCGCGGGAGCTCCGGTGCCAGGCGCGCGCGTGATGATGTTGACCACGCCGAGCATCGCGTTCGCTCCGTAGAGCGCGCTGCCGGGGCCGCGGATCACTTCCACGCGCTCGATCTCTTCGAGCCCGACCGGGAGCACCGCCCACAGCGTCACTCCGAGGAAGTCCTGGTACTCGGGCCGGCCGTCGATCAGCAGCAGCACCTTGTTCGCGATGCGCTGGTTGAAGCCGCGGAAGCTCACGTTGGTCGACGCGAGGCCCATCGCCATCACTTCGGCACCGGGAACCCGCCGCAAGATGTCGGCGAGTGAGAGCAGTCCCGAGGCGCGAATTTCGTCGCCGGTGATCACCGTGATCGAGTTCGGCGCATCCAACGTCGCTTGCGCGCGGCGGCTCGCGGCCACCACGGTCTCTTCGTAGGGAACTCCGAAGTCGTCTTCCGGAGCCGCGGCAGTTCCAGGCTTCGCCTCGGTGGGCGAGGGCGCTTCAGCTGACTTCGCCTCCGCCTTCGCGATCGCTTTTTCGAGTCTCTCCGCGAGTGCGTCGAGCCGCTTCACCGTGGCCTCATCGACCTGCGGAGCGACCGGCTTCTTCCCGGTGTCCTCAGGGGGCACCACCTTCTTCGGCACCTGGGGCTCGAGCTTCGCCACCACCTCGCGCACCTTGTCGGCGTCGGGTGGATTGGCCTCGAGATAGCGGTTGTAGAAGGTGAGCGCGTCCGCGGGGCGCCCTCCTGCTTCGTACGCGCGCGCGATGTTGAAGAGCACGTTCGGGTGAGGGCGAATGTTGTACGCCTCGAGCAGCTCGGTGATGCCGTCATCGAGCTTGCCGTCGGCGATCAGCGCCATGCCGGTCTTGAAGTGCCTTCTCGCTTCGACGCGCGCGTCGGCCAGGGCGAGGGTGGGCAAGAGCAGCGCCGCGGCGAACCACACGCGCACTCGTGAATTGCACCTGAGCATCGGGCTTTTCCTTGGTGACGACGGAACGCGGGGGACGTGGGAACCTACTACGGCGATGACGCCGCAACCCATTTCTCCTCCGGCTGCACAGAAGCCGTCTGGTTGTTCGAAGGGGTGTCTCGTGGCGCTCCTCGCCGCGGGCGGACTTGCGCTGCTCGTGGGAGTGCTCGGAGTGGTGTTGGTCTTCCGCGCCGCCGCGAGTGAAGACGGGCAGAAGGTGATGAAGGCGATCGGCAAGGGCGCCAATCTCGCCGCCAAAGGCATCAACGCGCCCGGCACCGAGGAAGTGCGCGCGGCCGGTTGTCCCGAGGCCTTCGTGCTCGACATGAACGACATGCTCGAGCTCATCGAGCTCTTCAGCGACGGCGGCACGAAGGACGTGGGCGTGGGCGTGATGGTCACCTGCCAGGGATCCTTCGGCACGCTGCCCGGCTGCGACGAAGTCGCGAAGGCGTACCTCTCGGCGAAAGACGTTCCGCGCGGTGCCTTCGTGGTGATGGTGAAGACGAAGAACCAGAAGAAGGAACAGTGCGCGCAGCGCTACAGCGAGACCGGCGAAGACTTAGGACCCTTCAAGAAATGAAACCCTGCGGAGCGGGGAGAGGGCGCACTTCGATCAGTACGGATCGTCCTTGTACCCACTGGGATCGCCCTTCGGGTTCTTCGGATTCTTCTTCACCACCGGCTTCACGTTCGGCTTCGGCGCTTCCGCCTTCTTCGCGAGCGCCTGATTCACCGTGACGATTCCGTCGAGCCCCTGCGCGGTCGTGGAGTGCGGCTCGTATCCCTCGAGCGAGAACGCGAGCTCGACCTGCACCGGCTGCGTGCCATTGCGCTGCACGGTGAAGTTGAACGGAGTCACTCCGATCTGCACGCCATCGCGCATGACCGCGGCGCCGCTCGGCTGGCTCTGCACCTCGAAGCGCACATCGACCACCGCGGGCTTCGGAGGATCCACCACGGCCGCGATCGGCTTCGGATCCACCACCGGAGGTGGCTTCACGTTTTCCGGAGGGCTGAACGCCTTCACGGCGATCACTCCGCCCGCGATCGCCCCGAGCACCACGACCACGCCGACACCGATGAAGAACGGCGTCTTGCTCTTCGCAGGTTCGTCATCGGCGATCTGGATCTCGTGACTGCGCACTTGCTCTGCGCTGGTGAACGAAGGGGTCGCGGGCGCGTTCACCGCCGGCATTCCTGGCGTCGACGTGCGGGGAATCAGTCCAGAGGCAGTGCGCGGATCAGCGAAGGCCCCCGAGAGCCCTGAACCCGTGCTCGCCACGCGCATCGCGTCGAGCAACTCATCCATCGACTGGAAGCGCGCCGCCGGTTCCTTCTCGAGGCACTTCATCACCAGCGCGTTCACCTCGAACGGCACCTCGGGCACCAGGGAGTTGAGCTCAGGCGGCTTCTCGCGAATGTGCTTCACGATGACGTCGATCGACTCCTTGCTCTGGAAGGGAGGCCGGCCCGCCATCGTCTGGAACATCAAAATGCCCAGCGAATAGATGTCGGTGCGCGGATCCGCCTCACCACGCGCCTGCTCGGGCGCCATGTAGAGCGGTGAGCCGAGCAGCACGCCTGCCTGGGTGAGGCCGGTGCGATCGAGATCGTCTTCTTCCTTCGGTTTCTCGGGGGTGAAGGACTTCACCAGGCCGAAGTCGAGCACCTTCACGGTGTCGCCTCCGGTGCCCTCGGTCATCACCATCACGTTCGCGGGCTTGAGATCGCGGTGCACGAGGCCCAGCTTGTGCGCCTCACGGAGCGAACGCGCGATCTGCCCAGCCACGAAGAGAGCCCGCGCCCACGGGAGCTGGCCGTTCTCTGCGAGCACCTTCTGGAGCGTCTCGCCCTCGAGGTACTCCATCGCGATGAAGAAGATGCCGTCGTCGGTGCGCCCGTAGTCGTGCACCGTGATGGTGTTCGGGTGCTTCAACTTCGAGGTCATCGACGCTTCGAGGAAGAAGCGCCGCTCGAAGCCGGGATCCTTCGCGCCGTCGTAGCGGGGGTTGAGCACCTTGAGCGCGACCTCACGCCCGAGCGGACGTTGCACCGCTTTATAGACACGGCCCATGCCGCCGACGCCGAGCGGCGCGACGATCTCGAAGCGTCCGCTCAGTACCTGCCCTATGAGCGGATCGACCTCGGGTTCTGCCATGGCACCCCCGCGGCGCCAGGGTGCGCCGGTGGGTGCGGATCTACCACGCCTCAGGACTTCCGCCTCATTTGGCGAAAACCGTTTGGGCAGCACCTGCCAGGTAATTCCTGTCTGAGTTCGGGCACCTGCGGACCTACCCGGGGAAAGACTTCGCACGGGGATCGTTTGCGCTAAGAGCGCGGCGATGAGTCAAGCGAGTGCGCCGGCTTCTGTGCAGGCACCACCGCCGCCTCCTCCTCCCAAGGTTGCGGCGCCCGCGGGCCATCACGACCACGGCAAGTTGTTGCCGTTGGCCATCGGTGCCCTCGGCATCGTCTACGGAGACATCGGCACCAGCCCCCTCTACGCGCTGAAGGAATGCTTCGCGAAGGTCGACGGCAAGGTGGCGCCGCACGCGATGGCCGTGAGCCACGATTCGGTGCTCGGCATCCTCTCTCTCGTCTTCTGGGCGCTGACCCTCGTGGTCGCGGTGAAGTACCTGACGTTCATCACCAAGGCCGACAACAAGGGCGAGGGCGGCATGTTCGCGCTGCTCGCGTTGCTCCCTGATCGTCAGCTCAAGAGCACTGCGGTGGCCGTGATGGCCGGACTCTTCGGCGCGTCGCTGCTCTACGGCGAAGGCATCATCACGCCCGGAGTCTCGGTGCTCTCCGCCGTCGAAGGTCTCGGCGTGGCCACCCACGCGATGGACAACTTCATCGTGCCCATCACGTTGATCATCCTCCTCGGGCTCTTCCTCGTGCAGCGCCGGGGCACCGGGGGGATCGGCAAGGTCTTCGGGCCGGTGATGTTCGTGTGGTTCCTGGTGATCGCCGGGGTTGGCGTGAACAGCATCATCACGTACCCCGAAGTGCTGCACGCGATTAACCCGTACTGGGCGTTCCAGCTCTTCCATCACAACCCGCTGCACGCCTTCATCGTGCTGGGCAGCGTGGTGCTCTGCATCACCGGTGGCGAAGCGCTCTACGCCGACATGGGTCACTTCGGAGCGAAGGCGATCCGCATGTCCTGGTACGGCATGGTCTTCCCCGCGCTGCTGCTGAACTACTTCGGCCAGGGCGCCTACCTGCTGGCGAACGGCTGGGTGGAGAACCCGTTCTACGAGATCGTTCCGCGCGCGGTGCTGTACCCGATGGTCGCGCTGGCGACCGCGGCCACGGTGATCGCCTCGCAGGCCCTCATCTCTGGAGCGTTCTCGCTCACGCGTCAGGCCGTGCAGCTCGGCTACATGCCGCGCGTCACCGTCGTGCACACCAGCGCTCAGAACGCCGGGCAGATCTACGTGCCCGAGGTGAACTACGCGCTGATGGTCGCGTGCCTCGCGCTGGTGGTGATCTTCAAGAAGTCGAGCGCGCTCACCGCGGCGTACGGCATCGCGGTGACGGGCGCGATGAGCATCACCTCGGTGGTGTTCTTCTTCGTCGCCACCCGCAACTGGAAGTGGCCGCTGTGGAAGGCGTTGCCGCTGGTGATCCTCTTCCTCTCGCTCGACATTCCGTTCTTCCTCGCGAACACCCTCAAGTTCTTCGACGGCGGCTGGGTGCCCACGGTGATCGGCGTCTCGATGTTCGCGCTGATGACCACGTGGAAGCGCGGCCGCGCGGAGCTCGCTTCTCGCTTCGGGGTGTCGCTGATGCCCTTGAGCGCGCTGCTCGAAGATCTCGAGTCGACCAAGCCGCACCGCGTGCGCGGCACCGCGGTGTTCATGTCGGGTAACTCAGACGGCACGCCTCCCGTGTTGCTGCATCACTTGAAGCACAACCAGGTGCTGCACCGTCAGGTGGTGCTGCTCTCCATCGTGCCGCGCGACGTGCCCACGGTGCCCAAGGAAGAGCAGATCGAGGTGATCGAGAAGGGCAACGGCTTCTACCGAATCATCTGGAACAGCGGCTTCATGGAGACGCCGAACGTGCCGCAGATCCTCCTGCGCGCGCGCGCGGAAGGGTTGGTGTGCGAGCCCTCGACCACGAGTTACTTCCTCGGCCGCGAGACGCTGCTCACCTCGGGCAAGTCGACCATGATGCTGTGGCGCAAGCTGCTCTTCGCGTTCGTCTCTCGCAACGCGCTGTCAGCCACGAGCTACTTCGGTCTGCCGCCGGGCCGCGTGGTCGAGCTCGGCATGCAGGTCGATCTCTGAAGTCTCAGAGGCGCTTGGCGAGGACGATCAGGTCTTCGCCGGGCTTGTAGAAGTCGCGGAAGCGCGACTCCTCTTTGTACTGCATGGCCGCGTAGAACCCGCGCGTGGGGCCGTACGCTTCCATCGCCGAGGTCTCGACGCGAATCATGCGGCCCTTGCGGCGGCGAATATCGCCTTCCATCGCGGACACCAGCGCGGCGCCGACACCCTGGCCGCGCACGAGCGGATCAGACGCGATCCAATAGAGATCGAACGTGCCCTGCGTCATCGGCGTGGGGCCGTAGCAGACGTAGCCGACGACCTTGCCTTCGCGGATCGCGCAGCGAACCTGGTAGTCAGGGTTGTTGGGCGTGAGCGCGGCGTCGATGAGCTCGAGCGCGCACGCCACTTCGTCCGGCGTGAAGGTCTCGATGCGGCTCAGCAGCTCGGCGAGCGGAGTCCGGTCGGGTGAGGCGAGGGGCCTGATTTCCATGACGACGTTCCCAGGCGAGATCCACCAGGTGCAGTGCCAGATCAGCGTACGAGAGGCCGGCGGCCTCCGCGGCTTTGGCAAACCCTGCCTGCGGGTGGAGATCGCAGTTGGGGTTGATGTCGATGACGAAAGGATTGCCCGCGGTGTCCACGCGCAGATCGACGCGGCCGTAGTCGCGGCAGTCGAGCGCTTCGAACGCAGCGACCGCGACCTCGATGCAGCGCGCTTCGACGTCGCGCGGCAGCTGGGCAGGTGCAGAGGGACTCTCGATGCACTCGGCTGAAGTGAGATCCCACTTGGCCTTGTACGAGACGACGTTCGGCTTTCCCGCGAAGGCGTTACCGAACCGGATCTCGCTGAGCGGGAGCGCGCGGCGCGGGTTGTTGCCCAACAACGGCACGTAGACCTCGCGGCCCTCGATGAAGCGCTCCACCAGCGCAGGCTGGCGGAAGGTGCGCAGCACCTTCGTCACTGCGCGACCAAGCTGTTGGCGGGTGTTCACCACTGAGTCGAAATCGATACCCATCGACGCGTCCTCGCGCGACGGTTTCACGATCAGCGGGAAGGGCAGGTCGACGCGCGTGAGATCTTCCACGTGCTCGACGATGCAGAACTCGGGCGTGGGCACTCCCCGGGCGCGGAGGATCTCCTTCGCCTTGTTCTTGTGGAGCGACAGCGCCAACGAAAGCGCCGAGCTGCCGGTGTACGGCACCTGCATCAGGTCGAGCAGGGCGGGCATCAACATCTCTCCGCGCGCGTCAGCGGCGAGCGACTCGCAGAGATTGAGCACCACGTCGGGCTTCTCGGCGGTGAGCGTTTCCTGGATGCCGAAGAGATCTTGCTCCACGGCCACCAGCTTCACCGTGTGATTCGACTGCTTGCTCTTCGTTCCCTGTGAGAGCGCGCGGTGCATCGCGGCGGCGACCCTCACCACGTCTTCGCGGGCCTCGCGGCCGGGATCATCTTCGAGAAGTGCGTGGTCGTGGTTGTGAAGGATCGCGATGCGCATGCAGGAGTCTCGACTCGTGTACCACGCACACGCGCCTGATTGGGAGTGAAAGGCGAGAGGTGGAGTGAAGGCCTCTCGCGCGTTACATCGGTGACTCACCACATGCGCATCAGAGATCCCATTCACGGAAGTCTCACCGTCTCCGACGAAGAGACGCGCGTGATCGACAGCCGCACGTTTCAGCGCCTGCGTCACGTGCGTCAGCTCGGCTTCGGCGATCTCGCGTTCCCCGGAGCGACGCACACGCGGCACGCGCACTCGCTCGGCGCGATGCACGTGGCATCTCGCCTCTTCGACGCGATCACTTCGCGCTCGGATCTTCCCCCCGCAGCGCGTGAGCGTTTTCGCGTGGCAGTTCGCCTCGCAGTGCTCTGTCACGACATCGGGCACATGCCGCTCTCGCACGCGTCAGAGAGCATCGCGCCGCAACGCGCAGCGCTTCGACTTCCTGCGTGGATGAACGCGGACGAAGGTCAGGCGACTCATGAAGATTTCACCGCGAAGTTGCTCCTCGATTCGTCGCTCAGTGAAGTGATCGAGAAGACCTACGCGCCGCACGGCATCACGCCTGCGCTGGTCGCGTCGTTGGTCACCGGCCAGTTGCCTCCGGGAGCGGTCGGCTTCGTGGAAGGCAAACTGGATTGGACGCCGGTGCTCCGCGCGATCGTCACCGGTGAGCTCGACGCCGATCGGATGGACTACCTGCTGCGCGACTCGTTCTACACGGGCGTGAATTACGGCCGGTACGACCTCGAGTGGATTCTGCAGAACCTCTCGGCGGCGGAGCGCGACGGGAAGGCGGTGCTCGCGCTCTCGAAGGCGGCGATCTTCGCGTTCGAAGATTTCCTGCTGAGCCGGTACCACATGTTCCTGTCGGTCTATTTCCACCACACCTCGGTGAGCTTCGACTGGATGCTGCGCCGCTACTACGAGGAGGCGCCGGGCGAGTTCGAGATCCCCGCCGACCCCGAGGCGTTCCTCGCGTGCGACGACATGACGCTGCATCTCACGCTGCGTCGCTCGAAGAATCGGTGGGCCGAGCGCATCGCGCAGCGCCGGGGCTTCAAGCGGGTGGCGCAGTTCACCGAGCGTGACGACGCGTACGACGTGGGTGAGCTGAGCAAGGCGCTCGATGAAGCGAAGATCGAACACTTCACCCTCGAGTCACGCGGTGTGCTCTCGAAGTACTTCGATGAAGGCGAGAGCACCTCGCTCTTCGTGATCGATCGATCGAACGGAAGGCTCACGGAGATTTCGAAGTACACCTCTCTCTATGAGCGCTTCTCTGGAGCGGTGCGGCTCTCGCGCGTGTACGTGCGGCCTGAACAGTCGACGCTGGGGCGCGAGGTGATTCATCGCATCACCGGTGGTGGCGGTAGCCAGGATGAGTGAACCACTCGCCGGAGTTCCCGCCGCACCTCCTCCTCCGCCTGCTCGCGACGCCGCTGCGGTGATCCTCTTTCAACGGGGACCGCAGGGGCTGCAGGTGTTCTGGCTCGAGCGCGAACAGAAGTTGCGATTCGCCGGCGGCTTCTACGCATTCCCCGGCGGCCGGGTCGATAAGAGTGACTCACTCATCTCCCTCTCCCTTCGGGAGAGGGTCGGGGTGAGGGCGAGTCACGATCCGAAATTCATCGTCACTGCAGCCAGAGAACTCTTCGAAGAGACCGGAGTGCTCAAGGCGCGAGGTGCTGAAGGTCTGAGCGCTGACCAACTCGATGAACTTCGTCGAGCGCTTCTCGACGAGAAGCTGTCGTTCGCTGACTTGCTGACGCAGCACAATCTCACCCTCGCTGCCGAAGACTTCGTTCCCGCGGGGAGATGGATCACGCCGAAGTACGTGCCCGGTGGATTCGACTGCCGCTTCTTCCTCGTGGAGTCCGTGCCGTCACATCGCGCGCACGTGTGGAAGGGCGAGCTCGCCTCAGGTGAATGGATCGCCCCCCGCGACGCACTTGCTCGCTGGGAAGCGGGCACGGCGTTGCTGCATCCACCCAACTTGAACGCGCTGCAGGTGATGTCGCGCTTCAAGGACGTCCCGTCGGCCGCGCAGGAGCTGTCGACTCCGGCGTTCTGCACCGACTTCTATTCAGAGCGCATCGAGTTCCAGCGCGGCATCACGCTCTACGCGCTCGAGACGCCCACGCTTCCTCCGGCGACGCACACCAACTGCTACCTGCTCGGCACCGGAGAGTTGCTGGTGATCGATCCCGGCTCTCCCGACGACGGAGAGATCGATCGTCTCGTGAAATTCCTCCGCGCGATCGAGCCAGAAGGCCTGAAGGCGAAGGCGATCGTCCTCACGCACCACCACGGAGATCATGTGGGTGGAGTGAAGCGCCTCGTCGATCAGCTCGGGCTCCCTGTCTGGGCGCATGAGCGCACGGCCGATCGATCTCCGGTTCCCGTGGCGCGGATCCTCAACGACGGTGACGTGCTCGAGCTGAGCGGACCGATGCCGATGAAGTGGAAGGTGCTGCACACACCGGGTCATGCGCGCGGTCACGTCACCCTCGTCGACGAGCGGACCAAAGCGGCGATCGTCGGCGACATGGTGGCGGGCATCGGCACCATCGTGATCGATCCCCCCGAGGGCGACATGGCCGAGTACCTGCGCCAGCTCGCGCGGCTCGAGTCACTTCCGGTGACCACCATCTATCCCTCGCACGGCCCCGTCATCCCCGATGGTCCCGGGAAGCTCCAGGAGTACGCGATGCACCGCGCGTGGCGTGAAGCGAAGGTGCTCGAGGCGATCGGCTCGTTCGGAAAGCCGGTCGACATCTCCGAGATCGTCCCGCGCGCCTACGACGACGTCGCGTCCTTCGTGTGGCCGATCGCCGAGCGAAACACCGTCGCCATCGTCGACAAGCTGGTGAACGAAAAGAAGGTCGTCCGCGAAGGAGCGCTGATCTCCGCCGCTACTGGATGATGTCGAACGAGCCCGAGACCGCCGACGCCAGGCCAGTGCTCGTCGCGGTGAGCGTGCAGCCCGTCGCGGGCGTGGTGATCTTGAGGCCGTAGAAGCTCGCCGTGCCGTTCTGGGCGTTCACCGTCATCAAGCTGGTCGAGTCGAGCGATGCGCCACCACACGTGCCCGGCGTCACCGCGACGGTGATCGAAGCGCTGGAGCTCATGATCACTCCGTTGTCATCGCGCACCACGACCTGCGGAATCGGGCGCAGCAGGTTCTGGCTCTGAGTGTTCGACGGAGAGACCTGCCACGCGAGGCGAGGACCGCTCACCGTGTTGAAGGTGATCGAGACACTGCCAACGAGCTCGGCCTTCCCCGGCACGCTCGCGGTCACGATCACGGGGCCCGCGCTGCCGGAGGTGACCGTGGTCTTCGCCACGCCCATCGCGTCCGCCTGGACGTGCAGGGCCGAGACCTGTCCTCCTCCCGCAGCGGCGAAGTCCACGAAGTCGGAGACAGGCTTGCCGTCCACGGTCGTCCTCGTGGCGCTGACGGTGACTGCGTCAGTCCCGTTCGCGTTCGCAGTGGTGCGATCGGCGGTGACGATCAAGGTCTGCGCGGGCGCGCAGGAGAACAGCATGCAGGAGACGGCGAGCAGGGAACGCATCGACCCGCCCCGTATCAACCGTTGGTGGTCACGCCAACCCCTCATGGCTGAGGCGACCACGAGGCCGGGTAGACAACCCGAGTCGATCTCCGGGGATACATGTGGTGCGGAGCTTGAAATGTGCGCGGCCACCCAATGCGCCAGCTCGCTCTCACCCTCGCCGTGCTCACCTCGTTCGCAGCTTGTCAGCGCGAGGACCTGAAGCCTCTCCTGAAGACCGAAAGCCGCAACGACGCCGTCTTCATGAACGGCGACTTCGAAGACGGGACCCTCACTGGCTGGACCGTCTCGTCCTTTCAGAACAAGGGGATCACCTATCCCCCCGCGAGCCGCGCCGATCTGAAGCTCCTCGCTGGCGGCACCAACAAGACGCGCGTCCTCACGGGCGCGACCGAGAGCGTCATTCCCGCTGGCCTGACCAGCGCCGCCTCGCTGCGCGTGCCGAAGTACGGCCAGAACGCGGTCGTCGTGAACGAGCTGGGCTCTGGCTACAACGCCAACTCGCTCGTGCAACAGTTCGTCGTCGGTGCTTCGGACGTCGACCCCGCGGACAACAAGGTGCACGTGCGCTTCGCCCTCGCGCCGGTGCTCAACAGCGGAGGCCACGCCGCGGCGGATCAGCCCTACTTCTGGGTCACGCTCACCAACGTCACGAAGGGCGCGACGCTGTTCGGCACCTTCAACTTCGCCGACCAGGCCGGCGTGCCGTGGCAGGTGCAGGGCACCAACTACTTCACGGATTGGCAGTCGTTCGACATCGCTCCCGGCAACGTGGCGCTGGCGCTGGGTGACACCGTTCGCCTCGAGGTGATCGGCGCGGGCTGCTCGCAGTCGGGTCACTGGGGCGAGGTCTACGTCGACGGCTTCGGCGCGTTCCTGCCCGGTCTTCAGCTCGCTGCCTCGGCGGCGCAGTCGGCGAACGCGGGCAGCAATCTCACGTACACCGTCAACTACCAGAACCGCGGCACCGGGGCGGCGGCGAACACCACCGTCACCTTCAACCTGCCGGCGAACGTGAGCTACCAGTCGGTGTCCGCTCCGGGCGCTTCGTGCACGACGCCCGCGGTCGGAGCGACGACGGGTCAGGTGGTCTGCAACGTCGGCACCGTCAATCCCAACGCGGCCGGCTCCTTCACCATCACGGTGCAGATCGCGAGCGGCGCGACCGGGAAGATCTCGGCGGGCAACTATTCGATCCGCGCTGACGGAGTGACGCCGCTCATCGGGCCCCTCGTGGAGACGAACATCACCACCGCGGTCTCTTACGCGGACCTCGGCGTGACGTTGACCGACGGAGTGGCCGCGCTCGGTTGGGGCCAGCCCTACACCTTCAGCTTCACGGTGACGAATGCCGGCCCCGTCACCGCGACGAGCGCTCCGGTGAGCTGGACGATGCCTGCGCAGCTCGCTTCGGCCAACTGGTCCTGCAGTGGCACGGGTACCTGCGGCAGCGGAACCGGCAATGGTTCGATTGCCTCCACGGTGACGCTCCCGGCAAACACGTCGGTGACCTACACGGTGAGTGGCACGCTCATCGGTGGCTCGAGCAGCAGCTCGATGACGAACCTGGTGACGGTCTCGGCGCCCGCGACGATCACCGACAACAACACTTCGAACAATCAGGCGATCGATACGAATGCCATCGGCGCGCTGCGCACCATCACCTTCGCGAAGAGCGGCACGGGCACGGGTCGCGTGGTGACCAGCCCCGCCGCGATCGATTGCGTCGCCGGCTGCTCGAGCACGTCGACGTCGTTCATCGATGGCACGGTGGTGAGCGTGACCGCCACCGCGACCACCGGGCACAGCTTCGGCGGCTGGAGCGGCCTCTGCACGGGTACCGCGAATCCCTGCTCCTTCACGGTGTCTGGTGACGGAACTCTGACGGGCGCCTTCGTCGGTCCTTCGTCGACCATCACGGCGTCCAGCGGTACTGGCGGCAGCATCTCTCCGAGCGGTGCGGTGTCGGTCGCGAGCGGCGCGAATCAGACGTTCACGCTCACTCCGTCGCTCGGCTACCACGTGGCCGACGTGCTCGTTGATGGAGCGTCGGTGGGCGCGGTGAACTCGTACACGTTCACCAACGTGACCGCTCCGCACACCATCGCGGCGTCGTTCGCGCTCGACACCTTCGTCCTGGCCTCGTCGGCTGGTGCGAACGGCAGCATCTCGAGCTCGCAGATCGTGGCGTACGGCGGCGCGGCGACCTTCACCATCACCCCGGCGGCGAACTACCGCGTCGCTTCCGTGCTCGTGGATGGTGTCTCGGTGGGCGCGGTGAGCTCGTTCACCTTCTCGAACGTGACCGCGGCTCACACCATCGCGGCCACCTTCACCATCAACACCTACGCGATCGCTTCGTCGGCTGGTGCGAACGGCAGCATCTCGAGTTCGCAGACCGTCGCGTACGGAGGCTCGGCGACTTTCGTGGTGACTCCGGCGGCGAACTACCACGTCGCTTCGGTGCTCGTGGATGGCGTCTCGGTCGGCGCGGTGAGCTCGTACACGTTCTCGAATGTGACCGCGGCTCACACCATCGCGGCGACCTTCGCGATCGACACCTTCGTTCTGTCGTCATCGGACGGAGCGAACGGCAGCATCTCCAGCTCGCAGACGGTGGCGTACGGTGGCTCGGCGACCTTCGCCATCACGCCGGCGGCGAACCACCACGTCGCTTCCGTCCTCGTGGATGGTGTCTCGGTCGGAACGGTCAGCTCGTACACGTTCTCGAATGTGACGGCGGCGCACTCCATCGCGGCGACCTTCGCCATCGACACCTTCCTGGTGTCCTCCTCTGCTGGATCGAACGGCAGCATCTCGAGCTCGCAGACGGTGTCGCACGGAGACTCGGCCACGTTCACGATCACTCCGAACGCGAACCACCACGTCGCCTCGGTGCTCGTCGATGGTCAGTCCGTCGGAGCGGTGACCTCGTACACCTTCTCGAACGTGACCGCGGCGCACACCATCGCGGCGACCTTCGCGATCGACACCTTCCTGGTGTCCTCGTCGGCTGGCGTGAATGGAAGCATCACTCCCTCGCAGATCGTCGACTTCGGCGGCGCTGCGACCTTCACCATCACCCCCGCCGCGAATCACCACATCGACGACGTCATCGTCGACGGCCAGTCGGTCGGCGCTGTCGGCTCGTACACGTTCTCGAACGTGACGGAGAAGCACAGCATCTCGGCGAGCTTCTCCATCGACAGCTTCCTGGTGAGCTCGTCCGCGGGAGTGAACGGCGACATCACCACCTCGCAGACCGTGAACTACGGCGGCTCCGCGACCTTCGTGGTGACTGCGGCAGCGCATCACCACGTCGCCGACGTACTCGTCGACGGTGTCTCGGTGGGCGCGCCCGCGTCGTACACGTTCACCAGCGTGACGGCGGCGCACACCATCGCGGCGAGCTTCGCGATCGACACGAATACCGTCACTTCCTCCGCCGGTTCGAACGGCACCATCTCGGCCTCGCAGACGCCCGGCTACGGCGGCATGGCGATCTTCACCATCACGCCGGCGGCGCATCACCACATCGTCGACGTCGTCGTCGATGGAGAGTCGGTGGGCGCGATCAGCTCGTACTGGTTCGTCAACGTGACGGAGTCGCACACCATCTCCGCTACCTTCGCGATCGACACGTACCTGGTGTCCTCGTCGGCGGGAGCGAACGGCACCATCTCTGCCTCGCAGACCGTCGACTACGGCGACTCGGCGACGTTCACCATCGCCGCCGAAGCGCACCACCACATCGCTGACGTCCTCGTCGATGGAGA
>CBIHPJ010000126.1:0-15441 GCA_966211295.1 uncultured Myxococcales bacterium | reverse complement strand
GAGGGCACTTTGAGCTCCTCGTTGAGATCATCCACCAGCAGCGCGAGCGGCTTCTGCTCATCGAGCACGAGGTGCCGCTTGAGCGTCTCCGCCGGCAGCTGCGCCGCGCCGAGGTACACCAGCTGCGCGGTGTTCATCTTGATGGGCGTCTCCACCTCGTCGAGATCGCCCAGCTTCCACTTCGCATCGCCCCAGCGAAACGCGTCGAGCAGCGTGTGCGCGAGATTCGCCTGCAACAAACGGAAGAGCTCGAAGCCCGACACCAGCTGCTTCTCCACCAATAGGCTCTGCAGCGACTTGCCGGTGGCCGCGCTCTCGGACGCGAGCGTGTGGTGCTGCGGCTCGGTGAGCTTGCCCTTCGCCACCAGGTACTTGCCGAAGGTCTCGTGCAGCAGGTTCGACTCACAGCCCACCGGCACGCCCGCCTCGAAGTGCACGCGCTTCACCAGGTTGCGCAGCTGCAGCTCGAGGGTGGCGGAGCGCTCTTCGGTGAGCAGCGCATGGAGAAGCAGCGGGAGCGGAGTCTCGGTGAGTGCGCCGCTCTTGTTGCGGAGCACTTCACGCCGGGGTGTGAACACGCCTCGACTCTAACTGTCTCGGGGACAGTTCAGAATTGGCGCTCGCTGACACACGCAGCGAGAAGACCGCTCACCAACCCATGGAGAGGCCGGGCGGCTCTTCGCACTTCCCGTTGGTGGGCGCCCAGAGCTCGGAGCTGCGCTCGGGAAGTCCGCTCGACGTGCCGCCCACCACCAACACCCGCCCATCGGGGAGCAAGGTGGCGGTGTGCTGCTTGCGGCCCGAGACGAGCTCACCCGCGAGGCACCACTGCTTGCTCGCGATGAGCCAGCGTTGCACGCGCGTGGTGTCCACGGCGTTGGGAGGCTCGCCGCCGATCACCACCAGGTCTCCGCTCGGGAGCCGGGTCCCGCTGTGTGAGGAGAGCGACATCGAGAGGTGATTCTCGAAGGCCTTCCACTCGGGGAGACCGGGACTCCAGGTCTCGGCGTAGTTGGTGGAGCTGGTGGCGGTCTGCCCGCCGACCACGATGATTCCCCCATCGCTCGCTTCCGCGATCACCGCGGTGCGCTGGCGCGGCTCGGACATCGGCGGGAGCGACTGCCAGGTGGCGGTCTTCACGTCGAAGCGTTCCACGTCGGCGATGCTGACGCCGGGGCCCTTGCCCTGCTGCGCGGCGTTCGAGCGCCCGCCCACCACCACCACGTTGCCTTCGCTGTCGCGCACGGCGGCGTGGAGCCAGCGGGCGACGTCGAGCGGCTTCTCCTGCTTCCAGGTGTTGCCGGTGGGATCGAAGCGCTCCACTGAAGTGAGGTGCTGGCGTTGTTCGCGCGCGCCGCCCACCACGAGCACGGTGCCGTCGAGGAGCAGCGTGGCGGTGTGCCCGTTGCGCGCGTCGATCATCGGAGCGACCGCGGTCCACACGTTCTTCTTCGGGTCGTAAATCTCGACGGAGTTGAGCGCGACGAAGCGGTTCTGTCCGTCGACCGACTCGTGCGTGGTGCCGCCGGTGACGAGGAGTCTTCCGTCATCGAGCGCGGTGGCGGCGTGGTGACTGCGCGCGACCTTGAGCGGGGCGCACGAGGCCCACTTGTTCTTCTTCGGATCGAACAGCTCGCAGGAAGCGAGGGTCGAAAGACCGTCCGCTCCGCGCCCTCCGACCACCACCACGCGACCGTCCTTCAGGAGCGTGGCGGTGTGGTGTTGGCGAGCGTCCTTCAGCTGAGGCGCGGGCGAGACCTTCCCCTGGGCAAACGAGATCCCCGAGATCAGCACTGAGATGAGAAGGAGTGCTCCCTCTCCCTGCGACAGCGGGGAGAGGGTCGGGGTGAGGGGCTTCACTTGGGCTTCGGAGGCAGCGGCGCCCGCGGCTGCGTGCTCGGGCCCGTCACGCGAGGACCAGCGGAGACGGGGTTCTGCGGCTTCGGCGCTTCAGGAGGAAGCAGCGCCGAACGCTGAGCAGTCGGAGTGGCCTCGGGAGCCTTCTGCGCGGCGGCCTTCGGCTCAGGCTTCGCCGGCTCAGGCATCGCAGCAGGCGCCTCAGACAGCTCGCCACCACGTGCATCACCCACCGCCTCGCTGTCGTCCTCGGCGAGCACGATGATCCGATCCTCATCGCTGAAGACGATCGACTCGAGCTGCGGCGGATTGATCAGCGGGTTCTGGCCGTACTTCATGTAGCCAATCGCGACCTCGCGGCGATCGCGCGCCACCTTCTGCACGGCGAGCCACGGCGTGGTGCGGCCGGGGATCACGTAGCACTCGGCGCGCTTCAGGTAGACCTCGTTGCCGTCGGAATCGAAGAGGTCGGCGAACACCGCGTTCAGCTCGCGGCGCTCAGAGATCTGCGCCATCAGCATGGAGGTGATCTCCGAGCTGACGACGAAGTCTGCGCCGTAGTCGGACTCGATGAGGTCCTTGGTCCGCGGGTCGAGGATCTCGCTGATGATGCGTGGCTTCTTCTCGAGCCCCTTGAACATGTCGCGGAGCAACAGCACGGTGATCACCGTCTTCGCGTCGGACTCCTCGGCGTCGAGCTCGGTGTCAGCGACGATCAGCGCCACGGAGAAATCAGGCGAGACCACGCGGCGGAGCGCGTCGGGCACGGTGGGATCACCCTCGACGTGCTTGAGCTTCAGGTTCTTGAGGCCGCCCACCTCTTCCTTGATGAACTCGGTGAAGGCGTCCTTGTCCTCACCCGGCAT
Organism: uncultured Myxococcales bacterium; assembly: GCA_966211295.1. Taxonomy (GTDB): domain Bacteria; phylum Myxococcota; class Myxococcia; order Myxococcales; family Myxococcaceae; genus Archangium_A. Next base: position 12,718 of record CBIHPJ010000126.1, on the reverse strand, counting down.
CAGCCACGCTTCGCTGCCGGGGAGCACGTAGTTGTCGAACTCCCTGAGCATGTCGCCCAGCTTGGGGCTCTTGCCGCAGACCAGCAGACGCTCAGGCTTGCGCGCGCGCGGCTCGGCGCCCTTGAAGTCCTGCGGCACCTGCGGATCGTGATTGGCGGTGAGCGAGAACGAGTCGTCGTCCTCTGCGATGCAGAGCAGCTCGTCCTTCTCGCCGAGCACGAACTCGTCCGAGGGATTGATGATGCAGCTCGCGGTGCCCTTGCCGCTCACGGTGCGCACGCCGCAAACCACGGCGTCCTTCATCTTCCACTGCGCTTCACCGAACGGCTTGCCGGCGAGCTCGGGGAAGTTCTTGAAGTAGAACTCGCTGCCCTCGTACGAGAGGAGATCGCGGTACACGGCGGCCAGGCCGTTCTGCCGCGCGGTCTGCACCATCATGCGCGAGAGGGTCTCGGCCATGGCGACCACTTCCACGCCGCCACCACCGAGCTGCTCGATCACCGGCTGACGATCGCTGTCGGCGAGCTCGACCACCGCGTGGTTCTTGCTGAGCGCGCCGTTGATGCGGCGGAGCGCGAGCAGCGTCTTGATCGCGCCCATGTCCGCCGCGGCGTCGACGTCATCCACGTCCTCGTCCTTGCACTCGGAGAGGATGACGATGCTCTTCGCGCGGCTCGCTCCGACCTTGCGGAGATCGTGCACGGAATAGGTGCTGCCCTGGCGCACCACCACGCGCGTGGGGCCCATGTCGCCCATGCGCTCGCGCACGGCGTTCTCGACCTCTTCCTTGTCGGTCTCGGAGAGGATGACGATCGACGCGAACTTCTGGTTGGAATTCGCCTCGCGCAGCTCGCGGAGGATCGCGAAGACCTTCTCGCCGTAGCCGAGGATGAGGGTGTGGTTCTCGTCGATGACCGGGCTCTTGCCCTTGCGCAAGTCTTCGATCTTGTCGCCGATGGTCGAGCTCACGAGACCGATGAGCAACGCGACCACGCCGACGCCGCAGAGCGTGGTGAAGATGGCGATGCCACGCACCAGCGTGCCCTCGTCGCCGCCCATGGTGCCGGCGTCGGCCACGCGGCCGGTCGCCCACCACATGGCCTCGAAGAAGTCGAAGGCCTCCTTGCCTTCCTCGGGCGGAGGCATCGCGAAGCGAACGAGGATCGCATTCATCGTCACGAGGATGAGGGAGAGACCGAACAGGCCCACGAAGCGGGCGAGCGGGCTCCACGAGAGGAAACGGTCGACCTGGTAGCGAACTTTGTCGCCGAACGTGGGGACGTCAGAGGCGTCAGACATGGGCCGGGACTCTATGCACGGGGCGGTAGGAGGTTGAGCGATTTTAGTTGCGGACGCTGATCAGGCTTGGCGTTGGGCAAGACGCCCCACCCTTGATCAACGTGAAATTGCCGGATCAGGCAGGCCGGGAGGGGCTTGCTTTCGGGGCTACAGAATGGTCCCGCGCAAGATGAACTGCGCGACCTCGAAGTAGATGACGAGGCCCGAGACGTCGACCAGCGTGGCCACGAACGGCGCCGAGGCGCTCGCGGGGTCGAACCCCAGGCGGCGAATCACGAAGGGGAGCATCGAGCCGGCGAGCGTTCCCCAGGTGACCACGCCGATCAGGCTCACCGCGACGGTGAGCGCGACCACGAACGAGTGCTCTCCGTAGCTGTGGAAGATCTGCTGCCACACCAGGATGCGCGTCATGCCCAGCGTGGCGAGCAGCAGCCCCAGCAACAGGCCCGCGGCGAACTCGCGCCGCATGATTCGCCACCAGTCCTGAATGCGCACTTCTCCCAGCGCCATCGCGCGGATGATCAGCGTGGTGGCCTGGCTGCCTGAGTTGCCGCCGCTGGAGATGATCAGCGGCACGAAGAGCGCGAGCACCACCGCCTTCGCGATCTCGTCTTCGAAGGACGACATCGCGCTCGCGGTGAGCAGCTCGCCGAGGAAGAGCGCCGAGAGCCAGCCGCCGCGCTTACGCACCATCGCGAACAGGCCGGTCTGCAGGTAGGGAGTGTCGAGGGACTCCATGCCGCCGAGCTTCTGGATGTCTTCGGTGGCCTCGCGCTGCACCACGTCGACGATGTCGTCCATGGTGACGATGCCCTTCATGCGCCCTTCGGCATCGACCACGGGGATTGCGGGAAGATCGTGCTTCGACATCAGGGCGGCGACCGCTTCTTGATCGAGCGTGTCGGGCACGCAGATGGGCTTGCTGGTCATCACCTCGCTGATCGGCTTCTCGGGCGCGGCGGCGAAGAGCTGGCGGAAGGACACCACGCCCTCGAGGTGCTGCCGCTCGTCGAGCACGTACGCGTAATAGATGGTCTCGAAGCGCTGCTGCGCTTGCGCCTGCTTCTGCAGATAGTGAATCGCCTCGCGCACGTTCATGTCGTGGCGCAGACGCACGAAGCGCGGGCTCATCAGGCCGCCGGCGTTGTCTTCTTCGTAGGCCATCAGCGCCGAGACCTCGCGGCGGGCGGGCTCGTCGAGGCCACCGACCAGCGCGACTCTCGCTTCGGGACTGACGTGCTGCAGGAGGTCGGCGGCGTCGTCCGGAGCGAGCAGGCGCAACCACAGGCTCCGCTCTGCCTCCGGCATCGCGAGCAGGATCGCCGACTGATCTCGGGCCGGCAGCCGGAGGAAGAACGGATCGGAGTCGACCCGCGCCATGTGCTGGAACGCCTCGACACGCTCACCCGCTGACAACACGGGCCAGATGTCATTCAGCTCGTCGACGGTGAGCCGCTCATCCATGCGGCTCCACTAACAGGGGTGAGGTTGCGCCTCACGACTTCCGGTACGTGCTTCAAAGCGCTAGGTGGCTCGCCATGCGATTCCTCTGTGCGGCGCTCCTGGTCGCCGTGTTGTCCGCGTGTCCGAAGGCGAAGTGCGATTCCACCACCTGCAGCTCGGGTTGCTGCGACACGAGCGGTACGTGTCAGACCGGTGACTCCGCGAGCGCGTGTGGCACGGGCGGGGCGCTTTGCAGCAGCTGTCTCGGGGGATCCTGCAGCGCCTTGCGAATCTGCGCGCCCTCAGGCTCGGGCGGAGGAAACGGTGGAGGTGTTGGTGGAGGCAGTGGAGGTGGGACCAGCGGAGGTGGCACTGGAGGTGGCGGGGGCACCGGTTCGCGCACGGTCACTTTCACGAGCACCGTGAAGCACTTCGACGAGCGGACCATGACCACGGACACCAATCTCGGTGACGCGGGGATCTCGCTCTCGGTCAGCGGAGCCACGCTCCCTGGCACGCGCACGGCCTCGAGCTACGTGGTGCAGAACGTGCCGGCGGGCGAGTACATGGTCCGCTACGGGAACGCGTTCTACGTCGCGCAGACCGACACGCTCGACGTCGGCTACACGGATCTGGGAAGACCTGATCAGCAGTACGTCGATGCGGGCGCCGCGACGTTCACGCTCGCCACCGCCGGGCTTCCGATGTGGAACGACTTCGACTCCATCCTCCTCTTCTCTCAGGGCGCCAATCTCTACGGCTGGGATCCGTCGGCGCTGAGCTCGGGTCCGACCGCGGGCATGACTCCCACTTCCTTCACGTGGGATTACGGACTGCTCACCGGAGGCGTTGATGCCCCGCGCCTCGAAGCGTCGAAGGGCGACACGTTGTGGGCGATCTATCTGCAGTATCAGCCGCTGATCAGCACGCCCGTACCCGGCGCAGCGGAAGACGGCGGCGTGGCCGATGTGACTCTCGACTGCAGCGTCAGCTCGGCGGCCGCACACATCACCTCCACCACCATCAACCCGGGTCCGAATGCTGCGGCAGGCACCTTCGCCACCACGCCGCAGCAGGCGTTGGCCGTGACCTGGCCGCGCACGCAATGGGCCGCGCGCGCCACGGAAGCGCATCCGCAGGCGACTCAGTATTACGAGACGCTCTACGTGGTGGCCGAGCCCGCGAGCGCCACTGCCAGCGCCGACTTGATCTCGTGCGCCAATGACACGCGCTTCGGCAACCCGGTCTCCGACGTGAACCGCTCGGTCACCGTGGTCAATCCGTTGCCGACGGCCTGGCGATCGTTCGGCTTCGCCTCGGCGAACTTCCGCGTGAGCACCACCATCCTCGATGCGGGCGTGTGGTCCGCGACGGGCGAGATGACGGCGCAGGCAGATCTGAACCAGCCGCTCGTCCCCCAGGTGCATCCACCGACGCAGCTCAAGGTGCAGAGCATCGCGGCCGATCAGTTCGTCACGGCCGCGACCGCGGGGCCGCTCACCGTGACCTGGAGCGCGAATACGGCGCCTCCCGCGGCCACGGACTACTCGGTCACGCTGCTGCGCCTCACCAAGCCGATGGGCCTCATCACGCGCACTCGGGTCGCGACCGGATTCACCCGCGGCACGAGCCTCACCTTCCCCACGGGACTGCTCGAGCTCGGTGGCATCTACCAGCTGCGGGTGGCAGCGCGGATCACCACCGCGGCTGCTTCGAGCCCATTCGATGGACGAACCACCTCCACGGCGGAAGCGATCAGCAACCCGTTCATCGCTCAGTAGGCTGAATCGCCTTCACTCTTCTTCGTCTCCCGGTCCCATGTTCACGACACTGCTTCTCTCCGCTTTCCTCGCCGCCACGCCCGACCTCGCTGAGCTCAAGATCGATCGCGCGCAGTCGCAGTCACTGATCGTCTACTCGCTCGTCAACGGGATCACCGAGGCGCCGCTTCAGCGCTGGGCCACGAGATACAAGATCGAGGACCTCGACGGCGCCGCGCGCGCCGCGCTCACCACGCAGGCGCTCACGCAGGTGCGGCAGTACCTCGAGTCTCCGCAGGGCCGCGACAACTGGACGAAGTACCTCGGCTACGGCCACGACACGGTGGTCACTCGCTCCGCTACCCTCGCCGCCGACTTCGCGTACTGGAGCACCATCGCGAAGGAGAAGAAGGTGAAGGAGCCTTCCGATGCGATCGGCCTCGAGCGCGCTACGCAGAACCTCGCGGCGTTCAAGAAGGACCGGCCTCGCCAGGAGAAGGAAGAAGCCACTCGCGAGAAGGCGATGAAGCAGCCTGACGATCTGGCGTTCAAGACGCAGCTCACCGAGCGGCTCACGTATTTCCTGAACGAGACGAAGACGCTGCCGTTCGACGCCAAGCTGGAAGAGACGCCTACTGGCAAGAAGCGCTTCGCGGACAAGGTGCTCGAGGCGAAGCCGAAGTGGTGGAAGTTCTGCTTCCGCGCTGGGCCCGATGCGACGAAGGCTGCGCGCGACTTCGCGACGGCGTGGCTTTCGGAGTTGAACGCGTCTCCCTCGGCGGTGAAGTTGTCGGACGAGAAATGAAGCTGAAGATCTTCCTGGGGATCGTCGCGCTGTACGGGTTGAGCGCCGCGGGCTTCGCGTTCCTGCATCGCAGCTACGACGCGGCGAGTACGGAGCTCAGGAAGAAGGTGCGTGAGCTGGGTGAGAAGCACGCGCCACTCCCCACCGAGGGGATGAAGCCGCTCAAACAGGCGTGCGAAGGCAAGCTCACCGCGGGCGACTCGCACAGCATCGCGGCGTACGTGGCGAAGCTCGCTCCTTCGAAGATGCCGACGCTGGAGAAGGACTACTACGCGGTGGACGAGTCGGTCGTCGGCGTGGAGTCCATCTGGCGCTTCGACGTGACGGATCGGCACCTGGAGGAGATCTCCGAGGCGTCGTTCCCTCGCTTCTCGGACATCGCCGATCCCACCATCTGGAAGAACCACTTGAAGAGCGCAAAGGCGGGGAATCCCGAGCTCAACGACCTCAAGTACCTCGTGGTTGCCCGGTACGACTCGATCACGAAGCCCGTGGTTTCTGGCTCCACGTATACGGGGGCCGAAGGGACGTACGGCGCGCGCGTGCTCGCCTTCCCCTCGGGCGAAGTGCTCTGCGAGGGCTACTCGGAGATGGGAATGCCCAGCCGCGTTTCCGCCGGAGGCCGGGGAGCGACGACGGAACTGGCCCAGGCGGATGCCGCGGCGAACGCCGCCGAACTGGTGCCCTTCGTGTTCACCAAGGCGGTGGTGATCAGCCCGCTCCACGAGCTCTGCGCAGTCGGCGGTAATGAGCTGTGTGAGAAGACCTCGTACTGGTCGAGTTCTCGGTAGCTTGCGAACGATGGGGTCGGAGAGTTACATCCGACTTCGCTTGAAGGCGCTTTCACGCTCGCAGCTCGCGAAGTTCCTCCGCCTCGCGGCGGTGCTGCTCGCGTGTCTTTCGACGCCCACGCTTCGCGATGTAATCGGCGCGGAGTGGCTCAATGACGTCGAGTGCTGCGCTGATGATTGCGACGAGTCAGGAATGCCGTGCTCGCAGGCGTGCGCGCACTGTGTCTCTGGACATCACGTCACGGTGCCTGTGATTGCGAGTGAGCGAGCGACGTTCGCGATCGTGACGAACATCGCCACCTCTGAGCGCTCGAGCGCGCGAAGTGGTCACCTCGATCCTCCGTTTCGCCCTCCCGTGAGCTGACGAAGAGACCTCTCTCTTCTCTCGTCATCTTCTGGAGCGTTCCATGTCTTCACCTGTCACGCGGGCCGTCCGCCCGCGGCTGCTTTGTGCGCTGTTCGTGTTTTCACAGGTCGCGCTCGCTGCTGAGCCCGACTGCACCACCATCAACCGGAAGAACCTCGTCGCTTGCGCGGAGGCGCACAGTCCTCTGCTGGGCGCTGCGCTGGGATCCGTGCGCGAGGCCGAGGGACGCAGAGAAGCGGCGCGTCCGTTTCTTCCGAGCAATCCCTTCGTGAGCGGCACGTTCTCCGCGCGCAAGGGGCCTGATGCCCAGGCCCTCAACTGGAGCGTGACGCTCGCGCAGGAACTCGAGCTCGCCGGTCAGAGTGGTCTGCGGGTTGACGCGGCTGATCGCGAGCTCGTCGCGCGAGGTCACCAGGCCGCGGTGGTGCGTGCAGACATCGCCGAGCGCGTGTGGCGCGCGTGGTTCGATGCATTGGCCGCGAAGGAGCGAGTGGCGCTCGCGTCTCGCATCGAGCAGTCGTGCCTCGCGGTGTCGAAGACCGCCTCGGGCTTCGCTGCACAGGGACTCGCCTCGCAGATCGATGCCGCGGTGGCGGATGCAGTCGCGGTGCGAGCGGGGAAAGCGCGGCTGGAGGCGCAGCGTGAAGCGACGACGAGTGAGGTGCGACTGCGCACGCTCCTGGGCAACGTGGGACGCGTCGAGCTCGAGGGAGAGCTGGAGCCCTTGAGCGCTCCGAATGACGAAGGTGCGAGACCTGAGCTGCTGGCGCTCGAAGCAGAGCAGCGCGCGGCCGAAGCGCGCGTCGAGCTGATGCACCGGAGCGTGGTGCCGAATGCCACCGTCTCCCTGTTCGCGCAGAACGATGGCTTCGACGAGAAGGTGTTCGGCGGCGGGCTCGCCATTCCCATTCCCCTCCCCGTCCCGCTCGGCCGCTACCGCGAGGGGCAAGCGTCGGTGGGACAAGCAGCGCGCGTGAAGTCGGAGCTGGCAGACGCGACGCGCACGCTCAGCTCGGAGAAGGAACTCGCGCGTGCAGAGTTTCAGAGCGCGTTCGAGTCGCGGCAGTTCTTCACGGCCGAGCGAGTGACGAGAGCACGCGAGGGATTGGGTGCGATCGAACAGCAAGTGGCAGCCGCGCGGCTCTCCGTGCGCGAAGCATTGGCAGATCAACTCGTGCTGATCGAGTTGCTGCAGAGCGCCCTCGATGCTCGCCAATCGCTCTGCGCCGCCTCGGTCCGTCTGGTGCGCGCCAACGGCGGTTCGCTGGAGGTCTCCCAATGAGCGCCATCAACTCCCTCTCCCTGCGAAGCGGGGAGAGGGTCGGGGTGAGGGGCGTACTCCTGCTGATGCTCCTCCTCAGCTGTTCCTGCCCCAAGAGCACCGAGCCCGAAGCGCCCAAGACAGACGAGCACGGCCACGAAGACGACGGCCACGAAGAGCTCCCCAAGTCGCTGCGCCTCACCTCGGAAGAAGCAGAGCGCGCCGGCATTCGCACCGAGCCAGTGAAACGTTTGGCGTTGTCGTCGACGGTCGTCCTCACCGGCGAAGTGGTCGCGCAACCCGATCGCTCCGCGAAGCTCTCCGCCTCCACTCCAGGCCGTCTCGAAAGCGTGAGCTTCAACGAAGGCAGCATCGTGAAACGCGGAGACGTGATGGCGGTCGTCCGCGTGCCCGACGTGGGCCGCCTCCGTGGCGCCTTCGCCGCCGCCACCGCCCGAGCGAAAGCGGCCCGCTCGAATGCAGAACGCTTCACCGCGCTCAAGAACAGCGGACTCGGCGCTGATCAGGCTCTCCTCAACGCAGAAGCCGACGCGCGCGCCCAGGAAGCCGAAGCTCGTGCTCTCGGAGAACAACTCGCCGCCCTCGGAGTGAACGCGGACTCCGGCAGCGGCTTCCTCGTCTCCCTGCGCGCGCCCCTCTCCGGCGTGGTGGTGATGCGCGACGCCGTCCTCGGACAACCCATCGGCGCGGATCACGTGCTCGCGAACATCGTGGATCTCTCCGAGGTCTGGTTCCTCGGGCGCGTCTTCGAGAAGGACCTCGAGAAGCTCCGCGTGGGCGCGCGTGCCGACGTGCAGCTGAACGCCTTCCCCGGCTCGCACTTCAAAGGCACCGTCGACTACGTGAGCCAGCAGATCGATCCCACGGCGCGCACGCTCACGGCGCGAGTGCGCGTGGTGAACGACGGAGGTCAACTCCGGCTCGGACTCTTCGGCCGCGCGAACATCGAGCTCACCGACGTGAGCACCATCGCGCCGCAACTGGTGGTGCCGCGTGACTCGATCGTCGACGTGGGGGCGGGACCCGCCGTGTTCATCAAGGCGCCCGATGGAGACTTCGTGGTGCACGAGGTGCGGCTCGGCGAGTCGGCGATGGAGAACGTGCAGGTGCTCTCCGGAGTGGGCGAAGGAGAACAGGTGGTGGTGAGCGGCGTGTTCACGCTCAAGAGCCTGCTCCTCAAGTCCACGCTCTCGGAGGACGAGTAAATGCTCGCGCTCCTGGGCGCGATCGTCCGCTGGTCGCTGCAGAACAGAGTCACCGTGTTGGTGGCGATGTTGATCTTCATCGCCGTGGGCGTGCGCTCGGCGATCGCGCTGCCGGTCGATGCGGTCCCCGATCCCACCAACGTGCAGGTGCAGATCATCACCACCGCGCCAGCGCTCTCTCCCGTGGAGGTCGAGCAGTACGTCACCGTCCCGGTGGAGCGCTCGATGGCGGGCCTGCCTCGCAACACCGAGGTGCGATCGATCTCCAAGTACGGAGTCTCGGTGGTCACGGTCGCCTTCGAAGACGGCACCGACATCTACTTCGCCAGGCAGCTGGTGAACGAGCGCATGGCCGAGGCGCAGGAAGCGGTGACCGCGCAGTACGGCAAGCCGCAGATGGGGCCGATCAGCTCCGCGCTCGGAGAGGTGTACCAATTCGTGCTTCGCAACGAGCGCCTGAGCGCGATGGAGCTCGCCGAGCAGCTCGACTGGTACCTCGCTCCGCAGCTGCGGCAGGTGAAGGGCATCGTCGAGGTGAACAGCTTCGGTGGCGAAGAGCGGCAGTACCAGGTGGTGCTCGAGCCGGGCCGGCTGCAGGCGACGGGCGTGTCGATCTCCCAGGTGATCGACGCGCTGCAGAAGTCGAACGCGAACGCGGGCGGCGGCTACATCGAGCACAACCGCGAGCACTTCGTGATCGGCACCGACGGCCTGGTGAAGAGCCTCGAAGACGTGCGCAACGTGGTGATCGGCGCCACTCCGCAGGGCGTTCCGATCACCGTGGCCACCGTGGGTGACGTGCGCTTCGGGCCCCGGCTGCGTCGCGGTGCCGCGACCAAGAATGGCGAGGGCGAAGTGGTCGTCGGCGTGGTGCTCATGCTGCTCGGAGAGAACGCGCGCTCGGTGACCGAGTCCGTGAAGGCGAAGTTGAAGGAGCTCGAGCCCAGCCTTCCTCCGGGCACGCGCATCGAGCCGTTCTACGACCGCGCGGCGATGGTCGATCGCACGATCAAGACGGTCGGGACGAACCTGCTCGAGGGCGCGCTGCTGGTGATGCTGGTGCTCTTCCTCCTGCTCGGAGATTGGCGCGCGGGGCTGGTGGTGGCGGTGACGATTCCGCTCTCGCTCCTCTTCGCGATCACCGTGATGAACGCCTTCGGTCTCTCGGGAAACTTGATGAGCCTGGGAGCGATCGACTTCGGCCTCCTGGTCGATGGCGCGGTGATCATCGTGGAGAACACGGTGCGGCGGCTCACCGAACGCGCGAAGGCGAGCGAACGGGCACTCACCGATGCGGAGCAACTCAGCGTCGTGGAGAGCGCGACGCTCGAGGTGCGCGCGGCGAGCGTGTTCGGCGAGGCGATCATCGCGATCGTCTACCTGCCGGTGCTCGCGTTGATCGGCACCGAGGGAAAGCTCTTCCGTCCGATGGCGATCACCGTGCTGCTCGCGTTGCTGGGTGCGTTCATTCTCTCGCTCACCCTGGTGCCGGTGCTCACCAGCTACTTCGTGAAGCCGTCGCACTCGCACGAAGACACGTGGCTCTTGAGGAAAGCGCACGCGCTGTACGAGCCGTTGTTCGCGCGCTCGATGAAGCACCGAGCGATCACGATTGGAGTGAGCGTGGTGTTGTTGGTGGCCGCGCTGGCTGGCTTCACCCGGCTCGGCGCCGAGTTCATTCCGCAACTCGATGAGGGAGACATTCTGATCGAAGCGCGACGGCTCACGGGTGCGGCGCTGAGCGAGTCGATCCGCACTGACCTCGCGTTGCAGAAGGAGCTGCGGAAGATCCCCGAGGTCGATCAAGTCGTGGCGCGCACGGGATCTCCCCAGGTGGCGACGGATCCCATGAGCATCGAGGCCTCGGACATCTACATCGAGCTGCGACCTGAGAAGACCTGGCGGCCGGGTGCGACGAAGGCCTCGATCACCAAAGAGGTGACGGAGACGCTCGCGCGCTCTCCGGAAGTGGGCGGCGCGATCTCGCAGCCGATTCAGATGCGCACCAACGAGCTGGTGGCGGGAATTCGCTCGGACGTCGGCATCCTCATCTACGGACCTGATCTCGACGAGCTCGCGAAGTTCGGCGAACAGATCGCAGCGACGGTGCGCAAGGTGCCGGGCGCGGTGGACGTGCGCGTCGAGCAGGTGGCAGGACTCCGCTATCTGCGGGTGACACCCGATCGCAGCAAGCTCGCCCGCTACGGTCTCACCATTCAGGACGTGAACCAGGTCACCGAGACGATGTCCGTCGGCGCGCCCGCGGGAGACGTGCTCGAAGGAGAGCGCCGCTTCGGCATCGTGGTGCGCACCGCGCATCACTTCGAAGGTGACGTCGAGGCGCTGCGCGCGCTGCCGCTCCGCTCGGTGAGTGGGCAGGTGGTGCCGCTCGGTGACGTGGCTGAGCTGCACTTCACCACCGGCCCCGCGCAGGTGAGCCGAGAGCGCCAGTCACGCCGGCTCACCGTGGAGTTCAACGTGCGCGGCAGAGATCTGCTCTCGGTGGTGAACGATGCCAAGCGCGCGGCGAGCGTGGTGAAGCTGCCCGTCGGCTACCACGCTGAGTGGGGCGGCCAGTTCAAGCACTACCTCGAAGCGCGCGCGCGACTGGCAGTGGTGGTGCCCCTCGCGCTCGGGCTGATCCTCTTTCTCCTCTGGTTGGCGTTCAACTCCACGCGCGCCGCGCTGCTGATCTTCCTGAACGTGCCGTTCGCGATCATCGGCGGCGTCTTCGCGTTGTGGTCGCGCGGCATTCCGTTCTCCATCTCGGCGGGCGTGGGCTTCATCGCGCTCTTCGGAGTGGCGGTGCTCAATGGCCTGGTGCTGATCAGCTTCACGCGCGATCTCGAGGCGTCCGGCGTGGAGCACGTCGAAGCGATCACCAGGGCGGCGAGTGGACGATTGAGGCCGGTGTTGATGACCGCGCTCGTGGCGTCACTCGGCTTCCTGCCGATGGCTCTCTCCACCGCGCCGGGAGCGGAGGTGCAGCGGCCGCTCGCCACCGTGGTCATCGGCGGACTGGTTTCAGCCACGCTGCTCACGTTGCTGGTGTTGCCCGCGCTGTACTCGCTGCTGGGCCGCAAGGAGGGTGCTCCAGCCAAGCTCAATTGAGTTGATGCCGTTCTGAAAGCCGGGGCGCAGCCCACCCTCGGAAATGAAGCGCGCTGGCGTCAGAACGGTGATCAACTCGAGTGAGCTTTGGAATAGGGGGACGGCATGAGCCGCTCACTTCTGATTCTGCTCCTGATGCTCGGCTGCACTCCGGTGGTGCCGGTGTGCATGACCGCCGACTGCATGTGTACGGGGAGCCCGTGCCAGCCAGCGACGTGCGATCGCTGCGCGTACCTCTGCGCGGACGGCGCCAACTGCACCCTGAGCAGCGGGCATGACAACGTGACGGGCTGCTCGAAGTCGCGCTGCACCGGCACGCTCGGAGATCGCGCCACGCTGACCTGCGAGAGCTCCGCGAACTGCGAGGTGACCGTGGGTCACGACGCGCAGGCCGAGTGTTCGGGGTCGTCCTGCAAGCTCACGGCGAGCGATCGCGCCAGGGTCACGTGCGCTGACGGTACGAGCTGCGTGTTGAAGTTGGGCAACGACGCCACGGTGACCTGCAAAGCCGGCTCTTCGTGTCAGATCGACGCGGGCGAGCGCGCCAAGGTCGTCTGCGAGGGCGGCTCCAGCTGCTCGGTGAAGTGCACGTCGTGCTCGCTCACCTGTGACAGCACCGCGAGCTGCACGTGCACGAATGGCAACTGCACGCCCT
>CBIHPJ010000125.1:0-15505 GCA_966211295.1 uncultured Myxococcales bacterium | reverse complement strand
GCGCCTCCGGTGGTGTGGGGGGGGGTTGGGGGCCCGCGCTAAAACAACCACGGCCCGCTGACTCGAAGTCGGCGGGCCGTCGTGTTTTCAGCGTCAGCTTCGAAGATTTACTTCTTCGCCGGGGGCGGAGGAGGAGCGCCCTTCGCCGGAGGAGGCGGCGCAACGCCGGTGTTGCCCGCCGGAGCCGGAGCAGGCGCAGGCGCCGCGGCAGGAGCCGGAGGAGCCGCGTTGCCGCCGCTCATGTCGCCCCAGCCAGCCTCGACCATGGTCTTCACCTTCCACATGCCGCCCACCTTCACGACGGTCATGGAGTTCTTGCCCTTGGTCTTCTGCTTACCCATCGTCATGTCGAAGTCGTCGACGACGTTGGCGAGCGAGTCGGAGAGCACGGCGATCGTGAACTTGTGCTTCATCGAGTAGCCCGCGGGCGTGTTCTCCCAGAAGGGCTTCATCTCAGCGAGGTACTGCTCCCTGGTGGAGACCTGAGCCGAGGGAGCTCCCGAGGTGCTGTCGGTGATCATGGTGACGGGGAAGTCGATGCGGTTGAGCATCGCGTCCCAGTCCTTCTTGGCCATGAGCGCGTCCTCTTCCTTGAAGAACGCCTCGATTTCCTTCTTGGTCTTGGCCTCGTTGGTCGGCTTGCGCGAACCCGGGCCCATCTTGCTCATGTCCATCGCGGCAGCGGCGGGAGCAGGAGCAGCAGCGGGAGCCGGGGCAGGCGCCGCGGCGGCAGGAGCGGGAGCAGCCGCGGGAGCCGGGGCCGGAGCGGCCTTGCCGGGAGGCGGCGGAGGAGCGCCCTTCGCGGGCGGGGGCGGCGGAGCGCCCTGGGCAAAAACAGTCAGAGACGAGACGACGGCGGCGGCGAGCGTGAGACGTTTCATTGCTGGATGAACCCCCGGAGGAAGTGAATACGGCGGGGCCGGACATACCCCACCCCCGGACAGGCCTCAGCGTTTTCCGCGACCTTTGACGGCCATCAAACGCGTCAGTGCATCACGCGTTCACGATCGACGAGCAGAAGTGGTTGGTCCTCGCGCGTCTCGTAAGCGATGATCCGCAAGCCCGCGCCGCGGGTGCCGGTCGTCTCTTCCCCGTCGCCGTAATTGAGCGCCACCTGGTACCGAACCTCACACAGCGCCGTCATCTCGGTGCCGTCCTCGGAGCAGAAGGTGACCTTGATGCGCCCACCCAGCGGAAGCGAGTCACGGGTCTCAACAAAAAGACCCGACGAACTGATGTTTCTGGCGATGCCTCTCGTCATGCCGTCTGCGGTGCTCAGGTAGACGGTGAAGACTTTGTCAAAGCGGAGATTCTGGCGACGGTCGTTCAATTGCGACGCTCCATGTGGGGTGCGGAACTGTCGCGAAGCCTACATAGTGGGCTGATGTAGGCAAATTAACCACTCACTGCGACATGGATGGTTGTCGCTGATCCTTGGAGGAGTTCGATGAAATCGCTCGTGACGTTGCTGGTGCTGGCCGTCGCTGTGTTCCCCGTTGCTGCCTTTGCCGATGTCGATCAGCGCTTCGCGAAGCTGCGCGATCAAGCGGAGGCGATGGGCGCGCTCTCGGCGTTCATCGAGAAGTACGTGGGTGACTGCCAGTCGAAGATGCTCGGCGGCGGCGAGTGCGAGAAGAACGCGGAGATCTTTCGCCAGGGCGCGACGGGCAAGAAGTTCTACATGATCATCACCGAGGAGACCTCGGGCGTCCTGCAGATGGGCGAGGTCAAGGTGAACAACGGCAACTTCGTGCTGAACCTCACGCCGTTCTTCGGCGCGTCGGGCTCGGCGATCACGCACGGCGCTCCCTCGAAGACCGACGCTGACGGCAACCCGGTGATGCCGTTCATCCGCATCGACAGCCAGATGCCCGAGGGCTGGAACCCGGGAATGATGGCGCGCCAGGTTCAGTCGCAGGCGCTGCGGCTGCAGATCGTGTTCACCCCGCTGGGCATCTGGACGCTCCCCAAGAAGGGCGGCGGCACGATGAAGGGCGTGAAGGCGAAGTTCGAGGCGGTGCTGGTGAGCGTCGGCCGCAGCGGCGAGCAGGTCGGGATCTGGTTCGGGAAGTAAGCTCAGGTCCGCGGACGGACAGTGAGGTACCGCATCGACTGCCCGCGCCGGATCTTCAGCAGCACATCTTGATTCAGCTCCGAGTCACCGAGAGCTGCATCGAGATCCTTCAGGTTCGCCACGGTCTCGCGATTCACCTCGACGATCACGTCACCGGTCGCCAGGCCCGCGAGCTCTGAAGGCCCACCGGGAACGATCGCTTCGATGCGCAGTCCCGGCTCGGTACCGAGCGAAGCAGCCGCGTTGGGATCGAGCGCCTTGAGCGCGAGCCCCAGCGCATCAATCCTTCCGCCCGAGTTCATCGCCTTGAGCGCTTCCATCGAGGGACGCTGAGCGAGCGTGGCGGTGAACTCGAAGCCACGGCCACCGCGAGTCACTTCGACCTTCAGCGGCGTGCCCGGCTGCAGCAGCGCGACCCTGCGAAGGATCTGCTGATACTTCTGCACCGGCTTCCCGCCGATCCGCACCACGCGATCGCCAGGCTTGAGGCCGGCCTTCTCCGCGGGGCTGCCGGTGAACACGTCGACGACGACGGGAATGCGCGCGGGCCCCTCCCCTACTTCCTGAACGTTGAGGCCGAGCCAGCCGCGCTCCGGCCGCCCGTTGTCGAGCAGGTTCGGCAGGAGATCCTTCACGAAGTTGATCGGCACCGCGTAACCGATGCCCATGCCGCGGGTGTCGATCGCGGTGGTCACTCCGACGACGTCGCCATGCATGTCGAACAGCGGACCGCCAGAGTTGCCCGGGTTGATCATCGCGTTGGTCTGAATGAAGTCGTCGAACGCACCGACGCCGATCACGCGCTCGCGGGCGCTGATCAGACCGTGCGTGACGGACATGTCGAGGCCGAACGGATTTCCAATCGCGACGACCCAGTCACCGATCTCGAGCTGATCGGAATCGCCGAGCGTGACCGTCGGGAGCTCCTTCGCATCGGGCAGGCGGAGCAGCGCGAGATCCGTCGCGGGATCTCTTCCCACCACGACCGCCTCGTATTCACGACCATCCGCGAGGCGCACCATGATGCGTTGCGCGCGCTCGACCACGTGGTTGTTGGTCACCACGAGCCCGTCGGCATTGATCACGAAGCCCGAACCGAGCGAACGCTTGGCGTCTTCGTTGCGCGTGCCGATGTTCACCACGCCGGGCCGCACGGCCTTCACCAGCGGAGCGAGCGAAGTCGGAGGCACGAAGCCGGGAAGCGCAGGCGCGTTCGCGGGCCGCTCCTTCCAGAGCTGGCCTGACGGACCAAGCGACCCGGGAGTAACGGGCTTGAGGATGCCCTTCTGCGTGGCGATCTTGCCGTGCACCCATTCCTCGACGTTCTGCGCCGAGGCAGGGATCGCGATCAACGCGACGAGGAGGAACGAGCGCATGCGCCCGATGCTAGCCGCTGCCTTGCTGGGCCGCGCCTGAACGATCACGCGTGGGCGGCCTTCACGTACTTCGCCACCCTCACCACTCCGGCGCGAATCACACGAGCCACGCTGCTCGAGCTGCCTTTCAGCTGGTACGCGGCCTTCAACACTCCCGTGACCTTGCCGTCGTCGTCGGGATTGGTGGTCATCTCCATGTCGTTCGCTTCAGCGAGGTTCGGGTCGTACGGCTTGCCGAGCAGCTCGACGCGCTCGATGCCGAGGCCCTCGGCCTGCTTGAGGAGCCCTTCCCGGATCAACTTGACCCCGCGCGCCAGCGGAGAGTCGTCAGCGGACTGCAGCGAGAGCTCGAGCTGATCGATCGCCTCGACGAGCGCGACACCGATCTTGCCCTTCTCGACGTCGAGCATCCGCTCGCGCTCGCGAGTGAGGCGCTCCTTGAACTGCTCTCGGTCGCGCTCGCCCGCCTGGAGCGCATAGGCCAGCTCGTTCACGCGCTTGTGCGACGCATGGAGCTGCTTCGTCAGTTCCTCGACCTTCTGGACGGCGCCCTCCGGCTCGATTTCAGCGTCAGCGGGAGCGATCTCCTCGATTTGCTCGGCGGCGGGGCTCGTGTCGGGACGTGGATCCATGGCGCGGCGAAAGTAACCGCGAGTCCTCTCGTGTCAACGGGGCTGACCGAGGAGGACGCGGCGTAACTGCCCGACGAGAAAGAGAGATCCGGCGACGAGCACCAGCCCATCGTGAGGGGCCTGGGAGCGCGCAATGGCGAGCGCGGTCTCGGCGTCGGGATGAACGGTAACCCGGCCGTTCAGCTCGCGAGCCAGCGCCTCGGAGGAACGAGGATCTTTGGAGCGCGGACTGGCGATCGGCGCGAGGTGAATCGCCAGCACTCGAGGGAACAGCGCGCGCATCATCGGCTCGGAGTCTTTGTCGGCGAACACTCCGAACACGAGGTGCACGGGGCGCTTCGCGTAGTCGGTGTCGAGCGCCTGCAGCAGCGCCTGCACTCCCGCCGGATTGTGCGCACCGTCGAGCACCACGAGCGGCTCGGTGGGGAACTCCTCGAGTCGTCCAGGCCAGCGCGAGTCCTTCACTCCAGCGCGGAGCTCCTTCGGAGTGAGCGGGAAATCGGCGAGTGTCTCGAGACACGCGAGGGCGACCGCGAGGTTCTGCACTTGATGCGGACCTTTGAGCGCGAGCTCGAACTGAATCGAAGAACCTGATGCGGACCAGAAGCGAACGGCGCCATTCTCGAGGCGCTCCGCTCCGAAGTCGCGCCCTTCGAGTTTCAAATTCGGAGCTGCGCTACTCAGTACCGCGAGCGCTTCCGGGTGCTGCTTGCTCGAGATCAGCGGCACGCCGTCCTTCACGATCCCCGCCTTCTCGCGCGCGATCGAAGTGAGCGTGTTGCCCAGGTACTCCTGGTGATCGAAGTCGATCGGCGTGATGCAGGTGACCTTCGGCGCGCAGGCGGTGGTGGCGTCGAGGCGGCCTCCGAGCCCGGTTTCGATCACGGCAATTTCCACCTGCTCCTGCGCGAAGTGCCAGAAGGCGACCACGGTGCCGAACTCGAAATACGTGAGGTCGTGCTGCGCCCCGAGGATCTCGATCACTTCAGCGATGCGCTTTCCGAAGGTCGCGTCGTCGATCTCCACTCCGTCGATCTGAATCCGCTCGTTGGGGCGAATCAGATGCGGCGAGGTGTAGAGGCCCGTGCGGTAGCGCGTGCTCAGACACGAAGCGGCGATCGCGCAGGTCGAGCCCTTTCCATTCGTCCCAGCGACATGGAGCGAAGGGAACCTCCGCTGTGGATTGCCGAGGCGCTCGAGCGCGAGCAGCACTCGATCGAGCCCCATCTTGATGTTGGACGGAGAGAGGCCCGCGAAATGAGCCAGGGCCTCTACAGGAGTCACGACGCCATCAGGCCGAGCAGCTGCACGATCTTCCCGCGCATGTCCTTGCGCTGAACGATCGCGTCGATCATGCCGTGCTCGAGGAGGAACTCGCTGCGCTGGAAGCCCTCGGGGAGCTTCTGGCGAATGGTCTGCTCGATCACGCGCGCGCCGGCGAAACCGATGAGCGCACGGGGCTCGGCGATGATCACGTCCCCGAGGAACGAGAACGAAGCGGCGACTCCGCCGGTGGTCGGGTGCAGCAGCACCGAGATGTACGGCTGACGGATCTCGCGGAAGCGATTGAGCGCCGCGCAGGTCTTCGCCATCTGCATCAGCGAGAGAATGCCTTCCTGCATGCGCGCGCCGCCCGAAGCGGAGAACACCATCGCGGGGCACTTGAGCTCGATGGCGCGCTCGAACACGCGGGTGACCTTCTCACCCACCACGCTGCCCATGGAGCCGCCCATGTATTCGAAGTTGAAGATGCCCATGCTGACGCGGCGGCCTTCGATCATGCCGACACCGGCGATGAACGCGTCCTTCTCGCCGAGCGCCTTCATCGTCGACTTGATGCGGTCCTTGTACTTCTTGGAGTCGCTGAACCCGAGCGGGTCGGTGGACTCGAGGTTGGTGTCGAATTCCTCGAACGAATCGGGATCGCAGAGCGCCATCAACCGCGCGCGCGCCGGGAGCGCCATGTGGTGGCCGCAGTTGGGGCACACGTTGAGGGCCTTGGTCAGCTCCTCGGCGAGCATGATGTCGCCGCACTCGTCGCACTTCTCCCAGATGCCTTCCATGCGGGAGGAGTTGACGGAGGCAGTGGCCTCAGCGGAGGAGACAGCGGCGATCTTCGGCTTCTTCTGGAACCAAGCCTGACCTGACATGCGCGCGGCAATATCGGCTCAGGGGTTCCACCTCAAGCACGGTGAACTGCTCTGACCGAGTGCGTCAAAGGTTCTCCTGCTCCACCTGCTGGTGTGACGCGTTTCCATTTCGAACCCCGTAAAGCTTCACGGGCCCGAGTGGCCGAGCGTTCGCCTGCCGCGCGCTTGTGGCGCATTAGCTTGGGGTCGTGTCCACGATCGCCGCACCTGCAGTGAGAGGACGCGATGGCCGAACCGTCACGTACTCCAACCTCGGGCCCAAACAGCTCAGGCAGGTCTTCCCCCTGCGTGATCACCGTGAGGTCCCCAAAGTCCCCGACCTGGTCGTCGAGCGGTACGCGGTGATCGATGAGACCCGCGAACGCATCTACGACGTGCTCGCCGCCGCCGAGAGCTGGCCCGCGTGGGATCCCACGATCAGCCGAATCGAGGCGCACGGATCCCTGCACGAAGGAAACGCGTTCGCGATGAGAGAAGCGCGCTTCCTGGTGAGGGCGAGAGTGCTCGACGCTGATCGGCCCAGACTGATCCGTTGGAGAGGTGTGGGCCCGGGCGGAGTGGTCGAGGTCCACAGCTTCCGCATGGTGTCGCTCGACTCGCATCACACGTTGGTGGTCGAGCGCGCGGAGCTGAAGAAGTGGTTCTTGCGGCCCCTCGCGTGGGCGACCGACTTTGGCCTGGGCGCTACGTTCGATCGCACGCTCGAGGCGCTGAAGAAGACCGCGCAGTCGCGCTGGCACTGGAATCACCCGAGCCTGAACCATGCCCCTGACGTGAGACCCTGACGTGTCTCCCTCTCCCTTCGGGAGAGGGTCGGGGTGAGGGTGAGCCCAGCGAGTGAGTCCCTTCGCGGATACTTCTTCCTCGGAGGTACTCATGAGAAGGCGCACCGCGTGGGTTCTTGCCGGTCTGGCGCTCATTCTCCTGCTCGCGTTCTCTGGCTTCGGTCGCGCGCGGACGTACTCGACGCTCGGCTTCGAACAACGACGAGATGTTCCCGCCCTCCCCGCTCACCCTGAAGTGCCGAAGAGTCCCGACCTCGTGGTCGAGCGGTACGCCGTGATCTCCGCGAAGCCCGAGAAGATCTTCGAACTGCTGACGCACGCGCAGAAGTGGGCCGATTGGGATCATGGAATCACTCGCGTGGCGGTTCCTGCGCGGCGGCGGCTCATGGTGGGCGACGTGTTCACCAAGGTGGAGATGGGGATCAAGGTCGAGGCGCAGGTGCTCGAGGCTGAACCTGGACAGCTGCTGCGTTGGCGCGGCCGCGCTCCGGGAAGAATCGTCGGAGTGCACAGTTTCCAGCTCGTGCCGTTGGATTCGAAGCGCACGCTCGTCGTGAATCGCGAGGAGTTCTCGAACGGAGTGCTTCGTCTGTTCGGCTTCGCGACGGACTTTGGATTGGGGAAACGGTTTGAGCGTTCGCTCGAGGGATTGAAGGCGGCGGCGGAGGCAGCGCCGCGGAGTTGACTTGCCCTCACCCCGACCCTCTCCCGAAGGGAGAGGGAGACACGGGCACGCCGTGCCCACCAGTGATTCCACTTCCTTGCGCGTCTTCGGGATCGAGTCGGTGAGCACTTCCACTCCGCTCGCCGTGCACACCACGTCGTCCTCGATGCGAATTCCGCCGAAGCCGCGACCGTTGTTCATCGCGAGGTACTTCGCGGCCACGTCCCACTTCACCTGGCTCTTGAAGCGCTCGCGGAGCTCCGCGTTCTCGAGGATCGCGGGCACGAAGTAGAGGCCAGGCTCGATGGTGAACGTCATGCCGGGTGCGAGGTCCATGTCCATGCGCAGGTACTGAGTTCCGAACTGCGGGCTGCGCGTGCGACCGTTTGGATAATGGATGCGATCGCCGAACGACTCGAGGTCGTGCACGTCGAGACCGAGCTGATGACCGAGGCCGTGCGGGAAGAAGATCGCGTGCGCTCCTGATTCGACGAGGCCGTCGGGGTTGCCGTTGAGCAGACCGAGCGCCACCAGGCCTTCAGCGAGCACTCGCGAAGCGCGCAGGTGCAGATCGCGATACCGCACGCCCGGCTTCACCGCGGAGATCGCGTCGAGCTCGGACTTGAGCACCAGGTCGTAGATGTCTTTGCCTTCAGCGCTGAACGCGCCGCCCACCGGCCAATCGCGCGTCACGTCGTTGCAGTAACCCGTGTCTACCGACTCCGCGCCCGCGTCGAGGAGCACGATGTCTCCGGCCTGCAGCGTGTTGCGGTACTCGTTGTTGTGCAGCACCTCGCCGCGCACCGAGAGGATCGTGTTGTACGCGGGCGTGCAGCCCGAGCGCGCGAACGCTCCGTCGACCTGGCCTTTGAGGAACTGCTCAGGGACTCCAGGCTTCGAATGCTTCATCGCGAGCAAGTGTCCCTCGCGCGTGATCGGCACCAGGCGGCGGATCTCGTGGAGCTCATCCGCGTCCTTGTGCAGCCGCAGCTTCGCGATCAGATCGAGCAGCGCGCCCTCGCCCACCTGCTTCGGATCGTCGAAGTCGAGCTCCTCGCCGGTGATCGAGCGTGCCCGTTCCGTCGCCTTCGGATCAGCGACTGCGAGCGAGCGCACCTGGCGGCCGTTCGCGCGTCTCGTGATCTCGTCCTCGAGTTTCTCGACCGGCAACACCGAATCGACGCCCTGACGCGCCTTCACATCGGCGAACGACTCGAGCGCGCCGTGCCACAGCGCATCGGCCACGGTCCGCTCGGCGAGGAAGAGCGTCACCTTGCCGTCTGCCGGATCGAAGAACGCCGCGCTCCCCGGTTCTGGACGCTGGAAGAAGTAGAGAAAGTTGCCGTCCGCGCGGTACGGAAAGACGTTCGCCGGGTAATTGCGCGAGAGCGCTCCGCCCGCCATCAGCAGCACGGGGCTCTGCAGTCCGGCGAGAAAACGCTTCCGGCGGTCGGCGTAGTTCATTCCGCGGGTCTACCACTCCGTCCGCTCTGTGGTACTCGGCCCGCCCATGCAGGCTGCGATCAGCAACAACGAAGGACCCGAGTCACTCGTCATCACCGAGGTCGCTTCGCCCGTGGTCGGACCCGATGAAATTCGCGTGAAGGTGCGGGCCACCGCGCTCAATCGCGCCGATCTGCTGCAGACGATGGGGCTCTATCCCGCTCCCGCCGGAGCGCCCGCGGACATTCCAGGTCTCGAATACGCCGGAGAGGTGCTCTCGGTCGGCGCGCGCGTCACTCGCTGGAACGTCGGCGATCGCGTGATGGGTCTCGTTGGCGGCGGAGCGTGGGCACAAGAGCTCGTCACGCATGAACGCGAAGCGATCCCCATGCCCACGGGCATGTCGTTCGCTGATGCGGCTGCGTTGCCCGAGGCGTTCGCCACTGCGTTCGATGCGCTCGTGCTGCAGGGCGGAATGACGATCAACACCGAGGTCCTCATTCACGCGATCGCGAGCGGAGTCGGCACTGCCGCGCTCCAGATCTGCCAGCTCTTCGGGGCGAAGGCGATCGGCACCGGCCGCAACGAGAAGAAGCTCGCGCGCGCCGCGGGCATGGGGCTCGCCCGCTCCGTGCTGGTGAAGGACGACGTGTTCTCCGCGCAGGTGAAACAGCTCACCAACGGCCGCGGAGTGGATCTGACGCTCGATCTGGTCGGCGGCAGCTGGTTCGCAGAGACGATCGACGCGATGGCGCCGCACGGCACGGTGATGCTCGTGGGACTCGTCGCGGGTGCGTCGGCTGAAGTGCCGCTGCGCAGCGTGCTCGCGAAGCGCATTCGCATTCAGGGCACCGCGCTCCGTTCGCGCACCCTCGAAGAAAAGATCGTCGTCGCGCGCGCGTTCGAGCAGCGGCTGCTCCCTGCATTCTCGAGCGGGCAGCTCAAGCCCGTGGTCGACGCGGTGATTCCGATGGCGGACATCAAGCCCGCGCTCGCGCGTCTCGCCAACAACGACACCTTCGGAAAACTCGTCCTCACCTGGTGAACAACAAATGACCTTCGATCCCAACGCAGCAGCGTCGCCCGACTCGGGCGTCTTCGGCCTCCCCTTCACTCCTGACGACGCGAAGGTCGTGCTGGTGCCCGTGCCCTTCGAGGCCACCACCAGCTACGGCGGCGGCACCGCGAACGGCCCCGAGCTGATCCTCGAGTGCTCCAAGCAGGTCGATCTGTTCGACCTCGACACCGGCAAGCCGTACGCGCCCGGCATCGCGATGCTCGAGAACCCCACCCAGGTGCGCGCGTGGAATGACGAGGCGAAGGCGCTCGCGGTGCCGATCGTCGAGTCGGGTGGACGCGATGTCGACGCGGCCGCGCTCGCGAAGGTGAACGCGCTCTCAGAGAAGATGAACGACTGGGTCTACCAGACGACCAGGGAGTGGCTCGGTCGCGGGAAGATCGTCGGAGTGGTGGGCGGTGATCACTCCGTCCCCTTCGGCGCAATCAAGGCCTACGCGGAGAAGTTTCCTGGCCTCGGAGTGCTGCACCTCGACGCGCACGCGGATCTTCGCGATGCGTACGAGGGTTTCACGTGGTCGCACGCGTCGATCATGTTCAACGTGGTGAAGAAAATCCCCGGAGTGAAGAAGCTCGTGCAGGTCGGCATTCGCGACTTCGGCGAGGCCGAGCACGACATGATCCTCGAGTCGAACGGGCGCATTCACACGTTCTTCGATGCGCGGCTGGCGCGGGCGCGGCTCGACGGCATGCCGTGGCGCGAGCAGGTCGACACCATCGTGAACGAGCTGCCGCACAACGTGTACCTGTCGTGGGACATCGATGGACTCGAGCCCACGCTGTGCCCGAACACCGGCACTCCGGTTCCGGGTGGGCTCACGTTCGCGCAGGCCGTGGCGCTGCTCGAGGGCATCGTGCGCGCGAAGAAGAACATCGTCGGGTTCGATCTGAACGAAGTGTCCGACGGAGGCAGCGGGAGCGAGTGGGACGGCAACGTCGGCGCGCGGCTGCTCTACAAGATGATCGGCTGGACGCTGGTCAGCCAGAACCTGCTCAAGGGTTGACGTAGTTCTTCAGGTCGTTCATCGACCACGTCTTCAATTCCTCCCACGGGAGGCCGTAGAGGTTTCTGCGGCCTCTCGCGTCACGCCATGCGCCGAGGGTCCTACGCGGCGCGACGAGCAGTCCCAGCGCGACGCCTGCGAGACAGAGCAGGAGCACCATCAGCGACTTCACTCCGGTGCGGAGCTCGAAGGCGCTGATCTCCAGCTCGCCGATGAGATCGGGCTCGTAGCCGAGCAGGAGGTGATGGAGATCGTGCCAGCGCAGTTTTCCTGGATGCGGCACCGGGAGACTCAAGGGGCCGAGCGCAACCCAGAAGATCCGCGCGCGATCTTCCTCTTCGGGTGGGCGGCCGTGCGACTGCCGCCACGCAGCGAGCGCAATTTCAGCCGTGCTCACGAGACCCTCGCCACGAAGACCGCCGCGGCTGCGAGCAGCGCCATCCATGCGCCTGTCTCGATTCGATTCGGAACGTGCTTCCCCTGTTTGCGAATCGCTTCGCGACGCCCGGCTTCGTCGAGTGGCGCCATTCGTCTTGCCAGTTCGTGAAGCCAACGCGTGTTCCACAGCGTGACTCCGATCAGGGGAAGCGTCGCGAGACGCCAGAGCCAACTGACTTGAACCCCGAGTCCGATCGCGAAGGAGAGTCCACCGAGCAGCACCAACGCTCGCGCGAGGAGGATCGTGCGGTGCGATCCGAGAGCGACGGCGACGGTGCGAATGCCCTCACGCTCGTCTTCATCGAGATCTTCGGCGGTGTTCACCAGGAGCACTCCGGTCTGCATCGCGCCGAAGGAGATCGATACGAGGAGGAGCTCGAGGCTCGGCCGCTCCGAGAAGACGCCCGCGACCAGGATCATCGGCCCGATGAAGAGCAGGCCCACGTAGGCGGCGAGCTGGATCACTCCCCTGCTCTTCAGCCGGAGAGGCGGCGCCGTATAGCCAGCGCCGAAGATTGCTCCGAGCAATCCCGCGGGCGCGAGCCATGGACGCTGAAGCGCGAGCGCGAGGTGGACCGCGAGCAGGACCGCGGCGACCGTCGAGACGACGATCTGCGCCATCAAGGAGCGACGTCCCACCATCGCGATCGCTTCGGCGAGGTGCGTCTTCCGATGAAGATCGACGTCGCGGTCGAACCAGCAATTGACCATGTCGCCAATGTTGAAGAGCAGGAAGAAGAGCACCACGCCCTCGAGGAACGGCAGGCTGGCGAGCGAACTGAGAGTGGTCGCCGAGAGCAGCGCGGGGATGAGAAGAATCGGAAGTTCCGCGCGGAAAAATTCGGGCCGGCGCACTCGCCACGCGGCTCTGAGTTTCGCCCACCAGCGACGATCGGGATCGAGCACGTTCACTCGATGGAGATGACGTGGCGCTCCATCGGAGAAGGCGCGTCGTCCATGCAGCAGCGCGTGATTGTCGGCGATGACGAAGTCGCCCTGCTCCCAGGGAAGGTCGAGGACCGCTTCGGGCACCGCGAGCGCTCGAGAGAGCTCGGTGCGCACGCGCTCGGCTTCGTTCTCGCCGAGGTCGAGTGGCTCAACGGAAACTGGATTGAGATCCTCGACCGGCTCCGCGTAACGAATCACGTCCACGTCGAGCGTCGGGTGCCGCGCGATCACCTTCGAGACGAACGAACCGCCGTAGTGCGCCTTCTTCTCGGTGGTGTAGCGGACGCGGGTCTTCTCCCACTTCGCTCGCTGCTCCGGAGTGGCGCGCTCCAACACCACTCGCGTGTCCACGAAGACCGTCTCTCCTCCGGTGCCAGGAGGAGGCGCTCGGGCGCACTGAAAGATCAGCCAATGCGGCACTGCGTCGGCGAACGCTCCATCCCAGTGCAGCGGTACGGCGTGCTCCGTGTAGAGATAGTTCTCGGTGCGCTCGACTTGCTTGAGCTCGTGCACTGCTCCGAACGACCACGGCTGCAGAGGGCCCAGGCGACGGCTCTGCGTGGCGAGTTCATGCGGCTCGACGGGGAGCACTCCACGCAACTGCACGACCTTGTGCTCATCGATCCACTTCTTGAGAGCCTCGACATCCACGTCGGCCAGCCGAGTGCCTGCCGGGAACTCCGCTCGCAGACCGAAGGGCTTCAGTGGTGCGAGCGTCGGGCTCATGGGAGCTCCAGATGCGAGGGCCGAGTTCCGTCGAGCACCAACTTCGCTCCCAGGGCCTCGGCATCAGCGCGATGCATGAGCTTCGTGCCGTGGCGATCGATGACCGCAGACGCGTGCCACGGAGTGAGCCAGGGATCGGCGACTCCGAGAAGATTCACTCCGATCTTCACGGAGGGATCGGGCTGCGGATGAATCGAGAGCCTCAGCGCGCGAGGAAACACACTCGCGACCAGCGTTCCCCACGCTTCGCTGCGGCGCACCACGTCCCACGCCTTCTCGCGGGTGAGCTTCTTCGACTGACTGCGCGTCTGTTCCGGCCGGCGCACCACTTCGTCCTCGAAGAGGAAGCGGTGAATGCCGTCGACCTGCGCGGCGAAGGAAGGCGAGCTCTTCGCACGCTCACGCAGTGACTCTTCGGTCGGAGCGTGCAGTTTCATCAGATGCGCGCGCTGCGCCGAAGGACTCTGATCGCCGAGTGCGGTCGAGAGATCGAACCAGCTGATGCGCGGGTCATCGATGAGCTCGAGGAGCATGTCGCGGTAGCGCTCGACGTCAGCGTCCGAGACACCGACAGCATCAGCGAACACGTGCCCGTCGGAGCAGATCGTGAGGCGTGCTCCCGCGGGCCAGACCTCTTCGATCGAATCGAGGAGCTCAGAGAGCCGCTCGAGCGCACGTTGTTCCGCGAGATCGGGCAGCGCACCGAGCACCTTGCGCGGATTGGGCGCCTTCGCGGGAAACGCGGGGAGCACGAGCTCGATCGGTTCCTTCGCGCGCACGAAGGACTCGACCATGGGCGTGTGCAGCGCTTCGGAGGCAATCGTGAGCCCTCGCTCCACACCGGGCAGCACTCGGTTGTCGCGAAAGAGACGCTCGAGGATCTCCTTGCTCTTCTGAGCCGCTCCTGCGGGAAGACGCGGACGATCGAGGAGCACTCCTTCGAGGCCCTTGCCCACCAAGCTCCGCAGCATCGGGAGCGCAGGTCTCGCCCAGCTCAAGAGCGAACAGATCGAGTCGAGGAGCTGTCGAGCCCTCGCCTCAGTCGGCTGTGCGAGCACGGCAAGCACGAGTCCGAGATGCGCCGAGTACAGCAACTGAGAGAGGCGCGCTCGATCGTCTTGGTTGATCGGAGCGTCCTCTGCACACCCCACGAGCACCGCGAACGCACCATGCACTCTCGCTCGCGTGCCTTCGGTGGCGTCACCCAGCGCGTAGAGCGGTGACTGCGGATCGAGTGCCTTCCCCATGAGCGCGGTCAGGGTGCGCCGGTGCGCTTCGAGCTGAGCGAAGCGCGCGTGCATCAGCGTCTTGAATCGCTCGGCCACTGTGCCCTTCGGCAGCTCCACTGCGACCTGGGCGAGCTCGTCAGCGAGGCGATCGAAGATCGCGAGCGCGAGGTGCTCTCGCGTGGGGAAGTAGCGGCAGACCAGCCCCACCGAGAGCTCGGATTCATCAGCGACGTCACGGACCGAGGTGGCGTCAAAGCCGCGGGTGGCGAAGAGCGAAGTCGCCGCCTCCAGAATGCGGAGCCGGCTGCGCAACGCCCTGTCTTGAGTCCGGATCGCCATCAAAAGTGAACATGTTCACTTTTTGCCTTCAGAGCAACTGAGAGTTGGCAGAAGGCCTCAAGGCGCCTGCACGGTGCCGGAAGCGCGGCTTCTGTTTCCGAACGCGCGATTGACGAATGTCGAGTCGGGGTCGCGGCGTACGCTGATGGCCAGTCATGAAGTGGTGGTTCCCTGCTGTCGTCGTGTCGTTGCTCGCCCAGGTCTCCTCGGCTCAGCAACTCAGCGCTGCGTTCTCAATCGACGATCCGAGGCCAGGCCCGGCCAGCGGGACACAGCGCTCGCCCACCGTCACGTGGACCGGCAGCGCCTTCCTGGTGGTGTGGGCCGATGATCGCGATGGGCGCTCGAGCGATCTCTGGTTCCGCACGTTCGACCGCCAGGGACAGCCGCTGGGCTCATTCTCCGCGCCGCTGCTGCGCGCGGCTGGTCGTCAGGACAGTCCGTCAGCGAGCACTGGCAGCGAGGTACTCGTCGCGTGGCTCGACGACACCATCTGCGCCTCAGAGGTGATGGCTCAGCGCTTCACCACGAATGGCCAGCCCGCTGGTTCGCTGCTCCGGCTCTCCACCGGTGCCTGTACCGCGGACCGTCCGTCGATCGCGTGGGACGCGGTGTCTTCG
>CBIHPJ010000124.1:0-15574 GCA_966211295.1 uncultured Myxococcales bacterium | reverse complement strand
CGCACGCCGAAGAGACCCTCGGCGCCAGGCGCGATGACCTCGTCGGCAGCCAGCGAAGCCAGCCGCCGCTCGGGCGTGACGATCTCGACGTTGAGCTTGGTGGCAGCCATTGCGTTTCCTTGAATCAGCTCTGCGCGAGCTTCTTCGCCTTCTCCACGGCCTCGTCGATGTTGCCGACCATGTAGAACGCCTGCTCCGGCAGACCGTCGTGCTTGCCGTCGGCGATCTCCTTGAAGCCGCGCACGGTGTCAGCGATCGAAACGACCTTGCCGTCGGCGCCGGTGAAGATCTTCGCGACGTTGAACGGCTGGCTCAAGAAGCGCTGAATCTTGCGCGCGCGAGCGACGACCATCTTGTCGTCTTCCGAGAGCTCGTCCATGCCGAGGATGGCGATGATGTCCTGCAGCTCCTTGTACCGCTGCAGGGTCGACTGCACCTTGCGCGCGACGGCGTAGTGCTCATCACCGACCACGAGCGGATCGAGAATGCGCGAGGTCGAGTCGAGCGGGTCGACGGCCGGGTAGATGCCGATCTCGGTCAACGCGCGCGAGAGCACGATGGTGCCGTCGAGGTGCGCGAACGTGGTGGCGGGCGCGGGGTCCGTGAGGTCGTCGGCGGGCACGTACACAGCCTGCACCGAGGTGATGGAGCCCTTGGTGGTCGAGGTGATGCGCTCCTGGAGCGCGCCCATCTCGGTGGACAGCGTGGGCTGGTAACCGACGGCCGAAGGAATGCGGCCAAGGAGCGCGGACACTTCCGAGCCGGCCTGCGTGAAGCGGAACACGTTGTCGACGAAGAGGAGAACATCGCGGTTCTCTTCGTCACGGAAGTACTCGGCGATCGAGAGACCCGAGAGGGCGACGCGGGCGCGGGCACCGGGCGGCTCGTTCATCTGGCCGAACACCAGCACGCACTGCGACTTGCCGGGGATCAGGGTGATCTTGCCCTGCGCGTCCTTCTTGATGTGCTTCCCGTCCATCTCGCAGGCGATGACGTTCGCTTCCTGGAACTCGACCCAGAGGTCGTTGCCTTCACGGGTGCGCTCGCCGACGCCCGCGAACACCGAGAAGCCGCCCTTCTCGATGGCGGCGTTGCGGATGAGCTCCTGGAGGAGAACCGTCTTGCCGACGCCGGCACCGCCGAACAGGCCGATCTTGCCGCCGCGGGTGAAGGGGCAGAGGAGGTCGATGACCTTGATGCCAGTCTCGAACACTTCGATCTTCTTGCTCTGCTCCGTGAAGGACGGGACCGCGCGGTGAATCGGGTAGAACTTCGCGGCGACGACGGGGCCGAGCTCGTCCACCGGCTGGCCGGTGACGTTCAGGATGCGGCCGAGCGTGCCGGGGCCCACGGGCACCGAGATGGGCGCGCCGGTGTTCTTCACGGGCGAGCCGCGGGAGAGGCCGTCGGTGGTGTCCATCGCGATGCAGCGCACGGTGTTCTCACCGAGGTGCGCGGCCACTTCGACCGTGAGGTTGTCAGGCTCGTTGTTGATCGCCGAGTTGGTGATCTTCAGCGCGGAGTACACCTCGGGCAGGCCGCCCGGCGGGAACTCGACGTCGACGACGGGACCGAGGATCTGGGTGATGCGACCAGTGGACGTTGCGGAAGCGCTCATGGCGGCGCGGCACGTACCACCGGGTAGCAGGTCCGGCAACATGGATCAGCGAGCGCATGAGCGAGGGTTCTGGAGGTCAGTGAACGGGCCTCCCAGCCGTCTTTCTGGCTCGATGATCCACGGTGACGACAAGGCGAAGGAGATGGCGCGCTCCATCCTCCCTTCCCGCTCTCGGAAGGGGCAGGCGTACCGTGCGTGGGTCGGGGTGAGGGCACAACTGCACGACACGCCCTTCACTTTCAGAGCGAGGGTCAGCGACGATCCGGCTGTGAGCCACTCCGGGGTTGCCGCGCTGCTGTGTGTGACCCTGCTCGGGTGCGAGGGCGCCCACTGCCGCCTCGATCGAGACTGCCCGGCGCCATTGCGCTGCGTGCAGGATCCACCAACGAAGGGATGCAACGCCCCGCAATGGCCCGGATGTTCGGGCACCTGCATCGGGCGAAGTGCGGAGACGTACAGCTGGGGCAACGAGAAGACGTGTCCATCAGTCTGCCGCTTGCCCTGTGCCTCAGCCGACGGAGGCGTGGGGCCGTGCAACGCCGGGCGCAGCTGCGAACCGCGCCTCGCGATACGAGGCGTCGATTCCGAGTTCACCTACGACGCCGTGTACGTCGAGTCGGCACTCATCTGCGTACCCTGAAGTTCTCGGCGCAGACTGAACGAAGATCGCCCCTCTCCCGCCGCTTCGCGGACGACCTCTCCCCGCTTCGCAAGGAGAGGTTAGAAGGGCGCGGATTGATCACTCGGACCCAACTGCTGCGCGATGCGATTGCTCGCACGCTCTTCGCGCCGACCACGCTCAGCAAAGCGATCGAGCGGCTCGGGTTTCTGCAGGCTGATCCGATCCGTGCTCCGGCGCGCGCGCAGGATCTGATCCTTCGTCATCGCGTGAAGGACTACCGCGCCGGAGATCTGGAGCGTCGCTACGCGAGCCTCGCGATCGAAGAGGACTACCTCGTCAATTACGGCTTCCTCCCGCGCGAGCACGTGCCGCTGATGCACCCGCGCACCTCGCGCCGTCCGTGGACGAAGCAGCACAAGAGTCGCGCCCAAGCGATCCTCGAGTTCATCGCGCAGCGCGGTGAAGTGCATCCCGAAGACGTCGAAGAACACTTCGCGCACGGCCGCGTGAAGAACGCCTGGGGCGGCATGTCGCGCGCCAGCACCGCGCTCCTCGACTTGATGCACTACCGGGGACTGCTGCGCATCGCGCGCAGGGACAACGGCATTCGCGTCTACGCCCTGCCCCGCGCAGAACCGATCGAACTGTCTGATCAGGATCGTGCGCGTCGACTCCTTCACCTCGCGCTCTCGCTCTACGGACCGGTACCGGAGCGAAGTCTCGGCACGCTCACCAGCTTCCTGCGCCTCGGCGCGCCGCATCTGCGCCCAGAGCTGCGCGCCACGCTCGCGAAGTTGAAGAAGGAGCTCCCACGCGAAGAGCTCAACGGCCTCACCTGGTACTGGCCGCATGACGATGGACCGCGACTGAACGCTGCGCCGCATGAGCACGTGCGTTTCCTCGCGCCATTCGATCCACTCGTCTGGGATCGCCGCCGCTTCGAGTTGCTGTGGGGCTGGGCGTATCGCTTCGAGGCCTACACTCCGGTCGCGAAGCGCGTGCGCGGGTACTACGCGCTGCCTCTCCTCTGGCGCGAAGAGGTGATCGGCTGGGCGAACGTCACCAACACCGGGACCGAGCTCGGCTACGTGAGCGGCTCCGCCCCGAAGGACAAGGCCTTCACAAAAGAGCTCGAGGCCGAGCTGGAACGCCTGCAGAAGTTCTTACAGACAGAAAGCAATCCTCGAAATTCTGAGGGTCTGCCAAGCTCCGCGCCGTGAATCCCGTCCCGTGAAAGCCGTCTTACGGGCCGTCACTTCCCCAGGAGCCTCACTCAAATGCGAAACCTCATCGGAAGCTTCGCGCTTGCTGCACTCACCGCCTCGACCCTCGCGTCCGCGCAAGGACAGGGTCAGGGTCAGGCCAACCGGCCGATCAAGAAGGCGGTCGAGGCGCTCGACGACGCAGCTCGCCAGGCAAGGCGCGCGAACAACCAGTGCAAGAACGCCGTCTATGACCAGCTCGATCGCTTGAGCGATCAGGTCGACGACCTCAAGAAGGATGGTCGGCCTCGCGACGTCGCGCGGATCAAGTTCGAGGTCTCGAACCTCGGCTCGACGGCTTCGTGGAGCGGCTGCCCGGACTCCGTGGTGCAGGGCATTCACCGCGCCGCTGACTTCCTCGATGAGGCGCGCGGCGCGATGTACGGCGACCGCCGCGATGACCGCCGTGACGATCGCCGCGACGATCGTCGCGATGATGACGATGACGACAACAGCTACCAGCTGGCGGCGATGAACGCGCTGCAGGTGCAGGTGAACTCGAACTTCGAGGGCGAGGCCGCGGTGAAGGTCACCGTGCCCGAGCTCACCCTGCGCAACCTCCGCGGTCAGCGCTTCTACCTGGGCGCGCGCTTCCGCAGCTTCCAGGGTCACTGGTCCGACTGGGTCACCACCTCGCAGTGGAGCGTCCCCTCCGATCCCTTCGTCTGGAAGAACGCCTTCACCCACTTCTTCCGCTACTCCACGCTCGCCGAGGACGACTTCAGCCAGGGCCGCTTCGTGGCGCGCGTCTCGGTGTTCGACTCGAACGGCCGTGAGCTCGCGTTCCGCGAGGTGAGCTTCACCGTGCCGCGCCTGCCGCAGCTCCCGCCTGCGCAGCCCGCGCCTCCGGTGGTGGTGCAGCCTCCCGTGCAGAACCGTGACTGCGGCACCGGCCCCGATGTCGGCTGCAGCATGCCGCGCGACAACCGCTGGGCGATGGATGGCGCCACGTTCAACGGCTTCATGCGCTCGATGCAGAGCAACACGAACGAGATGATGCGCGCGCAGACCTCGCAGACGATGTTCTCGGGCAACTACGTGACCGCGGTGCAGTTCGGAATGATCCTCGACCTGTTCCAGAGCGAGGCGATCAAGATGCAGGTCGCGCAGAACGGCGCGCCGCACGTGGTGAACCCGCAGCACGCCATCGGTTACGCGGACAAGTTCTCCAGCAACATGTACCGGACGAACTACACGAACGTGATCGCGGGCCAGATCAACCCGAACAACCGTGGTCCGATGCAGCCGCCGCCTCCTCCGAATGGTCCTCCTCCTCCGGGTCCGGGGCCGATCGTGATGCAGCCGCCGCCTCCGCCCCCCGGAAACGTTCCTCCTCCGCCGGGCAACCGTCCTCCCCCTCCGCCTCCTCCTCCGGGCACCGTCGGCAATCGTGACTGCGGCACTGGCCCGTCGGATCCCGGCTGCGGCATGAACCGCAACGGCATGTGGGCGATGGATGCGATGGCGTGGGCTGGCTTCTACAACTCGATGCGCAGCACGCCGAACGAGCTCACCCGTCAGGCGAACGCGCAGGCGGCGCTGCAGCGCCAGGCGCTCACCGCGGCGCAGCTCGGGCTGCTGATGGATCTGTTCAACAACGAGCTCACCCGCCTCGACGTGGCGAAGTTCGCGGCGACTCGCACGGTGAACCCGCAGCACGCCATCGGGCTCTCCACGAAGTTCCGCAACTCGATCCTCGCGAATGACTACATCACCGTGATGGGTCGCCAGCAGTAATCGACGCGTGTCAGCTGAGTTGGGCTAAGCAGGGGACGCGTCATGCGTCCCCTGACTTTTTTTGGTCGCTCAGCCAGCGCTGCCGTTTTTCTGGCGCTGCTCTCTTCTCTGTCCGCCGTCGCTGCGCCGCGCGACTTTCCGTTCACGTGGACGGGGAAGACCGCGGCCCAGGGGCAGAGCAGCCTCGAGCTCTGGTTCACTCCGCGCCTGGTGCGCACTGCCGATTATTTCCGGCTCGATACGCGCGCGGTGTGGACTCACGGTGTCGCGAGCAACGTGGACACGCAGATCTCGCTGGATCTCGATTTCCAGCGCACTGACTTCACGCAGGGCGTGGAGCCGAAGTTCACCTCGCTCTGGCGCTTCACCACGTGGCGCGAGAAGAGCCCGTTCGCGGTGGCGGGAATCGGTCGCGTGTCGCTCGGACTCGATCAGGTGGAGTTCGAGGGACGGCTCGTCGCGGATCTCCACATCGATCGCGTGGTGCTCGCGCTCAACTTCTCGGCCTCACGCAGTCTGTTCTGGAACAACCGCGTCGATATCGACACGCGGCTCGAGGAGAACCTTGGGCTGAAGTACTCGATCTCGAAGGGCGTGGCGGCGGGGCTCGAGTTCCGCGCGAAGTCGGCGTGGCAGGTGCGCGAGTACCAGGGCACCGCGTTCTACGTGGGGCCGGCGATGACGTTCACGCATCCGAAGTTCTGGATCACGCTCGGTGCGTTCGCGCAGGTGGCGGCGGACAGGGCGAAGGTCGATGAGGCGCTGCCGGAGCCGGCGGTGTTCAGAGACAACGAGCGGTTCGTGCTCCGGTTGATCTTCGGCGCGGACGTCTGAACTGCCTCGCCCATCGTTGAGCGTCGCTTCGTGACGTTGACGAGAACGTTCTTCGTCGCGAAGTACGCCCCTCTCCCCTGCCCCTCTCCCGCTTCGCAGGGAGAGGGAGGATTATTATTCGCGAGCGAGCTGCTTGAGCGCGGCCTCGGCAGCGGCCTGACCGCAGTCCTCTTCGCCCTTCTTCTTCGGAATCGACTTCAGCTTCTCGAGCGGCGGAATCGCGTCCGTGCTGCGGAAGTCGACCAGCCGCTTCGCAGCCACGCGACGAGTCGAACAGTCACGCCCCTCGAGCGCGCGCATGTAGAGATCCTGCAGCGGCAAACCCTGCCCTGCGTACTCCAGGTCGACGAAGCGCAGCGCGCCCCACTGCTTCCACTGCATCTCGTCCCGAGCGAGCGCCTGGAACGTGGGCAGCAACATCGCCTTCGGCAACGACGCGAGCAGCTTGCGGAGCTTCGGCGTCTCCGCGTGACCGAAGTCATCAGCGAGCGCCTCGAGGGCCATCGGCTCGAGCGGCTCGTTCTGCGGAGCAGCGCCCATCACCTTCCACTCCTCTTCGTGACGCCCCACTTGATGGAGCGCGGTCGCGCGCAGCTGCTGGAGCGACCACGTCTGTCCGCGCGCCCCGAGATCTTCGAGCACCTGCAGCGCTTCACTCCCGCGGCCGGCATCGACCAGGCGGTGCGCCTTGCGCGTGGGCTCGTTGTACCAATTGAAGCCGAGCGCGAAGAGACCGAGCGCGAAGAGCAGCCCACCGGCGACGGCGTACTTCCAGGGCACCTTCATCCCCGAGGGGCGGAGCGCCGAAGGCGGAGGCACCGTGGTGGAGAGCGTGAGCGGACGCGAAGTGGAGAGCGTGACGATCTCCGCAGCGGTCTGCGGACGATTGCGAGGATCCTTCTCGAGGCACCCGGTGACCGCGGCGACGAGCGAGGGAAAGCCGGAGAGATGCGGTGACACGTCGAGCAGCGCGGGCGGCGGCGAGTGAATGTGCTGCGAGATGAACTCGCGCGGCGAGGGACCAGGGAACGGATGTTTCCCCGTGAGCGCGCGAAAGAGGATCACGCCGAGCGCGTAGAGATCGCTCCGCGCATCGAGCGGCTGACCGAGCGCCTGTTCCGGCGAGACGTACTCCGGCGTGCCGAGCACGATGCCCGCCTGGGTGACGGAGGCCTTCTCAGCGGTCACCTCTTCATCGGGCGCCATCAATCGCGCGATGCCGAAGTCGAGCAAGCGCGCTTGCTCCGTGCCCGCGGCGGTCTTCGTGATCACCACGTTGTCTGGTTTGAGATCGCGATGAACGATGCCCTTCGCGTGGATGGCGCTGAGTCCCTGCGCGAGCTGCTGGAGCAGCCGCTCCACGCGGTCGACGGAGAGCGGCGCTTCGCGCACGAGCACATTCTCGAGGGTCTCTCCCTCGACGTACTCCATCACCAGGCACGGAGCGTCGCCGTGGGTGCCGTAGTCGATCACGTGCACCACGGCCGGGTGATCCACCGAGCTCAGCAGCAACGCTTCGCGACGGAAGCGTTCCGTGAAACCCGCGGTGAGCGGGAGATCGTTGCGGAGAACTTTGATCGCGACCTGGCGGCCGAGCGAGACCTGCTCCGCGAGATAGACGAAGCCCATTCCGCCGCGCCCGAGCAGGCGCACCACTCGGAAGCGCCCATCGAGCATGAGCGCGCCGGGCATCAGCATCACCGAGGGTGATGGGAGCGTCTCCGAGGGGCCAGACATCAGGCGCGTTGTTTCACGCGACGGGTCCGGACGCACCCCTCATTTTTCGAGTCGCTTGACCGCGTCCAACAACACTGGAGCTTCAGCAGTCCACGTCTCCTCGCACCGCCTGGCGAACACGGGATCCATCGCAGCCAGTGCAGCCTGGACCCGCTCGCGTGCGTGCTCCGGCCAACGTGAGGTGGAGGCACTTTGGTCCACCGCGTCGGGCCGCGCGAAGAGCGACACTTCGCAGCCCACCAACTCCGGAAGCGTGAGCAGCACGTCAGCCGTCGCGAACTGCGCAGCGACTCGCTGGAGGAAAACGCGTGTCGCGCCATCGGTCCCTTCAGGCACCAGTCCTTCGCAGAGCGTTCTCAACTTCGTCTCGTTCACTTCCGGGAAGTTGGAGGTAGTGAGCGCGAACACTCCGACCGTCGAACGCTGACCTGGCTCCAGCTTCGGTCCGTCGCGGAGTGCGCCGAAGGACCACGAGGCCTGAATCAGGTGGTGATCAGCGCAGGCGCCGAACCAGTCGAGACGCGCCGTGGAGACCCAGTGGCGGGCCACGCGGGGTGAAGGCTGCGACGCGCGCTTCACCACCGCAGCGAGCGCCTCGGCGACTGCGAGCCCGTACTCCTTGAACGCGACGACCATGAGCCCTTTGTACTCGGGCTGAGGGGCGGCGCGTCACCTTCCCTGATGCAGCCGCTTCATCGAATACATCCGCTCATCCGCATCTCTGAGCGCCGCGGAGATCGACTCCCCTGTCTCCGCGATCGCCACTCCGATCGACAACTTCAACGGAGGCGCATCCACCTCACGATTGTGCTGCTGCACCGCATCCGCGAGGCGAGCACCGAGCGCTTCCACTGACTCCGCGTCTCTTCCCGACGTCAGCACCGCGAACTCATCACCACCAATTCGCGCCACCACGTCGTCGCTGCGGAACGTCGCGCGCAGAACCTCCGCCACGCGGCGCAACATGTTGTCTCCCGCCGCGTGACCCTGCTCGTCGTTGATGCGCTTCAACTCGTCCAGGTCGACCATCAACACGCCGACCGGATGCGGCCCCTGCTCGTCCAACCGCGCGAGGGCTTCGTCAAACGCAAACCGATTTGCGAGCCCCGTCATCGAATCGTGAGTGGAGAGGTAGTGAAGATTCTCCTCGAGCCGCCGGCGCTCGGTGAGATCTCTGAAGATCGCGATGGTGTACGGCCTCTCGTCGATGTTCACCGGCGCGAGGCTCACCTCCACCGGCACGCTCTTCCCTTCGCGATGCCTGGCGAGCAGCTCGATGCTGTGCGGCCCCACCGAGCGGCGCGTGAGCGATCCATCAGGCTCCGCGAGCAGGCTCTCGAGTGGTCTGCCCCACAGCTCCTGCCGGCTGTACCCGAGCAGCAGCTCCGCCTGCATGTTCACCAAGATGATCTCGCCGGATTCATCGACTGCGAGCACCGCATCGGGTGCTGCTTCGAGAAACGCCTCCGCGAAATGTCCAAGCTCCACCATTGTGCCCGTGCCCCTCTGGTTTTGAATTCAACCGACCCGCCAGCGCCTCGGAGTGGTGTGATGTCTGCACACCTTCTCGCTGCTGCTTCGTGTCAGGCTGCTGATCTCGTGCCGTCGTCCGGCCAACGCACTGGGAGGTCACCATGGGCTGGAAGCAGACGCTGGAAAACGTATCCGCAGGCCACTGGGTCCTTCCTCGTACGAAGACCATGCGTTGCGAAGCGCACCTTTTTCTCTCGGATGAGCTGCTCGCCGCGGTCGAGGAAGACGTGTTCGGCCAGGTGGTGAACGCGTGCTCGTTTCCGGGCGCGACGCGAGTGGTGATCACTCCGGATTGTCACGTCGGTTACGGCGTTCCGATCGGCACGGCCATCGAGACGGAAGGCACCCTGCTGCCGACGGCGGCTGGTTACGACATCGGTTGCGGCATGGTGCAGCTCTCCACCTCGCTCACGTGGGACGACGTGGCCGACAAGGAGAAGCGCCGCATGTGGATCGACGAAGTCGTGCGCCGCATCGGCGTGGGCGTCGGTCAGCCGGGCGCGGGCAAGAGCTCGCTGAAGAAGTTCAACGACATCGTTCGTCACGGAGCGAAGGCACTGGGCCGCGGCAACGAGGTCGCGGAGCGCGCCTGCATTCCGGTCGAGGACGACACGGTCGACATTCCCGAGGTCGCGTACAGCAAGCGCTCGCAGCTGGGCTCGCTGGGCGGCGGCAACCACTTCTGCGAGATGCAGGTCGACGAAGACGGCAAGGTCTGGGTGATGCTGCACACCGGGAGCCGCGGCTTCGGGTGGAACATCGCCAAGCAGTACTTCGTCGAGGGCGCGCGGCTGCTGGGCCTGGGTTCGAAGAGCGAAGACTCGATCTGGTTCGACGCCGACTCGCTGGCGGGCAAGGCGTACTGGAACCTGCACAACATGGCGGCGAACTTCGCCATCGCGAACCGGCTGCTGATCGGTGAGGCGGTGTGTGACGCGCTCGAGACCGTCTTCGGCGGCGAGGCGAAGGTCTATTACGAGATCTCGCACAACCTGATTCAGCGCGAGGGCGGCCGCTTCGTGGCGCGCAAGGGAGCGACGCGTGCGTTCCCCAAGCACCACAAGGCGCTCGAGGGCACGGTGTGGGAAGCGAGCGGACACCCGATTCTGATTCCGGGATCCATGGAGACTGGCAGCGCGATCCTCTTCGCGAAGGAAGGGGCGAAGGAATCGCTCTACTCGGTGAACCACGGTGCGGGCCGGCGGCTGTCGCGGACGCAGGCGAAGCGGAACCTGGACCAGAAGGACACCGACCTCCGCATGGGGAAGCTGGGCGTGATCCTCAACACCCGGAACACGCCGCTCGATGAGTCGGGGCCTTGTTACAAGGACCTCGAGCAGGTGCTCGGCGCGGTGGAGCTCGCGGGGCTGGCGCACGTCGAGAAGCGCCTGAAGCCGATCGCGTGCATCAAGGGGAATGATTGACGAGGTAGCCCTCACCCCAACCCTCTCCCCGCGTTCGCAGGGAGAGGGAGCTTCATTCTTCAGAGCTCGCTCGCGCAGAGCGCCTCGAAGAGCGCGCGCACGCGGGGCGACTTCTTGAGGTCGGGGTGGGTGAGGCACCACAGGGGCCGCTGCAGGGCGCGGGTGGACGTGCGGAACTCTTCGACCTCTCGCAGGCCGTAGTGTCGCCCGAGCAGCCTGGGCATGAGTGCCAGCCCGCCATCCGCGACGCAGAGGTTGACCAGGGTGTGGAACGGCGCGCGGAAGACGGCGCCCTGCTTGACGTGCTCCCGCTCCCACGCGGCTTCGGGTGAGGTGCCCTCGCTGCTGGCGCGCACCAGCCAGCGGTCGCGCTGCTTCACGCTCAGGGGGCCGCCGAACACCCCCGTCTCGAGCACGCCCAGCTTACGGCCCCAGCATCCTTCGGGAGCGCGAGCCATCACGCCCAGCGCGACGTCGACCTCGCGGCGACGCACCGAGGGGCCGCGGTCGCCCGGGTGCAGCTCCACGCGCAGCCCCGGGTGGCGCCGGGTGAGGGCGATCAGCGTCGGCGAGACCAGCGGCACCAGGGCCTCGACGGTCGTGAGGCTCACCACGCCTTCCAGCCCGGCCTCGGCGGCGCGCAACCTGGTGAACGCGGCGCTCAGCCCGCCGCGCACCTGGCGGCCGACCTGCGCGAGCGACACCGCGAAGGGCGTCAGGGTGGCTTTCCCTGCCCCGCGTTGGAGGCAGAGCTGGCCCACCTGTCGCTCGAGCTCGGCGATGCGCCGATAGAACGT
Source organism: uncultured Myxococcales bacterium (assembly GCA_966211295.1). Taxonomy (GTDB): domain Bacteria; phylum Myxococcota; class Myxococcia; order Myxococcales; family Myxococcaceae; genus Archangium_A. The sequence continues at coordinate 4,010 of CBIHPJ010000124.1, read as the reverse complement.
CGAGAGTGACTGGCGCGTCTCGCGCGCAGCGCTGCGCACGTCGCCCAGCCGGTCGAGCGCCTCGAGCGCGCGCAGGTCGTCCCACGAGAGTTGCCGGTCGTCCGTCATCGCTCCTCCGTTCCTGAAATCAGGAATGAGAGTCGCATGGGTGCGACGAATCAGCCGCCTGCTTCGTGCGAAAAAGCAGGCATGAAAGTCTCGCGCCCTGTCCTCGCCCCCGTGGTCAATCGCCCCTCCGACGCGTCCCCCGGCGCCAGCGCGGCGCCCGTCGCGAGCGCGGCCCAGGGGTGGACGGCGAAGGCCACCGCCGCGCGGCCGGTGACCCCGGCGGGCGCAACCGCCACGCCGGCCGAGGTGGTGGGCCAGTTCTATGCCGCCTTCGAGCGCAAAGACGTCGACGCGATGGAGAAGCTCTACGCGCCCCGCCTGCGCTTCAAGGACGCGATCTTCTCCTTCGACTCGGCGGCGGGCGCGACGCACATGTGGCGCAAGCTGTTCCAGGTCGACCCGAACGCGAAGCTGAAGTTCACGCTCGACTCCGCCGAGGGCTCGACGGTGAAGGGGCACTGGGTGGCGGACTACCACGTGGGGGGCCGGCCCGTTCACAACGAGGTCTCGACCACCATGAAGGTCGAAGGCGGCAGGATCCTGGAGCACACCGACGACTTCAGCTGGAAGAACTGGGCGCCGCAGGCGTTCCCGGCGGGCAGGATCTTCACACTGCCGGGGCTCGATGCGCTGGCGAAGGGTGCGGTGCGCGCCCTTCTCGGGTGAGCTGATCGCTGAGGTGTGAACTCCAGTGGGCAGGTGGCACTTTCTGACTCCACTCTGCCCACCGAAATCGTACCGAAATCACAGACAAGACGAGGGCTTGCGCGCCTCGCCGGGGCGGCGTTCGAGTTGCACGAGGTCGCGCGCATGCGGACCTCCTGGCTCCTCCTCTGCGCGCTCTTCGCGGCCTGTGAGGGCACCATCGTCGGTGAGCGCGGAGCGTTGCCGAGCGCCGCCCCCGACGACGTCGTCGTGCCCGAGGAGCTGCCCGCCTTCGAGCCCGCCCCGCTCCGCCCGCGGCTGCTCCTGGCCAGGCAGTACCAGAACGCCATCGCGGAGCTCCTCGGTACCGAGGCGGCCGCGGCGGTCACTCCTCCGGGAGACATTCCGGTCAACGGGCTGAGCGTGATCGGCGCGGCGCAGCTCGCCATCTCTTCTTCGGCGGTCGACGAGTACGAGCGCAACGCCTACCTCGCCGCGCAGGCCGCGCTCACCGCGCGCCGCTCCGAGTTGATCACCTGTACGCCCGCCAGCGCGACCGACGCCACCTGCATGCGCGCGGTGGCCGAGCGCTTCGTCCCTCTCGCCTTTCGCCGCCCGGCGACGCCCACCGAGCTGTCTCGGTGGACCTCGGTCGGCGTGACGGCGGCGACGGCCTACGACGAGTTCGATCGCGGCGTGGAGTTCATGCTCGCGGGCCTGCTGCAATCGCCCGCCTTCCTCTACCTCGACGAGACCGGCGCGCCGGGCCCCGACGGACACCGCCGGCTGACCTCGTGGGAGCTCGCGAGCCGCCTCTCGTTCTTCCTCACCAACGCGCCCCCCGACGAGCTGCTGCGCGCCGCGGCCGCCGATGGCGTCCTCGACACCGAAGCGGGAATCAGGGGCGAGGTGCAGCGGCTGCTCCAGAAGCCCCAGGCGCGCCAGGCGATGACGCAGCTCTTCGGAGAGCTCCTCGACCTCGGGCACCTCGACCAACTCTCGAAGGACTCGGTCACCTTCCCCGGCTTCCAGGTCGCTCTCGGCGCCTCGATGCGTGAGGAGACGCAGCGCACGCTGCTGGAGGTTGGGTTCGACCACCCGACCGATCTCCGCGAGCTCTTCACCGGCAACACCACCTTCGTCGACGGGCCGCTGGCGCAGCACTACGGGCTGCCCGCGGTGACGGGGTGGACGAAGGTGCAGCTCCCGCCCGGCCGCGCTGGAATTCTCACCCAGGCCAGCTTCCTCTCGCTGCAGTCACACCCCTCGGCGAACTCGCCCACGTACCGCGGCAGGTTCATCCGCGAGCGGCTCTTGTGCATGCCGATTCCCGCCCCTCCGCCCGACGTCAGCACCACGCTGCCCGAGCCTCCGACGGGAACGCGCCACACGCTTCGTCAGCGCGTCGAGGGGCACATGCAGAGCGGGTCTTGCCGTGGCTGCCACTCGCTGATGGACCCCATGGGGTTCGCGTTCGAAGGGTTCGATGCCATCGGCCGCAGCCGAACCCTCGACAACGGGCTGCCCGTGGACGGCTCGGGGTCGCTCGATCAGCGCGGCGCCTTCAGCGACGCCGCCGGGTTGATGCAGCTGCTGCACGACGACCCGCGCGTGATGTCGTGCCTGACGCGCGTGGTGTTCCGCCAGGGAGTCGGTCACGTGGAGCTCCCCACCGAGGCGCGGCCGCTCCATTCCGCCGAGGAGGCCTTCATCGCCTCGGGCTACCGGTATCAGTCGCTGTTGGAGGAGCTGGCGGCCTCCGAAGCCTTCCGCACGGGCACCCTGGAGGCGCCATGACGTTTCGACTCTCTCGCCGCCACCTGCTTCGGGGCGCCGGCGCCGCGCTCGCGTTGCCGACGCTCGAGGCGATGCTCGACGGCTCGGGGCTCGCGCACGCGCAAGGCATGCCGGCGCCGCGCCGCTTCATCACCTGGTTCTTCGGGAACGGCGTCATCCGCAGCAAGTGGAAGCCCGCGCAGGTGGGCACCACCTACACGCCGAGCGAGCAGCTGATGCCGCTGGCTGCCGTGCGCGACTACGTCTCGGTGATCAGCGGCTTCAACGTGAAGACGCCCAACCTGCGCGGCCATCACAACGGCGCCGCGGCGCTCCTCTCGGGCGCACCGATGATCCCGCTCGATCCGGGGACCGCGGGCTACAACTCGAAGTTCGGCATGAAGTCGATCGACCAGGTCGCCGCCGATTCGATCGCCGGTCCCACCACGTTCAAGTCGCTGCAGCTGGCGGTCTCGAAGCGCTTCACCACGGGAGAAGGACCCACGCTGCGCAACCTCTCGCACCGCGGCCCTGATCAGCCGATGCCGCAGGAGACGAACCCGGCGCGCCTCTTCAACACGCTCTTCGCGGGCTTCACCCCGAAGGACCCGCGCGATCCGCGCGACGCGCTGCGCGCCAACGTGCTCGACGCGGTACGCGAAGACGCCGCCGCGCTGAAGGGCAAGCTCGGCGCCACTGACAAGCAGCGGCTCGAGGCGCACCTCACCGGGATCTCCGAGCTGCGCACCCGCGTGCTGGCGCTCCCGCCGGTCTTCACCTCGTCTTGCGTCAAGCCCGCGACGCCCACCCAGACGAACACCGACGTGGGCGGGGTGGAGCCGATCGAGGCGGTGTCCACGGTGATGAGCGAGCTCCTCGCGATGGCCTTCGCGTGCGACCTCACCCGCGTCGCGTCGTTCCAGTTCTCTGGCTCGGTGGGCGGGCACTGCTTCAAGTTCCTCACGCCCAACGAAGCGCGCGACAACGAGCACTCCATCACCCACGACGCGGCCCAGCAGGACAAGGTGAACCAGGCGGTGATCTTCACCATGAGGAACTTCGCCTACACGCTCGAGGCGCTGAAGCGCACCCAGGAGGGCCAGGGGAACCTGCTCGACAACACCGTGGTGCTCTGCACCAGCGACGTGGCCGAGGGGATCGATCACTCGATCACCGATTACCCCGTGCTGCTCGCGGGCAAGGCGGGTGGCGCGCTGCGCTCGGGCTATCACTTCCGCTCGGGCACGGGCCGCAACACCACCGACATTCTGCTCACCTGCTTGCGCGCGCTGGGCACCGGTGCGACGTCGGCGGGCCTCGCCTCGGGAGTGAGCACCACCCCCATCACGGAGCTCCTCGTCTGAGAGGGGCGGGACGGTCTTCGCTTACAGCGACTTCTGCTGCGCCATCACGCGCTCAAGCTCGGCGTCGAGGCGGCGCATCTCTTCCTCGTCACGAGCGAGCGCAGCCTCGTGAATGGA
>CBIHPJ010000123.1:0-15607 GCA_966211295.1 uncultured Myxococcales bacterium | reverse complement strand
CAGGCGATCGCGCAGATCAAGCAGCAGACCGCGGCGGGCAAGAAGGTCGCCGTCACCTTCGACATCGACAACACGCTCTTCGACACGCGCGGCCGCGCCTTCGCCATCGGCAAGGAGTTCGACAAGGCGAACGGCACCACCTACTTCAAGGGCAAGACCTCGAAGCAGATGGGCAACGACGCGAAGGAGACCGCGGCGCTCATGAAGATGACTCCCGAGCACGCCAAGAAGTTCAGCTCCTTCTGGTTCCCGCGCTTCTTCAAGGGCGAGAACTACAAGAACGATCTCCAGATCCGGCAGACGGTGAACCTCGCGAAGAAGGCCGCGGCCGCTGGCGCCGACGTCTTCTACGTGACGGCGCGCACCCAGAGCGAAGAGGACTTCACCATCAAGCAGCTGCAGAAGGCCGGACTGCCCACGGTCGACGCGCACTTCGTGGTGAGCAAGCCGAAGATGGCGGACAAGACGCCCGAGTACAAAGCGGGCGAGCTCAACAAGATCGAGAAGCAGTACGACTTCGTGCCGTGGTTCATCACCGAGAGCCGCGCCGACATCGCGGGCGTGCAGAAGCTCGACGCGAAGGTTCCCTCGGTGCTGCTCGAGACGAAGTTCTCTGGCGATCGCAAGGTCGATGAGGAGACGCCTGTCTGGAAGGTGGATGTGAAGTAGGCGTTCACCCGGAGCGAAGCCGACTGAATCTGGAGCGAAGCGGAAGATTCACTGGCGAAGCGACCCAGCAACACAGGAACAACGCTTCCACACGGGGTGTCCACGGGTACGATGCCGCCTCCTCTCTGGGGGAATACCCGCATGCGAAATCGTCTCTTCCTTGGACTCGGCGTTCTGCTCGCCGGGATCCTGGGCATCGCCAGCACGCGCACGTGTCTGAGCACAGGCTTCTCCACCGGCCTCTGGCTCGACGAGTGCCCCGACGGAGAGCTGCGTCAGACGATCTACGTCTCCGCGCCCGAGTTGAAGCGCGGCGCGTATGGCTCGGTGCTGGTCACCGTGAACGCCACGTACCTCGTGGGCCCGAATGATCAGCGGCGCACCGAGGAGATCTCGAACTTCACGCCGACGGTGTCGCTGATCGGCGCGAACGGTGAGACCAAGCTCGAGCCCAAGAAGATCTGGGAGAAGGCCGCGGGTGGACTGCAGGCCGAAGTGCAGCTCCCGCAGGTGAACGACGGCGACTACAAGTTGAAGACGCGCATCGTCTCGCCGATCGGTGAACAGACGCTCGAACTTCCGCTGCCCCTCTACACGCCGGCGCGCGTGCACGTGCTCACCGATCGTCCGCTCTACGAGCCGGGCAACACGGTGAAGTTCCGCGCCATCGCGCTCAAGGCCTCCGATCTCACGCCGCTCGAGGAGCGACCCGGCACCTGGCGCGTCACCGATCCCAACGGAGAGTTGCTGCTCGAAGAGCGCGCGCCTTCAGGTCAGTGGGGCGTGGTCTCGGGTTCCTTCCCCATCGATCGCAGCAGCGCTTCGGGCACGTGGACGGTGAGCTGGCAGTCGGGCAACACCAACGAGCAGCGCACCTTCACCGTGAAGCCGTTCACCCTGCCCCGCTTCCGCGTGGAGGCGTCGACCGCAAAGCCGTTCTACCGCCGCGGCGAGCGGCCGGTGCTCAAGGGCTCGGTCACGTACAGCTCGGGCGCTCCGGTGGCGAACGCGAAGCTCGAGCTCGACTGGAACGTGTCGGGTGAGTGGCCGCCGCCCACCAGCTGGGTCGAGGGCAATGCGCTCCCGAAGACCGCGACCACCAATGCGAGCGGCGCGTTCACGGTAGACCTCCCGCAGGTGCCTGAAGATCTGCAGGGCAAGGCGACGCTGAGCGTGGCGATCGGCGCCGTCGATGCCGCGGGAGATCGCGTCGAGGGCAGCGCCTCGGTTCTCCTCTCGCAAGACATGATCGCCGTCTCCGGGGTGACCGAGCTCGAGGGCGGCCTGGTCGAAGGCTTCAACAACCGCGTCTTCCTCCGCGCGACGACCGCGGATGGCCGCTTGCTCGAGGGCGTCACCCTCAACGTGAAGCGCCTCTGGGAGCCGACTGACAAAGGCACCGACTCGGTCGTCGACGAAGACGGCGTGGCGAGCCTGCAGGTCGACCCTGGTCCCGCGGTGAACATCGTGATCCCCGCGATGCCGTTCCGTCCCCCGCCCCGCACCAAGTTGGTGGAGCGCGTGGGCCTCAGCGAGCGCCTCGGCTTCAGCGAAGACGGCGACGTCTCGTTGGCTGATCGCATGGCCTTCGACAAGCTCGACTCGAAGCTCGAGTCCTGCGCGCGCTACGTGCTCGACTCAGGCTCGCAGGTGCGCGTGGGCCTGCTGGTGCGCACGTCGGGCTCGGTCGCGGCGATCTCGCTCCCCACTTCGAAGCTCGGCAAGTGCGTGGAGAGCGCGGTGAAGGGCCTCCAGCTCGGCAGTGGCAAAGAGCGCTTCTTCGAGAGCACCTGGGAGTTCAACGACGAAGATCTCCCGCGCTTCGAGTTCGAGCTCGACGGCTTCCCGCAACCCCCACCGGCGCTGGAGTACGGGCTCGCCGACGCGCTGCTCGACGGGCGCGATTGCCTGCCCCCCACCGTCAAGTCAGGGCAGCTCCCGCGCATGCTGCACTGGAAGGTGAGCGCCGATCAAAAGCGCGTGGAGCTCGACTGGGTCCCCGTGGCTGGAGACGTCTACGGTGACGCCGCCCTCTCGTGCATCACTTCGCGCGTGAAGCAGGTCACCTTTCCCATCAACGTTCAGCAGGAAGACCTCGAAGGTGAGCAGCAGGGAACGATCGGGGTCGCGCACATCTCGGTGAGCGCGCCCGAGAAATACGAGTCGCTCAAGCCGCAGGACACGATCATGGTCGGCTACGAGTTCCTCGTCACCGCGAAGAAGGGCAACGAGGTGTTCGGCAGCACCAAGCTCCGCATGAACCCGGGCACCGTGCCGCAGATTCGCCTGCGCGCGTCGTCGCAGCTGGTGAAGACCGGAGAGCACGTGAAGATCGAGATCCTCCGCGGTCCTGACTTCACCGGTGAGCTGCCCGAGAAGTTGTTCCTCACGCACGCCTACCAATCGCAGGAAGCGAAGGTCGACGAGAAGACCCGCAGCGCCGAGTTCACCATTCCCGCCGATTGGCAGGGCTGGGCTGGCGTGCAGTGGGGCGGCGGCCAGGTGTTCCTCTTCGTGCAGCCGAACGCGGCGCTTGCGGTGAAGGTCACTCCTGAGAAGCAGCGCTATTCGCCGGGCCAGGTGGCGCAGCTCGGCATCGAGACCACCGTCGGTGGCACGGGTGGAACCGCGGCCGTCGGACTCTTCGGTGTGGACGAGAGCCTCGCGCAGCTCGCTTCGTTGCCCGGCGCGGATGAGTTGGCGCAGCTGAGGCCGCAGGCGAGCGGCACCGCCGCGTTCGGCTCGATGGATGCGCAGGCGCTCTCGCTCGGTCGCATTCGTGGCGCGAACGCTGCCGCTGCGACGCTGGTGCGCGTGTCGTCGATGCCGGCTCCGCCTGAAGTCGAGGCCGCGGTCTCCATCTCGGGCTCGACCGTGTTCGATCCGAACGAGGCGCAGGTCGATCGTTTCTACGCCGTGCTCGGCGAGCTCTACACGCAGGTGCGCTCGTGGGAGAACTCGGCGCCCGAGACCGAGAAGATGACGCCGCCCGTGATGGCGCGGCTGTGGAACAAGTCGCTCGACGTCGTCGAGGGCCGCAAGGAGTCCGCGCGCGACGCGTGGGGAAGGCGGCTCAGGCTCCATCGGTTGCCAGCCGACCTGCTGGCGCTCACCGAGCCCCGCGCGGTCGTGATCAACGGCACGCGCCTCCCGGAAGACACGCAGAACTGGACGCAGTGGGTCGCGAAGGAGAAGCCATGAAGAAGTTCATCGTCCTCGGACTGACTGTTGTGGCGATCGGCTTCATCACGGTCGTCGGCCTCGCCGCTTCGCCCAAGATGGCGAGTCGGGAGGCCTCGATCGCCCCCGGCTACTACGATTCGATGAACGCGCCCGCGCCCATCATGGCCGCGCCTCCTCCCGCGCCCGAAGAGTCGGAGAAACGCGACGAAGGGCAGATGGGCAAGAAGGAGAAGATGAAGAGCGCCATGGGCAACATGTTCGGCGCGGCTGGTGGAGACAGCGGCGGCTTCGGCGGCCTCGGGCTCCGCGGTTCTGGCGCTGGTGGTGGCGGCATCGGGGCGCTCGGCGGAATCGGAGGAATCGGCACCAAGGGCCGCGGCGGCGGCATGGCGATGCCGAAGAAGGCGATGCTCGCGAAGGATCAGAAGGAAGCAGAAGAGTCGGACGACGGAGAAGGTGGCGTGGAAGGCCAACAGGCCGCGACGCGCGCTTGGTTCCCCGAGACGTTCCTCTTCGAGCCGCTGATCGTCACGGACGCGCAGGGCCGCGCGAACGTGCCGGTGAAGGTGCCTGATCGTCTCACGACCTGGCGCGTGCTGGCGCTGGCGCACTCTCGCCAGGGCAGCCAGGCGGGCAGCGTCTCGAGCTTCCTCGGCACCCTGCCCACCTACGTCGAACCCGTCACCCCGCCCTTCCTCTATGCGGGCGACTCGGTGCGTTTGCCGGTGCAGGTGGTGAACACCACCGAGGCCGACGTGAGCACCTCGCTCGCGTACGAAATCTCGGGCGCCACGCTCTCCGCGATGGGCGGCGGAGTGAAGGTGCCTGCCGGTGGCAACGCGCTCCAGTACGTCACCATGAGCACCACCAAGCCCGGCATGGCGATGTTCAAGGCGACGCTCGGTTCGACCGACGCGATCGAAAAGAGCATCGAACTCAAGCCCATGGGCCGCCGCGAAATGGTGAGCCGCGCGGGCACGCTCGCCGCGCCGCGCACGTTCACGCTCGCTGGCTCGGCGAATCCACTGCCGGGCACCGAGGCCGTGCGTCTGCGCGTGTACCCCGGTGCGCTCGGCCTCGTTCGCAATGAGCTCTCGGCTGCACCCGGTCGCGGGGGCGTCGCTGAGGATGCGTACCTGCTCCAACTGCTCGGCCAGGCGCCGGCGTTGCTGAACTCGCTGGGCGCGAAGCCCGATGAGCCCGTGATTCGCGACCTGTCGATCCTCGCGACGCAGCGGGTGATGCAGTACTCGCGCGCGCCTTCCGTCGACACCGCGACGTTGCTCACCGAGGCCGCGCTCGCGCACCCGCAGAACCCGGTGCTCCAGCGCCTGGGTGAGCGGCTCGCGATGCAGGTCGCGCAGCAGCAGCGCGCTGACGGCACCTGCCAGGGCGCGAATGGGTGGACGCTCCAGCGCCTGCTCGTCACCACCTCGGAGTGCGTGCGTGCTGCTCGCGCCTCGATGGACACGCCCGCGGCTCGTCAGCGTGCGACCGCGGTCACCTTGAAGGCCTCGGGCGCGTTCGAGCGCAACGCGGCGCGGGTGAATGACGCGTACACGGCAGCCTCGATCCTCGCGTCCGGTGCGATCACCGGCGGCGTGGGCGAGAGCCTGCAGAAGCTGGTGCTCGAGAAGATCGTGGCCTCTGAAGAGGGCAAGTACTTGCCGGTCGAAGCGGGCGTGGTGCGCGCTGACGGCGTGATGCCCTCGACCTACGAAGCGACCGCGATGGCGATCCTCGCTCTGCAGGACGTGAAGGACGCGCCGCTCGCCGATCTCGGCACGTATCTCCTCTCGGGGTACTCGTCGTACTCGGGCTGGGGCGACGGCCGCGCGAACCTCGTCGCGCTGCGCGCCGCGGTGAAGCTGTTCAAGGATCCGGTGCCGCCCGGCGTGAAGATCACCCTCGAGCGCGATGGGCAGCCGATCACCACCGGAGTGCTCGACGCGGCCGCGCTGCAGAGCGTGCTCTCGCTCGACGCCGACGCCACCGGGAGCGCGGGCGCGCACACCTGGTCGATCAAGGCGGAGCCCGCGGTGCCGGGTCTCGGCTACAGCTTGCAGCTGATCTCCTACGCGCCGTGGAAGGACGAGCCGGGCGGCGGCCTCGAGCTGAAGACCGAGCTGCCCGCGAGCCTGAAAGTCGGTCTGCCTTCGGACGTGAAGCTCACCGCGGCGATGCCCGGCGGCATGGAGATGAAGGTCGAGCTCTCGCTGCCGGCTGGAGTGCAGGCTGACTCCACGTCGCTGACGAAGCTCGTCTCGGGCGGATCGATCAATCGCTACGAGACTGAAGACGGGCTGCTCACGCTGCACTTGCCCGCGCAGAGCAACGGCGCGCTTTGGCAGACCAACGTGAAGGTGATCGCCACTCTCGCGGGCACGCTGCACTCTGGCGCTTCCGCGCTCGCGCCCAAAGGCAACGGAACGAAGAAGAAGGAGTTCGCGCCGGTCACCTGGAAGGTCGAGTGACGACTTCTCTCCCTCTCCCTTCGGGAGAGGGTCGGGGTGAGGGGGCGTGAATGGAAGTAAAGATCGTCGACTTCCCCGAGACGCGAGTGGCGGCGCTGGAGCATCGCGGAGCACCTGAGCTCGAACACGAGACCGCTCGCCGCTTCATCGAGTGGCGCAAGTCACAGGGCATCAAGCCCGACGCCGCTCGCACCTACGGGCTGCACTACGACGACTCGTTCAACACGAAGCCTGAAGATCATCGCGTCGATCTCTGCGTCACCTTCGACGCGCCGGTCGCTCCGAATCCGCAGGGAGTGGTGAACAAGGTGTTGCCGGCGCGGCGCTGTGCCGTGGCTCGTCACGTCGGCCCGCGCGATCACATTCCCGTCGCCGCCGAGCTCGTCGAGAAGTGGTTGCCGTCGAGCGGCGAGAAGTTCGGCGGCTTTCCGCTGATCTTTCACTACGTGAACGTCGGGCCGAACGTGAAGCCGAGCGAGATGATCACCGACGTGTACTTGCCGCTCGGGTGAACACGCCCTTCTTCGCGTTCCACGTCAGCGACACCTCGCGAACTGACTCGCTCGCTTCACGCTCCGCAGCGTCTTGCGCGGCCCGCTCCTCAGGAGGGATCACGGGATCGGGCTGGTCGTCCCAGTGCCGCTCGCGCTTCACGTACGGATGCCGCGTGACGGTGATCGTCGTGCCCAGCTGCGGCAACCGGTAGACGGAATAGAACGAGTCGACCAACGAGGGCGGCGACTTCTTCGAGGTCCAGAAGTCCGGCTGCGCGAGCTTCGGGAGCACCGTCTCGGTCACGTCAGTCCACTCGTCGTCGACGAGCTGAAACATGCTGACCGGCGTTTCGAACCGGTCGTCTCGCGCGACACCGACGATGAACTTCTTGTCGGTGCGCTGAAAGATCGCGACCTGCACCGTGTAGTGATCGGTCTGCCCCTGCGAGTCCCAATCGGTCTCGAAGGAGAGGTAGCCGTTCTTCACATCGATCACGGTCGACTTCTTCTTCAGCGCCGCCTCGCGATCTTCGAGTGACAGCCGGTCGAGCGTGGGCACCGTGTCGGGGAGCGAGAGGAAACACTCGACCACGTTCTTCGGAGCGGGCGCCGCGGCGAGCGCGAGTGCACTGACGAGCACGAACATGACCGCACTCGAGCACGAGTGAACGCTTCTCACGCCACCGAAGCGCTTCCTCGCACCCGGGACATCTCGGACCCGGGCGTTCGCGATCGCCTCGGAACGCGCGCGGAGCAGCGGGCGAGTTCGTGTACAGTCGCTCGACGGTCGGCCGGCTTTGCTGCGAGGGATTCTGATGCAACGTGTGCTTTGGGCAGTTGCCGTTTCAGGGTTCTTCGCGGGCTGCATTCCGCAGGTCACTGGCGCTCAATGTCAGACCGACGCCAACTGTCCTTCTGAGCAGCGCTGCGGCTCCGCGGGCCTCTGCGAGCTTGGTCCACGCACCGGGGGCGGCGCTGGTGGTGGCTCTGGCGGAGGTGCGACGGGAGGTGGCGCAACGGGCGGCGGCGCGACGGGTGGTGGCGGCGCAACGGGCGGCGGCGGCGGTGACGTGATGGGCGGCGGTGGTGGCGCGACCGGCGGTGGTGGCGCGACCGGCGGTGGCGGTGGAGCAACGGGCGGAGGCGGCGGAGCAACCGGTGGCGGCGGCGGAGACACCGGCGGCGGGGGCGGAGCAATGGGCGGCGGCGGCGGAGCAATGGGCGGCGGCGGTGGAGCGACGGGCGGCGGTGGCGGAGCGACGGGCGGCGGCGGTGGCGCAACCGGCGGCGGCGGTGGAGCAGCGGGCGGTGGCGGAGGCGCGATGGGTGGCGGCACCGGCGGAGGCATGCCTCCCGACACCACCCCTCCGGTGATCGTTCAGACCACTCCGACCACTGGCAGCATGGGCGTCTCGAGCCAGACCACCATCCAGTTCGTCTTCAGCGAACCGATGAACACCTCGGGCGTGCTGTACCTCTTCAGCCCGATGATCACCTTCAACGCGGGCGCCGCGGTCTGGAGCATGGGCAACACCGTGCTCACGCTCACGCCGGCGAGCCCGCTCACGTTCTCCACGAGCTACTCCGTGACCGTCACCGGCCAGGACGTCGCGGGAAACGGGATGAACCCGGCGTACAGCTACCAGTTCGCGGTCGAGGCGATGCCCGACACCACGGGTCCGAGCATCCTCACCGTCTCGCCGGATTACGCCAGCACCAACGTACCCACCACCAGCGGCCTGCTCGTCACCTTCAACGAGCCGATGAACCCCTCGAGCGTGATGGTCTCTGCGAGCCCGAGTCTCACGCTAGGTACTCCGACGTGGGCGAACAACAACACCGAGTTCTCCGTGTCGCCCACCTCGCCGATGGCCGCCAACACGAGCTACAGCCTCGCGGTGACCGGAAGCGACGTGGCCGGCAACATGCTGGTCGCTTCGGGCACGCCGTGGACGTTCACCACTGCGCCGCCGCCTGACATCACCCCGCCCACGCTGATGAGCGCGACCCCCGCGCCGCGCTCGGGGAACGTGCCAACGAATACGCGGCTGAGCCTCACCTTCAGCGAAGCGATGAACATCGGGTCGTTGCTGCTCACCGTGGATCCCGATCTGAACCTCGGCACCCCGACCTGGACCAACGGCAATCAGACCGTGTCCTTCAACTCGCCCATGAGTGACTGGCCGCCGGCGGCATCGATCCTCGTCACCATCGAGGGCACCGACGTGGCCGGCAACCCGCTCGCGCCGATGACGGCGATCTCCTTCGGCACCGCGGCGCCGCCCGACACCACGCGGCCGACCGTGGTCTCCACCGCCCCTCAGGGAAGCGCCACCGCGGTGCCCTTCACCACCAACATCGAGTTCAACTTCAGCGAGCCGATGGACGTGAACTCGGTGCAGGCGGCGTTCTCCAGCACTCCCGCAATCACCTGCAGTTGGTTCTGGAACGCGCAGCGCACGCTGGGCGTGTGCGACCCGAGCGTCAACCTCGCGGCGAGCACCGGCTACAACATCACCATGGGCACCGGCGCGAGGGACGACGCCAACAACACGCTGCAGAGCGCGTTCACCTTCAGCTTCACCACCGCCGCCGCGCCCGACACCACGCGCCCGACCGTCATCAGCACCACCCCGGCCAACAACGCGGTGGGCGTGCCGCGCTCGGTGTTCAACTTCCCCTTCTCGACCCCCTCGACGATCAGCGTCAGTTTCAGCGAGCCGATGAGCCAGTCCTCGGCGCAGGGGGCGTTCTCCATCACCAGCCCCACCGGCTTCAACGGCGGCACCTTCACCTGGAACTCGAGCGGCCGCACGATGACGTACACGCCCCCCACGTCCTTCCCCTACGGCCAGCAGGTCACCTTCAGCATCGCCGGCGGAGCGACCGGCGCGACGGATCTCGCGGGCAACTCGCTGCAGACCACGTACACCAGCACCTTCCGCATCAAGCGCCGGACCACGGCGAGCTTCCTGAACACCTCGGCCTCCGCGGCGCTCGATGGCTTCCTCACCAGCACTAGCGGCTGCGGCAGCATCACGCCGTCGGTCGGCAGCACCGTCGCCGCGGCGGGCGATAGCACCACCAATCTCGTGTACCGCGGGTACTTGACGTTCTCGTTGGCGTCGCTGACCTCGCTCGCGAACGTGAACATCACCTCCGCCACGCTCAACACCACGCAGGTGTCCTGCTCGGGAAACCCGTTCACCACCACCTTCGGAAGCACGATCGAGGCGTGGCACGTGAACTACGGGCCGTCGCTCGAGGCAGCCGACTGCTCGACCTCGAATCTCGGGAGTCGCCAATACACCCTCTCGAACAGCACCGCGCTCACCTTGAAGACGGTCTCCGTCATCGACGCGGTTGAAGACGACTGGACCAATCGCGTGTCGCGCGGCAACCGCTCTCAGTTCATGTTGCGCACCGCGACCATCGGCACCGACTCCGACGGCTCGGCCGACTGGTGCAGCCAGGGCACGTACAACACCACCACGACCTCGAACCGGCCTTACCTGTCGATCACCTACGAGTACGACTGAGTCAGTCGCCCGAGGGCTCGAACGAAGCGCCGGTGTACTTCGCCTTCACGGTCACCGCCCCCACCGGGAACGCGGCGTGGAGCAACCGCACTTCCTTGCGCAGCCACTTCTCGAGGAACCGCGCGTTGTAGATCATCGGCGAACCCTCACCGCGCACCGACGAGCCATCGACGACGCGCCACTGCCCGTCGCGCGCTCCGTCCTTCTCCAGCGCGCGATTGACCCGGCTGGCGAGGATCTCCAGGGTCTTCGTGCGCGCTGCGGCGCTGCCTTCACCGATGAAGCGAATGTGAACGTCGAAGGACAGGTACGGCACGCGGCCCGCGCCGCTGTCGTCGTCGCCTGCGATCGAATCGAAGCCCTCGAGCTTGAACGGGAGCAGCCGCTTCCAGGTCAGTGAATCGAGCAGGAAGAAGACGAGCACCGCGGTCCAGCCGCCGACGACGAGGGTGACCACTCGGCCGTCCCACCAATCGTCTTCGAAGATCGCGCCGCTGCCGAACCCGCCGATCAGCAGGCCCACCAGCACCAGGTAGAAAAAGCGATAGGAGCGAAAGACGCCCGGCGGTGTCCTCCCCGCCGCCACCCGCGCTGCGGCCGCGCGCCGTTCCTTCTCACGCGCCTTCGCCTCGGCCTTCTGCTTGTTCGCCAGCTCGTCGCGGATCTCTGCGCTCTCGGAGGCGGAGATCCTGTTGAGCTCCTCCAGAGGATCTCCCATTTTTCAGTCGCTCCCTTCGTCGATCACCGTTCTGATCCCAGCGCGCTTCAGGTCACTCGGGGGCTCATGCGCCCTGGTCTCAGAACGGCATCGACTCCCTGAGCGATTGGACTTACCGCTCCTCGAGCAGCATCTTGATCTCCTTCACCCGGCGCGTGACGAAGTCGCGCTCGAGCTTCTGGAAAGTCTCCGGGAGCAGATCCTTGCTGGTGCACTCCTGCACGGCGACCAGGTTCTGGAGCTCGACCTCGAGCGGATAGCTGGGCGGCATGAAGTCCTTCACCACCGCCTCGACGTCAGCAGTGGTGACCTCTTCGCGCCCCTCGGTCATCGCGCGGAACTTCGAGCGCACCAGGATCGCCTCGATGTCGGCGCCCGAGTAGGTGTTCTTGGTGGTGAGCTTCGCGAAGTCGGGGAACTCGACCTTCACCTTGGTCTTCTTCTGCATCGCCTTGAACAGCTCGTCTCGCTCGGCATCGGTCTGCGGATAGAAGAGCGCGATGTGCTCCTCGGCGCGGCCCTGCCGCTTCAAGTCGATGGGCAACAGGTCAGGTCTGCAGGTGAGCAGGAACCACACGATCTTCCCGCGGAAGGCCGTGTTGCCCATGAAGCTCGCGATGGAGGCGAAGATGCGGCTCGAGGTGCCACTGTCGCCGCCCGCGTCGCGATCTCCGAGGAACGCGTCGGCCTCGTCGATCATCACCGCCACCGGCCAGAGCGCCTTGAGCAGGTTGAAGATCTTCTCGAGGTTCGCCTCGGTCACGCCCTGCCACTGGCTGCGGAAGTTGAGGAACTTCACGCAGGGCACGCCGATCTCTCCGGCGAAGCAGGTGACGAGGAAGGTCTTGCCCGTGCCGACGGGGCCCGACACGAGGTAGCCCATGGGCATCACCTCGATGCGGCCCTTCTTCAGGGCACCCGAGGCGTCGCGCAGCATCTTCTTCGCCTTGCCGTGACCCGCGACCACGTCGAGCGTGTACTCGGGCTCGATGAACTCCAGCAGGCCGTGGCACTCGGCCTGGATGATCTCCTTCTTCTTGTCCTTCAAGACCTCGGCGGTGATCTTGTGGCCCGACTCGAGCGCCTCGGTGAGCAGGCGGTCGAGGTTGATGCGCGAGAGCCCGGCGGTGATCTTCGCGAGCGCTTCCATGCTCACGTCAGACACGCTCGACAGCCGCTTCCCCTCGAGCTTCCACTTCACGAACTCGAGCCGCTCTTCCTCGGTGGGGAGGATGATCTCGATGTTCGCCACGTAGGGGTTGCGCGAGATGCGCGGCGTGAGATCGGCGAGGTTCTCCGCCACCAGCACGATCGAGAGATCGCCCGAGAGGAACTGCGGGTCGCTCGCCCACTTCACCAGCGTGGCCAGCACGAAGCGATCTTCGGTCTGCAGATGAGACATGTCGCCCGCGGGCGCGATGGTCTCTGCGAAGTCGATCACCAGCGCCACCGACTTTCCGTCGGAGACGCGCATGCGCATGTAGTTCTCGAGGATCTGCAGGGCGCGACCTGGATCGCGCGGCATCACCTTCGCGAAGTCGGTGCCGTAGAGCGTGTCGTAGCCCGCGAGCGCGCGATTGAGGTCTTGCTGCGTCTCGGTGGCCGCGGCGCGAATGCCCGAGCTGCGATCGTAGAAGATGACGTGATCTCGCCCGCCGAAGAGATCGTCAGAGAGGAACTGCTTGAGGTTGGCGTAGTCGACACCGCCGTCCTCCTTCGTCACCGGCTGCAGGTCTCTCACCGCGCCGTAGAGCACGAAGGTGCTGACCGTGCGCGTGTAGTACCGCTGAGCGAGCTTCTGCGCCCACGGCGGGAGCCCCGCCAACGGGTCACTGGTCTTCTTGCGGGCCATGTCGGTTCGTTCCTTCTGAACAGATGAAGAGCGCACTCTGTTTCTGCGAAACGCAGAAGGGAGGCGCTCACTCTCACTTCTTCTTCAACTCGCCTTTGAGCTGCGCGGGTTCGTTGCCTTCGCGCACGTCGATGGTCTCGACCAGGGTCTCGTAGCCAGGTGCCTTGATCATCACGGTCACCTTGCCCACCGGGAGCTGGCGAATCTGCGGCCACTCATGAATGGGCTGACCCGCTTCGTCGAGCACCGGCTTGCCGTTGATGTTGAGCGTGGCGGTGGCCGCGACCGAGTCGGGCACGTTGACCATCAAGAGACCCGTCGCCGCGGGCTTGAGCATGATCACGCCCACCACGCCGACGATCAGGAACGCGACGATCGCCGCGAGCGCGATGATCAGCTTGGTGTTGCCGCCACTCGGAGCCGCCTGCGGCGGGACCTGGGTGAGCGCCTGGCTCGACTGCTGGAAACCCACTCCGGACAGCGTGGGAGAGCTCTCGCTCGTCGACGACACGTTCAGCACCGGAGGCGGCGGCGGCGCCGTCGGCAGGTTGCGCGTGATGCGGCGAGGCGGCTCGCTCGAGAGCACCGGCGGCCCCGGCTGCATCGCGGGACGCCCGGGATCGGTCGCCACTTCCGAGACCACCGCGGGCCGCGGGTTGCGAATGTTGAGCGAGCGCGTGGAGTCCGGCCGCATGGTCTGCTGGCCCGGGTTGGTGGCGGGCTCGTCGAACGGCGAGCCCCCCATGCCATCGGCCATCATGGTGGCCTCGTGCTCTTCCTTGCCGTTGGTGAGCATCGGCGCGACCGCGGTGAGGCGCGGCATGCTGGTGAGGCTCGGCGGACGAGACACCGGCGGAGAGAGCGTGGGAGGCACCGGCCGCACCACGGGCGGCAGACCCGTCGAGGTCGACGTCGCGCCGTGACCGGAAGGCGACGAGCTGATCGGCATCTGCGTGGGCACGTTGGTGATCGCGCTCGGGCTCTGCGCCGAGCCAGCGTTGTTCGGCACCGGGCCCACGCCGAACCCCATCTCGGCCGCGGCGAGCATGCCCTCGGGCGCCTTCACCTCGGCGTACTCCTGGATGCGCGTGCGCTCCTTCTCGTAGTCCTCCGCGAAGGTGGCCTTCATGAAGGCCGCGAGGTCCTTGCGCGCGAACTGGTTACCCGTCGAATACATGAACGAGCGCAGGTCTTCGGCGAGCTCGGTCGCGTGCTGGTAGCGATCGTCGACGTCCTTCGCGAGCGACTTCATGACGATGCGCTCGAGCGCGTCGGGGATCTTGCGGTTGAAGTGCGAGGGCGGGAGCACCTCGACCTTGCGCACCTTCTCGAGCACGGAGAAGTCGGAGTCGCCCACGAAGAGCCGCTCGCCGGTGAGCATCTCGTAGAGGCACACGCCGATGGCGAAGATGTCGCTGCGGCCGTCCAGGGGGAGCCCGCGGATCTGCTCCGGGCTCATGTAGCCGAACTTGCCCTTGAGGATGCCGGCCTGCGTCTTCGTCGCCTTGCCCGCGGCCTTGGCGATACCGAAGTCGATCACCTTCACTTCGCCGTCGTACGAGATGAGCGCGTTCTGCGGCGAGACATCGCGGTGCACGATGCTCATGTCGCGGCCCTGGCGATCTTTCGCGCGGTGCGCGTAGTCGAGGCCTTCGCAGCACTGGGCGATCGCGAAGCAGGTGAGCGGAATCGGCGCAGGCTCGCCGCGCTTGCGGCAGCGATCGAACACCGCGCGCAGGTCCTTGCCGGATACGTACTCCATCGCGATGAAGTACGAGTTCGAGAGGTTATTGAGCTCGTAGATCTGCGCGATGTTCGCGTGGTTCAGCTGAACCGTGATCTTCGCTTCGTCGAGGAACATCGAGATGAACTCTTCGTCCTCGGCGATGTTCGGAAGAATGCGCTTGATGGCCACGATGCGCTCGAAGCCACCGGCTCCGAAGGTCTTGGCGCGCCAGACTTCGGCCATACCGCCGATGTTGACGCGGTCGAGGAGCAGGTACTTCCCGAAGGGAATCGGTTGGCGTTTGGGAGCGGTCGACACGCGGCTTCCAGAGAGTGAAGGGCGGCTTACGGCGAGCGGAGCGTAACGCTTCGCAAAAGCCACCATGGGAGGAAAATCACGGCTCGTCTTGTGTAGGCCCGCCCCACACAGGCGGCTGCCCAGATGGGTCTTGCGGAGGACCACCGAAGTCGAGGTCGGGATCAGTCTCGGCGCCATCGTCGGTCGGCTGCTCGGGCGCGAGGTGCACTTCGCCAACCCAGACGCCCTTGGTGGAGACGATCGCGCGCGGACCGAAGATCTGTCCGTACGGAGTACCGACGAGTGTCACCCACGCGAGCGCTCGATCATTCGCCACGCAGTAGATGAGCGTGCCGACCTCCGCTGAGCCCACGTCATCGGAGGGGCCAGAGCAGCGCTCACGCAGCTCGACCTTCCACGAAGGCACGCGCTCGCCCTTCACGAAGTACGGCACCTCACCCAGCTCCTGGGCGATCGCCTGGAGCACGCTCGGATCTCTCAACACCACCTTGGTGCCTGACTGCTGCTCGGCGGACTCCGCCATGAACTGCACGGCCATCGCGGCCTGCTCGTTGGTGGTGAGCGGCGTGCGGCGCGAGTTGAGCACCACGAAGTCGAGGAAGAGCACGCTGAGCGCGGCGATGGTGAAGAGCCT
>CBIHPJ010000122.1:0-15649 GCA_966211295.1 uncultured Myxococcales bacterium | reverse complement strand
GGTCGCTGGCCTCGCCACTGTCTCCCCTGCTGGGGAGAGGGGACAGCCTGACCGCCGCCCCGCTCGCTTTCGGCGTGAGCGTCAAAGTCTGCACCACGGGCGAACGTTCCTTCGCTTCGATCGAAAGCTCATACGCGCGACCGTTCTGCAGATTGATCGTCGCGGGAGTCCGGCCCGCTTCCCGATCATCCACCTTGATCACTGCACCCGGCGGCTTGCTCTCGACCACCACCGCCACCAATCCGCGGGCTCTCTGCTTCGGCGCGACCCGCGCAGAGATCTGCAGCGGTGACTCGCGCGTGTGCGAAGGGAATACCTTCCACTCGGAAGAGATCTCGTCGTCGCGCTCATCATCTGGCGCTGCCGTCGCGACGAACACGTCGCCCGTGTCTGGATAGATCAGCGTGCTCGCGGGCTCGGGTGGTCTGGGCCACCAACTCGCAGATCCCTCGAAGTACACCGCGAGCGCGGCGATCGCGGCCGCAGCCAGGAACCAACGCCATCTCCTTCGTCGAGGACGAGGCGCCGCCAACGCCGCGGTCTGCTCATGAGAGAGCGCGATCGGCTGCATGGGATCGATCGCCACCGGCGGCATCGTCTGCCCGGTGATCGCACGATCTCCATCGCGCGTGCTCAACAAGCGCAGATAGGTGTCCAGCTCCGAACGCCCCGCCGGAGTGAGCACGGTGCGGTGCAGATCCTCGAGCGCCATCAACATTTCCTGCGCC
The DNA here is from genome assembly GCA_966211295.1 of uncultured Myxococcales bacterium. GTDB lineage: Bacteria > Myxococcota > Myxococcia > Myxococcales > Myxococcaceae > Archangium_A. The sequence goes on along the minus strand of CBIHPJ010000122.1, from coordinate 14,921 downwards.
GACTGAAACCGATCCTCCCGCTTGAACGAGAGCGCCTTCTGCACCAGCTGCTTGAGCGCCGTGGGAATGCCCGGTCGATCGAGGACGCCGAACTCGGGCTTGCACTCGGTCACGGAGGTGAGCGTCTCCATGTCGCTCGCCGCGTGAAACGGCGGAGTGTCGGTGAGCAACGCGAACAGCACCGAGCCCACCGAGAAGAGATCGCTGCGCCCATCGAGGTGCTCGCCCATCGCCTGCTCGGGCGACATCCACGCGGGCTTGCCCTTGGTGCGACCGAACCCCGTGCGCTGCAGCCGCGTGGCCGCGCGCGCGATGCCGAAGTCGATCAACTTCACCTCGGCCTGAGTGGAGAGCAGCACGTTGTTGGGACAGATGTCGCGATGAACGATCCGCAGCGGCACTCCTGCTTCCGCTCGTTCGTGCGCGTACGCGAGCCCGCGGCAGATCTCCGCCGCGATGTAGACCGCGATCGACGGCGGGATCGGCAGCCCCGCATCGCGCGCACGCCGAATGAGCTGCACCAGCGTCCAACCGTCGACGAGCTCGAGCACGAGGAAGTAGTGCCCCTGCGCCTCTCCGAGATCGACGACCTCCACCAGGTTCGAGTGGTGCAGCTTCATCGCCAGCTGCGCCTCCTCGAGGAGCTGCTCGCGGTAATCGCCGTCGGCGTAGAGCTCAGCGCGAATTCGCTTGAGCACCACCATTCTCTTGAAGCCCGCCGCGCCGAGTTGCTCAGCCAGGAACACCTCGGCCGAACCACCTTCCGCAATTTTTCGAATCGCGCGGTATCTCGTCGCTGCGGCTGCCGTCATTGCCCCAGAGCTTTCGCACGAAGGAGCAAGGCGGCGGATCACCCGCGCCAGACCGAGCGGCTAGGGCCCGCAGATGTGCCGACCTGTAGGAGAGCAACCATTCGAAAAGTCACTGTGAACAGACACAGAGAGTAGGGTTCGGCCACGAATGAAGACCGCCCAGGCCTTTGCGCTTACCTCGCTGGTTTTCCTGTCTCTCCACGCCAACGCAGCCGACGTCGCCGCCGCGCAGAAGAATCTCGATGCCGCGCGCAAGAAGGTCGCTGACGCGGTGGCGGTGATCGAGAAGGACCCGCCTTCCAACGCCGACCTCGACACGGCGCACAACGCGGTGGAGGCGCTCAAGGGCGTGATCGACGCGTGCCCCGACTGCGAGTCGAACGATCTCGATTACGCCAAGTCCGTGCTCGCGGCCCGCAAGGAGTTCCGCACGCAGCGCGCCTACGTCGATCAGCGCAGGGCGATGGTTCACATCTTCGAGCAGCGCCGCAAGCTCGACGCCGAGGCCGCGACGGTCACCGAAAAGGCGAACAAGGCTGACGCGAAGGAAGCCGGCGTGCCGGAGTTCGAAGCCGCGCTCGCGGAGATCGCCTCGCTGCGCAAGCACGTCGAAGAGTCGAAGAAATACGGCAAGGAAGATCCCAAGTTCGGCACGTACCTCGGTGAGCTCGAGGCGATGATGAGCAAGCGCGAGAAGGCGATCGACGTGCGCGCCACGGGCCTCCTGGTGGCGAAGCAGCGCGGCCAGCTCGACGAGGCGAAGAAGGACTTCACCGCCGCGATGGGTCCCCTCGCGAAGACCTCGACCGACGAGCAGTTCAAGGCCGCCGACTTCGCGATCACCACGCTCAACAAGCGCCTCGAGGAAGGAAAGATGCTCGAGGGTAAGGACGCGAAGTACGGCGCGGAAGCGGCGAAGACCCGCTCCGAGGTCGCCGCGGCCAAGACCAAGATGGACGCGCTCTGGAGCGAGACCGGCATCACCCGCCTCAAGGGAGAGATCGAGCCCGCGCGAAAGGATCTGCAGGCCTCGGTGAAGGGCATTCGTCCGCGCAAGCCGTCGCCTGACGCGATCGCCGAGGCGCGCACCGCCGCCATCGTGGTGCGCAAGCTGCTCGAGAAGTACGAGCCCGAGTCGAAGCACATCGCCGAGTTCGGGAAGTACTGCGACGAAGTGCGCGCGCTGCTCGTCGACGTCGAGGCCGAGCTCGCGAAGAAGAACATCGACGTCGCGACCAACGACGTGAACCAGGCGCTCAAGGTGATCGCGAAGAACAACCCGCCGGACGAGGCGTTCGAAGAGGCCAACGCGGCGATCAACATCCTCGAGAAGACCATCGCGCCCATCAACCCGAAGGACCCGACGCTCGGTGCCTTCGTCTTCGACGCGAAGGCGCTCATTCGTGACGCGCGCGCGAGCACCAGCAAGCGCCGCATCGAGATCGACGTAGGCAAGCAGAAGGAAAAGGTCGAAGAGGTGCGCAAGTCGGTGGCCACGCACATGGAAGGACTCGGCCAGCCGGGTCTCTCGAAGGAGAAGATCCAGGCCGCGGAGGCGGAGATCCAGAAGCTGGTGGGCGCGCTCGACGCGGGCACCGAGCTGACCAAGAAGGATCGTGAGTACGCCGCGTACGATCGCGAGGTGCGCAAGCGCGTGACCGAGCTCGGCGTGAAGATCGCCGCGCGCAAGGTGACCCTCTCGGCGAACGATGGACGCGCGGGGCTGATCGCGGCGACCGATGCAGCGAAGGTGCGGCTCGAGGCCGCCAAGCAGCCTGACTCCACCGACCAGCACATCAACGATGCGAGCAAGGCGATCGAAGCGCTCAACGCGCTCGTCGAGTCGCAGACCGCGATGGAGCAGCAGGACGGCAAGTACGCCGCGCAGGCGAACAAGGCGCGCGACGACTACTTCAAGTTGATCGAAGCGCTCGAGCGCGCGCGGCAGGTGCGCGAGGTGCGCAAGAAGACCGTCGAGTACTTCTCTGCCGGCAGCGCCGCGGTGAACGCGGTTTCGAACGCCGACCTGAAGACGCAGAAGACCGCGTACGAGAAGGCGATCGGCCAGTTCAAGCTGTGCACCAGCGAAGGCGGCACCATGGTGCGCGAGTTCCCCATGCTCTCGAACGCGGCGCTGTTGCTCGACGGGCGCCCCAGCACTCCGAAGGAAGTGCTCGGGCTGTGCAGCCAGCAGCAGACGGCTACCGAGAAGCTCCTCAAGGACGTCGTGCCCTTCCTCGCGTTCGAAGAGGGACCGAAGAAGGCCTACGAGTCTGCGAAGAAGCTGGTGGGCAGCGGGAAGAAGAGCGAGGCGCTCGCGCAGTTCGACGAGTGCATCGCGACCGGCGTGATCCTCTCGCAGCGCAGCCCCGAGCTGAAGGAGCGCAGCTTCACCGTCGCGGGCACCGACATCACGTTGTCCTCGCTGGTGCAGGTCTGCACGCAGCAGAGCAAGTCACTCCGCGGGAAGTAGCGAAGTATCTCCCTCTCCCATCGGGAGAGGGTCGGGGTGAGGGCAAGTCAAATGCAGTAACCCTGCGAGTTACACGTCCCGGTGGTGCAGCCCGCCCCGGGCAGATGGCAATCAGGCTTGCAGTACCCGTAGCTGATCACTCCGCCATCGCTCTGCACCAAGCCGCCGCAGACGTATCCAAGCCGGCAAGTGCTCTGACCTGCTCCCGGAGCAGGACACCGCTCCCAGCAATCGCGATCCAGACAAACATCCGTACCCGCGCAGCTCAGAACGAGGCACGTGTCCTGGCAGTAGCCACCCGGCCACGACGTGCCGGTGTTGCACGCGCCGAACACGCCACCGAGCTGGCAATCACCCTTCACCGCGCACGGCGATCCCGCGAGTCTGCTCGCCGTGGGCTGCGTGTCGCAGAGTCCGCCATTGCACGCCTCGCCCTGACCGCATGACGCGCACGCGTTGCCACCGAAGCCGCACGCGCTGGGACGAATGTTCGACTGCGTGACGCACGTGTTGTTCTGGCAGCAGCCGGGGCAGTTGGTGGAGTTGCACGCCGGAGCCGCGCACGTGCCGTTCTGGCAGACGTTGGATCCGCAGTTGGTGCACGCTGCTCCGTTGATGCCGCACTGAGTATTCGTCGGATTAGCCACGCACGTCGTGCCGTTGCAGCAACCAGTCGCACACGAGCTCGCTCCGCAGCTCGGAACCACGCACGCGCCGTTGATGCACGTGAGACCAGTGCCGCACATCGCGCAGCTGTTGCCATTCGCGCCGCAGAGCTGCTGAGTCGTACCGAGCTCGCACGTGGTGCCGTTGCAGCAGCCGCCGCAGTTTCCGCTGTTGCAGCTCGGACCAACTCCGCCGCCGGTTCCGCCACCAGTCGCAGTGCCGCCGCCAGTCGCAGTGCCGCCGCCGGTCGCAGTTCCGCCACCAGTCGCAGTTCCGCCGCCAGTCGCCGTGCCTCCGCCGGTCGGGGTGCCACCACCAGTCGCAGTTCCTCCGCCAGTCGCAGTGCCGCCGCCAGTCGCGGTGCCGCCGCCAGTCGCGGTTCCGCCGCCAGTCGCGGTTCCGCCGCCAGTCGCGGTTCCGCCGCCAGTCGAAGTGCCACCACCGCTGCCTCCACCAGTTCCCGCGCCCCCACCCGCGCCGCCGATGCAGTTGCCACCCTGGCACGTCGCGAAGGCTGAACAGACGCTGCAAGAAAATCCGGCGCTCCCGCACGCCGCGTTGCTGATCCCGGTCTCGCATGTCCCACTCGGACTGCAGCATCCCGAGCACGTCGCCGGACTGCACGGCTTGGAAGGCGCAGAGCAGCTCGTGGCAACTGAAAAGGCGAGCGCAACGATCAGGTGATGGATCTTCACGGATAGCAGGGTGTCATTGTCGGGACCGCTTGGCTTGGGGAATGCGGGTCGTCATCTCTTCCCAATAGTGCTCGTTGCGAGAGGGGCCTCCCGAGCATCGGACTCCAGTCACGATGTGACTGAGCTTCGTGGAAGGTGCGCTTTCGCCTGAAACCGGAACCGGCTCCGGTTTCGGTCAACGAGAGCCTTCTTCACGAAGCTGAACCAGACTCGATCGCTGAGCGAAGCGTTGGGGCAGGGGATTCGAGCGAAGGGGTGCAACGCATGATCAAAGTTGCTCGGAGCAACAACGATCATGAGTTCGACCCCTTCGCCTCGTGCCCTCGCCCCAGAAAGTTCGAGATCGCGGGGCTAGTTCGCGACGGGCGAGGAGCTGACGTCTTGTACCCCTCCGTCCCCTGAGCGAGAGCGCGCAGTGAGCTTCAAAGACATCAACCGCGAGCTCATCGGCACCAGCACGTACCCATCAGCAACCGCGAGCTCCTTCAGCGGACGCCCGAGCGCATCACAGGTCCACGCGCTCTCCACGGAGTGCTCAGAGAGCCACACGCGCACGGGACTCTCGACCTGCTGCTCGCGATAGAGCCGCACGGTCACATCGCCCGAAGCACCGGAGCGCTTCACCGCTCTCACGCTCACCGCGCTGCTGTCACACCGCACCAGATCCTCCACGTGCTCGCTCGCCGCGCGATGCGCCTCGGGCAGCCAGTGCAACTCGAGAGCGCGTTGCGCCTCGCGCACGTCACCGCGCCCCATCACCGCGGCGTGATGCACCTGCAGATCCGGATTCGTCCCGCCAATCGGGTGCGCCAGCACCGGCAGCACACCGAAGGCCCTCTCACGCGGAGCATTGCGCGCGATGATCCAATCGAGCGCTCCAGTCTTCGACAGTGAGCTCGCGGTGGGCGACTCGAACAGCGAATGCATCACGCGCCCATCCTCGAGCGTGAGCCGCGAAGGCACCGCCCAGAACGTGGGGCTGAATTGCCGCTCGCGAGGACGCTCGATCTCTCCACCGATCGTGTCCATCGCGAGCGCACTCGGCGTGAGGTTCAGCTCGAACCGGCAAGTAACCGTGGTGCGATCCTTCGCCACGCCACTGGTCGTGAGTCGCAGATACGGAGACGAAGCGTCGAGCTCGAGCTTGCGCGCGAATCGCTCACCACCAAGCTCGGAGTTCACCAGCACGGTCACGTGCTCACCCTGCCGCTCGACCTTCACGTGCGCCGGACGCTGGCTCGCGCGCTCCAACTCTCGGAACTCTCCACCGACGTACTCGTGACCAAGTCGCCACAGGCCACCATCGTCGTGGAAGGAGACGAGATCGAAACCAGGTCCCTTCAGCAGCTCACCCTCACTGGTGACGAACGAGCTCAGACATCCACCATCTCCACGCGAGATGACGAGCTTCAGCTGCGGAGTCTCGATCGTGAGCCACTGACCCTTCGCATCGACCCCAACATTCCCGACGACGCCGCGACGATTCACCGTGCCCTGAGGCTGACGCGCACGAGCGAGCGACGCATCCGCCGCCGCCTCCGCATCGTCGAGCCACGGCTTCTGCTCTGCGTGCCACACGCGATCCGGCGAAGTCCCGGGGATGTAGTCATGGTGATTGCTGAGCACGAGCTTGCCCCAGCCTTCACCGAGCGAACGCTCGAGCTCCGCATCACGCGCGCCCGTCGACGAGAGCTTCTCCGCGAGCAGCAACTTGCGCGCGATGCGATGAGGCCGCTGCTTCACCTCGGGGCGCGTGGCGAGGAATCCCATCCAGTACGGGTTCGGATCCGCCTCGAGCACCGGCAGCTTCTCGCGCGATCCTTCGATCAACGCGAAGTAGTCATCGAGCCCCGCGACCGTCGCCCACGTGCCCGTCGTGCCGTACTGCTCGCGGTTGTAGCGATCGAGCAGCTCGGTCAGCCCGGAGATCGGATCGTTGAAGTCCATCCCGATCGGACACATCAGGTACGGAGTGCGAGCGAACGGCTCGAGACTCTCGACGTACCCATCGATGCGCGCCGCGATGTGACGACGCGTGCGCCACGGCAGCGCGAACGTCTTGCCCGCCCAGCGAATGATCCCCTTGTGCGCGAGCATGTCGCCCTGGAAATACGTGTGCGCGTTCCAGTGACAGATCACCTCGGCGCCGTCGTTGTCGCGCCAGATGAAGTCGTGCGAGCGGTGCACCTTCTCGAGCAACTCCGCCGTGGTGCTCGGCCGCGGGAAGTCGCGCTTCAAACGCCAATCCGAACCGACGAAGTACATCCCATCGATGCGACTCAACGCGACATGGCGAACGCCCACCGCCTGCATCAACGACGGCAGGTGCGGCGAGTGTCCGAAGTTGTCAGGGAAGTACGCGGTGCCAGGCGCAGTCGGCAATCCCTGCTCCTCGAGCCATGCGTGCCCGAGCTCGAAGTCGCGCAGCACCGTCTCGGGGTGGGGAAGCAGGGTGTCGGGAGTGGTGAACGAGCTCGCCATCAACCGGAGCCGCTTCTCAGCGAACAGCTGACGCAGCAGCTCGTGCGAATCAGGCCGGTGTTCCCAGTAGCGCTTCAGGAAGAAGACGCTCTCGATGCAGTACACGCGCTTCGGCTCAGCGCGCAGCGCAGCGAGCACCGCGTCGAAGATCGGCTCCACGCGATCAGCGAAGTACTCCTCGGAGGTGGAGAGCCAGTTCGTGTCCCAGTGACTGCTCTCGACGAAGAGCAAAACCCGCTGCGCGTCCCTCGGCACCCCAAGCGAGTCGCGCACGTTCACTGTTGGTTGGCCCTCGAGAGGATCGTCTTCATGAAGATCAGCGCCGCGTCGCGATTGCCGCCACGCGAGAGCCACGCAGGGATCTTTCCGCCCGGCTCGCCGTACACGATGTACGTGATGTCGACCTTGCCGTCGGTGGTGGGCTCGAGCGTCCAGCGCCCGTGCAGAGTGGTCACGCGCACGTGGCCCTTCGCCGTCGGATACTCAGGATCCTCCGCGGCCTCGAATTGCACCTCGCAGCGCCCCGTGTCCGCCGTCGCCACCAACTGCGAATGCACCACCACGTCGCGATCCGTCACGATCGGCACCTTGAGCTGCTCGTAGGTCCAGCGATCGGTGTCGCTCTCGCGAATCACCACGCGCTTCTTGAAGTGCCCCTCGACCTTCGCGTTGCGGCCCCACACCGCGGCGCACAAGGCAGTCAGCGGCTTCTCACTCTGCGTGGTCACCTTCACTTCTTCGAAGGTCGAGCCGTCGACGGGGCGCGTCTCCAACTTCAACCCGTCTGAGTCTCGCGTGGTCTTCCATGGCTGCTCTGCTGAGGCTTTGGAGGCGACGAGCAGGAGCGCGGCAGTCAGGGTGTAAGAGATCACCGCGAGGAAATACCCCGGGGGCCTTGCGCGCAAACAGCCACGGACGCGCAGGTTCCTCGCCGGGAGTGCCAACCCAGATGGGTGGTTTCACAGCACTTCAATGCGGCTGGCACGCACGGTGCTCTCCCTAGAGTTCATGACTCGCCGCCTGAAGATCGCCTTCGTGGTCGACTCCGCGCGCAGCAAACGCGCCGGTGGGCTCGTCGCCGCCGAGCGAATCATCGATGCGCTCCGCCAACATCACGACGTCACCTCCGTGGGACTCGGGGGCGACATTCCACTGGAGCAAATTCAGGTCCCGCTCGCGCAGGGGCTGATCGACGCCAACTCCTTCGCGTTCGCGAAACCCGACGATGATCTCCTGGGACAAGCGCTCGATGGAGTGGACGTGGTGCACTTGCAGCTCCCGTTCTTCCTCGGGTTCAGGGCGCTCGCGATGGCGCAGGCACTCCAGTTGCCCACCGTCGCGGCGCATCACGTGCAGCCGGAGAACGTGCTGCGAAACCTCGCGCTGGTGATGCCGCGGTTCGTGAAGACGATGAATCGGCCCAGTGTGATCAGCGGGCTCAATCGCGTGGTGACGCAGACGTTCTTCAACCGCGCTTCGGCGATCATCTGTCCTTCGCAGCTCGCGCTCGATGAGCTGCACCACGCGGGGCTGACGACCCCTGCCTTCATCATCTCCAACGGAGCGCCGCCCCAGTTCACGCCGCTCCCCTCGCGTCCTCCCATGCAGTTCACCGTGCTCACCGTGGGACGCCTGGTGCCCGAGAAGCGGCAGGACCTGGTGATGGAAGCGGTGCGGCGCTCGAAGCACGCGAGCGGGATTCGCCTGGTGATCGCGGGGCGCGGGCCGCTGCACGACAGACTCGAAGAGCTCGCGAAGGATCATCCTTCGCGCGTCGAGCTCGGCTTCCAGTCGGACGAGGAGCTGCTGCGGCTCTACCAGACGGCGGATCTGTACGTGCACCCGAGCGAGGTCGAGCTCGAAGGCATGGCGGTGCTCGAGGCGATGCGCTGCGGTTGTCCGGCCGTGCTCTCTGATTCTCCTTCGAGTGCTGCGAAGCAGTTCTCGCTGGGCGCTTCGCACGTGTTTCCGAACGGCGACGTGCAGGCGCTCGCGGATCGAATCGACGAGTGGTTCGAGAATCCGCAGCGGCTCGAGGCCGCGCGTCAGAAGACGCTCGCCGCGGTGAAGAACTACGGGCTCGATCACACCATCGAGGCGTACGAAGAGCTCTACGACCGAGTTGCCTCGCAGCGACTGAAAGCGGCCTGACCTGCTACACGGGCCGAATGGCCCTCCGTCTCTCGCTCGCAACGCTGTTTCTCTTCGTCGCTTCTGCGTGCGGTACCAAACCGATCTGCAATTCGCAGACGTGCGCAGCGGGTTGCTGTGATTCATCGGGAACGTGTCAGCTCAACGGCGCTGCCTTCTGTGGCACTCAGGGCAGCGTGTGCATGGCGTGCCAGTTCGGTCAGATCTGCTCGCTCGGCACCTGCACGACTATCGCTGGTAATGGCGGCGGCTCCGGAGGCGGAAGCGGCGGCGGCACTGGCGGCGGTGGCGGCATGATGGGTGGAGGAACTGGCGGCGGCGCGATGGGCGGAGGAACTGGTGGTGGTGTCACCGGCGGAGGAACTGGCGGCGGCGTCACCGGCGGAGGAACTGGCGGCGGCATCACCGGCGGAGGAACCGGCGGAGGAACAGGCGGAGGCGTGACGGGCGGCGGCACCGGCGGTGGAGTGACCGGCGGCGGCACCGGTGGAGGAATCACGGGCGGCGGCACGGGTGGTGGAACGACGGGCGGAGGCGGCGGAGCGACTGGCCCTGGATCCTCGTGCGCGAATCCGATTCCGCTCACGCTCGCCACGGACGTGATGGGCAACATCGACGTGGCCGGCAAGCGGATTTTCTACAGCGTCCCCGTGACGGCGGGCGGCCAGTACGTCTTCCTCACCGAGGCGAACCCCAATGACATTCCCGGCACCGTCGACACCGCGATCTCGATCTTCGACTCCACGGGCACCAACTTGCTCGCGAGCGATGATGACGCTGCGCCGCGCGTGAGCAGCGACAGCGAGCTCTTCTACCGCTCGCCCGTGAGCACCACGCTCTGCGTGATGGTGGAGGACTGGTCGACCTGGGCGCAGCAGACGCCGGTGCTCCCCAATCCCAACCAGTTCTCGATCTTCGTCGCGCAACTCGGCGCGAATCAGACGCTCGACACCGAGCCCAACGACAGCTCGCCGCAGGCGGTGACCCTCACTCCGTTCACCATGGGAAGTGGTGGCTTCAGCCTCGCGATGGGCGGCCTCGACACCGCGGCTGATGTCGACACGTTCTCGGTGACGGTGCCCGCGGGTGCGGCGCAGATTTCGGTGACCGTGCCTCCGATCGGGCGCCCGGTCGCTCCGGTGACGACGACCTACGGCTCGACGCTGCAGCGTTTCGGAGTGCAGGTGCGCTCGGGCTCGAGTGTGCTCGCCTCGCTCTTCCCTCCGGTTGGCAACGTCGAGGCGATGAGCGACGAGCTCTCGGTTCCGCTGAGTCCCGGCACGTACACCGTGGCGATCTCGCGCCCGCCCGGTTTCTCGTTCGGCGCGAACGACTTCTGGGCCGCGCGCTTCATCGCGCAGACCGACAATCCGCCCGAGGTCGAGCCGAATGACAACACCGCCACCGCGAAGCCGCTCACGATGAACGTCGATCCGAACGAGCCGAAGCGCAGGATGGGCTTCGTCCTCGGCAACCTCGCGGCTGGCGACGCGGCTGACGTCTTCTCGTTCACCACTGCGGTCGCGAACAGCACAGCGACGCTGGTGTGCGGCTCGGCGCGGAGCGGCTCCGGTTTGATCGGCTTCACCGTGGAGCTGCAGTCGACGTCCACGCTGCAGTCCGAGACGGAGACGCAAATCGCGACCATCAACTGGGGCATGGGCGGCACGCGTCCCGCGGTCACGCTCGCGACGGCTGGCACCTATTACGTGCGCTTCACCACCCAGTCGCGCAGCGCCACCGTGCTCGGCACGTACTACCGCTGCGGACTCTTCGTGCTCGCGCCTTAACCCTGGTTCACGAAGTCGAGGCCGAGACGCTCGCGGCCTTCACCGAGGTGCTTGCCGAGCTCGTCGAAGCAATCGCTCAGGTGATTGCCGAGCTCTCCGGGAGAGATCGCCGCGTGATCCTTCGCCGAGAGGAACAAGTGCGCGTTCACGAATTCGTTCGTCACCACCACCTCGAGCCGCGCGGCGTCGTTGCAGTAGCCCCTGCAGTAGGGCTCGAAGGCTTTGGTGATCGCCGCGTTCACGTCGTCGTTGCTCAAGGACTTCCTCCGTCGGGTTGGTAGGCGAGGATCAAACCGTTCGCGTTGCGCTGGCTCGCGCTGAAGACCGTGGCCGCTTCCGTCTGCAGCTGCTGCGAAGCCGAGAAGCCGCGTGCCGCGCGATAGCCGAGCCGGCGGCAGAAGCTGGTGTTCCCCGAGAGCTCATCGCACTCACCGCCCGTCACGCGCGGAGTGGCCTCGGCGAACGGCTCTTTCGTCTGGCCTTGCGAGAACGCAGCGACGCGCACGAAGAGACTTCCATCGCTCGCGCGCATCACGTCGATCGCGCGGCCGACCTGCGGGTACTGCATCAGCGAAGCGGAGCCGACTTCGGGGAACGAGTGCACGCCTCCATCCACTCGTTGCCTGCGGACGTTGTCCCCATCACCGCCGTGGAAGTAGCCGAGCACACGCGGATTCTTCGCGAGCGCGCTGGTGAGCGACTCACGCTGGCTCTCTTCCAATGCGCTCAGCGGATCGTGGCCGAAGACCATCGCGAACGTTCCCGCAGGCAGCGCGTCGAGCTCGCGTTCGAGCCAGCGCACCTGCTCCAGCAACATCGTGCCTCCGCTGCTCGGAGTCGCGCCGTCATCGATCACGTTCTCCGCGGTGTTGAGCACGATGATGCGAAACGAGAGCTCAGGTCGATTCGAGGGAACGGTGAGCGCGTAGTAACCGCGCGCGCCCGTGCAGAGGCCGTCGCGCAACCACTCGACCACCGTCATGCCGCCATCGAGCGTCTCGCAGTTCGCGTTGAAGCCGTGAAAGAGGCTGCGCGGGTAACGCGGATCAGGACGGCAGAGTCCGTTCGCCTCGCGACGACAGCCCGCCTGGCTCGGCCCGTCATCACGTCCGCGCTGGGAAGGATTCGGCAAGGTGACGTCAGTCTTCACGCCGCGCACCGCGTGAAAGGTCATGAAGCGATCGACGTTGCCGATCGGCACGTAGGGAACGATCGCGTTCGCTCCCGACACCGTCTCGTTCGGCCGTGAACCGAGGAAGCCCACGTCATTCGGACCAACGGCGTTGAGCCACGGCACGTTGAGCTCGTTCATCGCCGCGATGAACTGCGTGAGCTCAGAGAAGAGACCGAGGCCCACCGAGTTGCCGGTGTGAATCACGAAGCGCGGAGCGCCGACCGCGGGACACGTCCCGAGCGCCTTGCCGCTCTGCCCGAGCTGATTGATCCCGAGCACCGTGGAGAGCAGCACTGCGTCATCGTTGCGATAGAGCTGATCCAGCGCCGCGGGGATCTCCGTCGACGAGTCGTCGCTCACGATCACCGCGTGCTCGCGCAAGCCCACGTCGCTCAAGTGCACGAAGCTCAAGATCGACTCGAAGCCCGCGCAGCTCATCGCGCTGCCAGTCTCCAGTGACTGCGCACACAACGCAGGCGACGTCTCGCACGTGACCACGGGAGCGAGCACCGCGGCACAACCGCCATCCCCCGCGACTGCTTCCTGCCCGGTGCACTTCACCTCGGTCCACAGTTCGGGGTGAATGCTCGGCACTTCACCTTCGATGCGCTGGTACTTCCACGTCGTGGTCGTCACGCACGCGCTGAACACGAGGACTACGAACGCCAGGCGTCTTGCTCCCTCTCCCTTCGGGAGAGGGTCGGGGTGAGGGCGAGTTCTCATCGCGCACCTCCCGTCACGCTGAACGACTTCGAGCGAACCTGCGAAGTGCCCGCGTCGACCACGAACTGACATTGCTGATCACTCTTCCCAGTCACCGCCCACGTCGCTGACCACGCATACCCAGCGTGCTCGCGGCGGATCTCGAAGCCGTAGCCTTCATCGGTCTGCGCGAAACCGTCATCACCAACGAGCACCTGCCCACCACACTCGATGCGTACCTTCGCGAGCGCACACCGCTCCTCCGCCGAAGCGCCGAGCCAATGGAAGATCACCTTCCCCGGTTGCTTCTCGTCGAGCGCCCCCGGAGTCCACTTCGCGGGATCGCACACCGGACTCTTCTCAGTCGGAACGAGATCAGTCTGCCCTCCGGGACGGAACGCGCGATCGAGATCGAAGCCGAGCGTGATCACCTTCTTCGCGCGCCAATGCGCCGCGAGCCGGCCGAACTCCTCGGCGAAGAACGTGCCCTCGTGCCCACCGAAGATCGTGCCGCCTCCCTCGTAGTCCTGAATCAGGTACTCGGCCGGAGTGGTGATGTAGAGCATGTACGCGTTGGTGAGGCCCATCACCGCCTTGGGTCCCTTCCACTTCTCGCGATCCACCGCGCGCATCATCATGCGGCCCACCTCGGTGGTCGGCTCTCCGGGAACGCTCAAGAGCGCGAGACCCGTGTCGGGCTGTCCGAAGGTGACGAGCTGGAACGTGCCGACGTCCGGAAAGTCCTCCGGCATGATCGCGATCTCCTGCAACTTCCCAATCGCATACACGCGCGTGGACGTGCAGCCATGCGGAGGATCCACGATGCCTTCGCCAGTGCGGAGAATCGGCGCCGCCCAGCCCGGCACGCCGCGTCCTTCTTCGGAGCCGCGCATCTGCGGACCACCGAGCACCGTGCTCGGACACAAGCGGCCCTGCGTGGTGTTCGCGCCGCGCACCGACGTCTCGTCGTAGACCACCGCGATCGGCACGTTCGCTGAGGCAGGGTCCGCGATCGCCGCGTCGAGCGTGCCGTGAAGTCGATCAGCGGTCTCCGCGATCCCTTCGGCCACCGCCATCGTGAGCCCCATTCCCTGCTGAACACCAGCTTCGGGTCCGCCTCCCTTCGGGCCCGGAGTGACGTCTCCTTCGGCGCCGGTAGTGGTCGCCGCGAGATATCCAGTCACGCCCGTGCGCTTCTCGATCTTCTGTCGAGTGAGCCGCGCTCCGAGACCGTGCACGTCGCCGTGAAAGAGCGAGGCCTTGGGCTCCGATGATCTCACCGGACCGATGCTGTTGCCGTGCACCGCGAGGATCGACCAGGAGGCCAGCGGCCGCGTCTTGCCGTTCTCCTCGGCGTCGATGCGCAACATGGTGAGCGTGCGATCGACTTCGGATCCCGGGATGGTCCCGTCGGTGAAGTTGTTCCGCCACGCCTCGATGCTGCGGTTCGAGCTGATGCCCACCGGCACCTGCGCCTGGCCCCACGCGGCGCGCGCGTCCTTCATGTTGCCGAGCGCTTGCTCCACGCCTTTCTCCAGCGAGGCGGCGAAGAAGTCGACGAGGTGCTCATCGAACGCAGAGGCGGCGCCCACCACGTTGTTGAAGAACTTGTCCGAGAAGAACGCGCCCGGTCCGCCGTGCGTGTGGATGGTCGACATCACCAGCTGCGGGGCAGCGATTCCAAATCGCTCGATGCGCTGCGCGATCTTCCGGTGGAGCAGTGCGCTCGCCGCGCCGAGATCGAGCTGCATCATCGCGATGCGCGTGGTGCCCGACTGGAGGACGATCACGCGGCCGTGCAGGCGCAACCAGTAACCCTCGGTGTGCGCCGCGCCGTCGGACGAGAAGCCGTACGTCGGAAGTCCCGGAGGCGGCGTGAGATCGACCTCGGCCACTCCCGCGCGGAGCCGCTCGACGTTGGGGGCGGGCTCGACGGGTTTGTTACGAACCCAGAGCAGCGTTCCGTTGCCAAGGCAC
>CBIHPJ010000121.1:0-15692 GCA_966211295.1 uncultured Myxococcales bacterium | reverse complement strand
TCGCGTCGCGCTCCTCGAGCACGTGCACCTTCACATCCGCCGCCGTCTCCTTCTCGGCCTGCGCCCACGCCGTACCAGCCACCAACCCCACGAGAAGAAGTGTCTTCATCCGGCGAAGCATCGGAGAAGTCGCCGCTCGGAGAAAGACCCCGCAAACGAAAAACCCCGGGACCGGCCCGGGGTTCTCGTTTGGTAACTCTGAATCAGAAACTCAGAGGGTCAGCAGCTGCGCCGGCGTGAGCGTCGGGTTGTCGATCACCGGGAACACGCCCGCGGTCACCGAAACCTGGGGAGCGACGCTGAAGTTGGTCCGGTAGAGCACGCCGCCCGTGCCGTACGCCTGGAGGAAGAGCTCGTAGGTGCCCGAGTAGAGGTACGGGAACACCGTGCCCTGGGCGCCATTCGCGTTGGTGCAGGGAACGTCGGTGCCGGCCGGGCCGTAGAGCAGCGTGCCGCTCGAGTCGCGGAGGTTCACGTTCATCGAGGTCACTCCGGCCTGCGCGCAGTTCACCATCGTGGTGCCGTTGTTGAACGTCCACTTGATGGGGAGCGAACCCACCGCGTAGTCGAGCGTGATCGTCTCGAACCGGTCGCCCGCGGGAGTCACCGCCACGGTGCGATCCGAGCGGTAATAGTAGAAGCCGTTGCTGTCTCGCGCGGCCAACGTCACCACGTTGTCGCCCGCGGTCACGCCGGTGATCACCACGCCGACGCCGGTCACGCCCTTGTAGTTGTACTGTTGGTTGCAGGTGGCGCTCACGTACGGCTGCGCGGCGTTGTTCAGGGTCACGTCGATCGCCGCGATCGTCGAGCAGTTGATGGTGGTGTTCGCGGGGAAGGCCCAGGTGAGGATCAGCTGGCCCCTCGCATCAGACGTGGGCCGGAGATCGACCGTCGTCGCGACGTTGCCGTTCACCGTGACGGAGCCGTTCTGCGTGTACAGCGTCTGACCGTCAGCGTTCTGACCAGAGACCGTGTACGCGTACGTGCCGGCGCGGAAGTTGAGCAACTTGATGCCCGCGGTGCCGGCGTTCACGCAGCCGTAGACGCCGCCGTTCTGCAGCGACTGGCCGGGCATCGTGATCCGAACTTGCGTGACGTCGGGAACCGTCTGGCAGCCACTGCCGCCGTTGAACGTCCAGGTGAAGGTGATGTCACCGGGGCTCCCCTGAGGGGTGTTGTTGATGATGCACCCTGAACCCAAAAGGGCGGTGATGCAGAGGGTGGAGATCAAAACCCGGGAATGCGCGGTCATGTGGTCCTCGTTGGTGGGGCAGCGGCCGATCAGAGTCGGTGCATTGTACGGCACCGGATGGTTCCCTATTCAGGGAGCTACGCCAACCCCCTGAATACACAGGTTGTTTCTTGCTGTGCCAGAGCAGGGATGCTACTCGCTTCAGGATGCTTGCTGCGATCAACTACGTCGATGTGATCAAGAGCGCGTCTGGCGTCGAGCTGATGGTGCTCGTCGTGCTCGCCGGCGCTTCCGCCTACAGCTGGGCGCTGATCACGATGAAGTCCATGCAGCTCCGCAAGGCGCGGGCTGAGTCGGTGGCGTTCCTCGACACGTTCTGGAAAGCGTCGCGCCTCGACGCGATCTACCAGGCGTCGCAGCAACTCGAGTCTTCGCCGCTCAGCCGCGTGTTCCGCGCGGGCTACGAAGAGCTCTCCAAGCTCGCGCAGCAGAAGGCCGGCGGTGAGGCCGCGATGAGCGAGAAGCTCGGCGGCATCGAGAACGTGGAGCGCTCGCTCTCACGCGCCGCGCTCGCCGAGATCACCACCCTCGAGGCGCACGTGCCGTTCCTCGGTACCGTGGGCAGCACCGCTCCGTTCGTCGGCCTGTTCGGCACCGTGATGGGCATCCTCGGCGCGTTCAACGAGATCGCCGAGAAGGGCAACGCGACCATCACCACCGTCGCCGCGCCGATTGGCAACGCGCTGCTCGCCACCGCGGCCGGCCTCTTCGCCGCGATCCCCGCGGTCATCGCGTACAACTCGTACGTCTCGCGCATCAAGGTGTTCGACACCGAGATGTCGAACTTCTCGAACGACTTCCTCAACATCGTCAAGCGGCACTTCTTCAAGTGAGGGACTGACCGATGGGAATGTCTGCAGGCAAAGGCGGCGGTCGCTCGACGCTCAGCGAGATCAACGTCACCCCCATGGTCGACGTCATGCTCGTGCTGCTCATCATCTTCATGGTCACCACTCCGCTCATTCAGCAGGGCGTGAAGGTGAACCTGCCGGAGACGAAGGCAGCGCCCGTCGAACCCGACGAGAAGAAGCTGGTGGTCTCCATCGATCTCGCCAAGCGCGTGTTCATCGGCGAGGCCGAGGTCACCCTGGAAGACTTCGAAGAGAAGCTGCGCACCAACGCCAAGGCGCAGTCGGAGAAGGAGATGTTCCTGCACGCCGATCGCGACCTGCCCTACGGCGTGGTGATCGACGTGATGGCGGCGGCCCAGCGTGCCGGAGTGACCAACGTCGGCATGATCACGGACCCAATGGGGGCCTCTCGGCCGTCCAAGCCGGAGAAGAAGAAATAAGCCACTCATGAGCGCCCCCGCCCCCGTTCAGAGCCTGCTGCACGATCGCCGCGACGCGCTGCCGATGTTCGTGGCGCTGTCGGTGGGCTTGCACGTGCTGGCGGTGGCGGTGTGGCTGATCGTCGGTTGGATCATGGCGGGCCCCAAGGTCGACCTGCAGGTGCCGATCAAGGCGTCGCTGGTGCGTCTCGGGAAGAAGCGCGATGAGAAGTTGTTGCCTCGGAAGGAAGTGGAAGCGCCGCCTCCGAAGCCCGAGGTGAAGGAAGTCGCCGCGCCCGCGCCCGTTCCGGCGGACACCGCGGTGAAGATCCCCACCAAGGACACCAAGCCCGAGAAGGCCGACAACAAGAAGGACGGCCAGAAGGACGCGAAGAAGAGCCTGTTCGACGCGTTCGCCAAGGGCGGCAGCCAGGCCAAGCCCGAAGAGCTCGAAGGCGAAGAGGACGGCGATCCCAACGGTGATGCCGCCAAGCAGGAAGGCGAGCGCTACTTCGGCATGCTCAAGGGCGTGGTGAAGCGGAACTACGACGTCTCGAACACCATCGACGAGGCCGAGCGCCGCCGGCTGCGCGCCCAGGTGGTGCTCTACATCGGGCCGGGCGGAGAGCTGATCGACGTCTCGATCTCAGTCGCCTCGGGAAATGAAACCTTCGACTCCGCGGTTATTGGCGCGGTGAAGAAGACCGCGCCCTTCACGCCGCCGCCTGAACACATTCGCGAGACCCTGAAGAAGGAAGGCGTCGCGATCGTGTTCACTCCGTGACCTCCATCCCCATTTCCCGGCCCGTCGCGACCTTCTGAAGAAGAAGGTGGGACGATCGTCTTCGCTCCGTGAAGCACCCAACGTCGACTAAAAGGTTCGCATGATCTCTCGCCTCGCTCTGCTGGTGTCGGTGTTGGCTTCTTCGATCGTCTTCGCGCAGCGCCCCGTGATCGAGATCTCGGGCGCCAACTTCCGCCCCATGCCGCTGGCCGTGGCGCCTCCGCAGGCTCAGGACGATGCAGCGAAGGCCGCGGTGGCTGAGTTCGACGCCGCTTTGAGCTTCGACTTCGCGGCGTGCGGCCTCTTCCAGGTGCTCGATCGCAAGAGCTTCCTCGCCGACCCGAAGGAAGGCGTGACCGCCTCCACCATTCAGTTCAACCGCTGGACCGACGTGGGCGCTGAGTCGCTGGTGAAGACGCAGATCTCTTCCGAGGGCGGCACCCTGCGCGCGGACCTGCGCCTCTTCAACGTGGCCGCTGGCCGCGAGGAGCTGAAGGTCACCGAGTCGATGCCCGCGAAGGACGCGCGCCGCCTCGCGCACAAGCTCGCGAACGCCGTCTACAAGAACTACACGCGCGAGACCGGCCCCTTCGAGACGCGCCTCGCGTTCTCGCGCAAGTCGGCGAGCGGCCGCGACATCTACGTCTCTGACTGGGACGGCAAGAACGCCGCGCGCATCACCAACGGCGACGTGAACGTGCTCCCCGCGCTGGTGCCCGGCAACGGCGTGGCCTTCACCTCGTACCGGAGCAAGAAGCCGTTCCTCTTCACCGCGAAGGTTGGCGGCGAGCCGAACCAGCTGATCGCCAAGGGCAGCATGGTGACCGGCGCGGCGTTCTCGCCCGATGGCAAGCAGGTGGCGGTGTCGATCTCCGAGGGTGAGAACGCCGAGATCTTCGTGGCGAACGCCGACGGCTCGAACCTCACCAAGATCACCGACACCAAGTTCTTCCTCAACACGAGCCCCACCTGGTCGCCCGACGGCAAGAAGATCGCCTTCGTGTCGAACCGCGCAGGCAACCCGCAGATCTACCTGATGGGCGCGGATGGCTCGGGCGCGAAGCGCCTCACCTTTCAGGGCAACTACAACACCACTCCGTCGTGGAGCCCCCGCGGCGATCTGATCGCCTTCACCGCGCGCGACGAGCGCAACGCGTTCGACCTCTTCACGGTGAACGTGGAGAACGGGAAGATCGCGCGCCTCACGCAGGACGCGTCGGGCAACGAGGAGCCGGTGTTCTCACCGAACGGCCGCCTGATCATGTTCACCTCGACGCGCGGCGGCGGGCGTGGGCTCTACGTGATGACCTTCGACGGGAACAACCAGATGGCGCTCCCGATGGAGAAGGCCGACATCACGACGCCTGACTGGGCGCCGTAAGAATCGAAGTCGCCCCTCACCCGACCCTCTCCCCGCTCGCAGGGAGAGGGAGGAACGGATCACTCGCGCATCAGCGCGGCGCCCCAGTGGAAGCCGGCGCCGAGCCCGCAGAACGCGAGCAGGTCGCCCTTCTTGATGCGCCCCGACTTCTTGCACTCGTCGTAGGCGATGGGGATCGTCGCGGCCGTCGTGTTCCCGTAGCGCTGGATGTTGTTGTACATCCGGTCGTCCGGGAGCTTGAGCTGCTTGGCGACGCCCTCGCTGATGCGCAGGTTGGCCTGGTGCGGAATGAGCAACTTCACGTCGTCGAGCTTGAGCTCGCACTTCGTGAGCGTCTCGTGCACCGCCTCGGGCATCTTGGTGACCGCCATCTTGAAGACGTTGCGGCCTTCCATCACGGGCACGAAGCGGCCCTCGGCCACGTGCTCAGCGCTGAAGTACGGGCGGTACTTGAAGCCGGCGGAGGGCACGAAGAGGCTCTCCACGTCCTTGCCGTCGGAGTGCACCGAGAAGCCGAGAATGCCGCGCGCGGGATCGTCGGTGGGCGCGATGCAGACCGCTCCGGCCGCGTCGCCGAAGAGCACGGTGAGGTGACGGAACTTCGAGTTCCAGTCGCGCTCCTGCTGCGAGACGGGCTCGTTCGTCTTGCCGAGCACCACGTCCCAGCCGTGCTTGCTGAACGGCATGAAGCCCGAGTGAATCTCGGCGCCGATGAAGAGGATCTTTTTCGCCGCGTTGGCCCGGATCAAGGCGTCGCACATCTGCAGGCCGTAGATGAAGCCCGAACATTGCTGACGGATATCGAGAGCGGGGATGCTGGTGAGACCAAGCTTGGCTTGAACGAGGCTGCCGACGCCGGGGAAGTAGTAGTCGGGCGTCATGGTGGCGACGACGATGTAGTCGACCTCGCTGGCCTTCCAGCCCGCGTCGTCGAGCGCCTTCTTCGCCGCGCCCACCGCGAGATCGCTGGTCGCCGTGCCCTCTTCGACGAAGTAGCGCTGCTCGATGCCGGAGCGCTCCTTGATCCAGTCGCTGGTGGTGTCGCAGACCATCGTCATGCGCTCGTTGGGCACGAGGACTTCGCCCGTGACGAACCCAGAACCGTAGATGCGGGAGTGCGCCTGAACCATGTGGAGACCGGCCCTTTTCAGAGAGGAATGAAGCGGCGGTCCGAATATCGGCGGGCGACGGATAGTGGCAAGCGGTTGCTACCGACACGTCGCGTCAGAGCTGCGTAAGCGGCTACGCACCTGCGCGAGTTGCGAGGTGATCTTTGGAGGACTCCGCGCGGCGCCGCTCGTGCACTGCGAGCGCCACGTCATGTTCAGACGTGGGCAGCGCACCTCGGTGCGCGAGGCAGTGAATGAGAGCGCGAGCCGTCTAGCGGCGCCGCGAAGCGGTGCCGAGGCGCAGCGTTCGGAAAGAGAAAGAGCGGAGTCATTGTTGTCTCTCTGCGGTGCGACGCTGCGCGAGGGCACCGTGTTGATCGCTCAGGAAGGCGATGAGCTGCTCGGAGTCGCCGTGCTGCGGCTCTCCGCGGACGACGCCGAGATCCTCGCGTTGGTCACGGATCCCAATCATCGGCATCGCGGCGTCGGGAGGCAGCTGGTGCTCGAGATGGTGAAGCGCGCTCGGGTGGCGAAGTGCACGCAGCTTCGAGTTCGCATCTCGCGCACCGATGACGGAGTGGTCGGGTTCTTTCGCGCCCTCGGCTTCGAAGAGACTCACCTCGCGCTCGATTTGGCGCTGTGATTGCTTCGCGCGCGATGCGTGACGCGTGGCAGCTCGACGATTCGATTCACTTCTTGAACCACGGCAGCTTCGGAGCCACGCCCCGCGTGGTGCTCGAGCAGCAGAACGAATTCCGGCGCCAACTCGAGGCCGAGCCCGTGCGTTTCATGGTGCGCCAGCTGGAGCCGCTCTTCGATCAGGCGCGCTGCCGGCTCGCGGAGTTCATCGGCGCGCAGGCGCAAGACCTCGCGTTCGTCACCAATGCGACCACGGGAGTGAACGCGGTGCTGCGCTCGCTCGACTTTCAGCCGGGCGATGAGTTGGTGACCACGAATCATGGCTACAACGCGTGCACCAACGTCTTGCGCTACGTCGCCGAGCGGACTGGCGCGAAGGTGGTGATCGCGTCGGTGCCCTTCCCTGTCGAGAGCTCGCGGGCGATCGAAGACGCGGTGCTCGCCTCGGTGACTTCGCGCACGAAGTTGGTGCTGCTCGATCAGATCACCAGTCCGACCGCGATCGTGTTTCCCATCGCGTCACTCGTGCGGGAGTTGGAAGGCCGAGGGATCCAGGTGCTCGTCGATGCCGCGCACGCGCCTGGTCAGGTGCCGCTCTCGCTCGACGCGACTGGAGCGAGCTTCACCACGGGCAATTTGCACAAGTGGGTGTGTGCTCCGAAGGGCTGCGCGTTCCTGCACGTGCGGCGCGATCTGCAGCCGAAGATCCGCCCGGCGGTGATCAGCCACGGCGCGAACTCCAGGCGCACCGATCGCTCTCGGTTCCAGCTCGAGTTCGATTGGGTCGGCACTCAGGATCCGACTGCGTTCCTCTGCGTGCCGGCGGCGCTGGATTTCATGGGCTCGCTGCTGCCTGGTGGATGGCCCGCGTTGATGGAGGCGAATCATCGCGCCGCGATCGAGGCGCGCGCTCAGCTGATGGAGGTGGTGCCTCAGCCACTTCCCTGCCCTCCGGAATTGCTCGGCGCGATGGCGAGTGTGGTGGTTCCTCACGATCCCGGTGACCGGCTCTTTCAGGAGTTCAAGATCGAGGTGCCGGTGATTCCGTTCGCGGCGAAAACGCTCGTACGCGTTTCGATGCAGCGGCACGTACGCCCGGCAGACGTGCCCGCGCTGGCATCGGCGCTGCGTCAACTGAGTCACTGAGGCCTCTGTGAACTCGAGGTCACAGTTGATCCACTCGAGCAACGCAGAAACACTCCGCCCCCATGCGAAGGGCATTCGTGGTCGTAACGCTCGGCCTGTTCTGCTTCGGCTGCGAGGGATCGCTGGCGCTGGTCAGCTCGCTCGAGCCCGAGCGGCCCGTCGACCCCAACCTTCCTGAAGGCGCCGCCCGTGAGCTGCCCTCGCCCTCGTCGCGAGTCGCGCGGCTCTCGATCGGCGAATACGAAAACACCGCGCGCGATCTCCTCGACGCGCAGCAGTCGCTGGGGATCACCCGCAACTTCGTCGCGGACTCGAGCTCCACCACCTTCAACAACAACGGCGGCAACCTGGTCGTCACCAGCGCCGAGTGGCAGGACTTCCAGACCGCCGCCGAAGAGCTCGCACGGCAAGCGACCCTCACCCCTGAAGCGCTCACCGCGGTGGCGGGCGGAGCGTTGCCCACCGATCAAGACGCGCTGATTCGCGCGCTGGGCCGTCGCGTCTATCGCCGTCCGCTCACCGACGACGAGCTGGCGAGCTACACGACGCTCGCTCCCGCTGCGACGAGGTTCTTCCCCACCATGCCGCCCCGGCAGGCGGTCGCGCGACTGGTGCTCGAGGCGATGCTGCAGTCGCCGAACTTTCTCTACCGCGTCGAGCTGTCGAAGGACGTCGCGACCGACGTGATCCCGCTGAGCGCCGCCGAGCTCGCCTCGCGCCTCTCGTACGCGCTGTGGCAGTCGATGCCCGACGACCCGCTCCTTCGCGCCGCGGAAGATCAGAGCTTGCTGACCGTCGAGGGCTACACAGCCCAGGCGGTGCGCCTGCTCGCCGACGTCAGGGCCCGCCAGGCCGTCACCGCCTTCCACGCGCAGCTGCTCGGCACCGCGCGTTACGCCGACATCACGCGCTCGGTGAGCCTGTTCCCCGAATTCTCAGCAGAGCTGCGCGACTCGATGAAGCAAGAGCAGGAGCGGTTCATCGAAGCGCAGATCTTCACCGAGCGCGGCGGGCTCGAGAGCCTCCTCACCTCGCCCACGTCCTACGTCGACGCGAACCTCGCGCGCGTCTACGGCCTCACGGGCACCTTCGACTCCAGCTTCCAGAAGGTCACCTTCACCGATGGCAAGCGGCAGGGTCTCTTCACGCAGATCGGCTTCCTCGCGCTGAACGCCACCTCGACCGAGAGCGATCCCATTCACCGCGGCGTGTTCCTCAACCACAAGGTGCTGTGCGCGCCCCTCCCCGCCCCTCCGAACGTGGTGCCGATGTTGCCGCGCGGCGACCCGCTCATGCCCAAGACGATGCGCCAGCGCATCACCGAGTTCACCGGAGCGGGCACCTGCGGCGCGGGCTGCCACAGCACGATGATCAACCCAGCTGGGTTCGCCTACGAGCACTTCGACGCCCTGGGCCGCTGGCGCGACGTGGACAATGGGCTGCCGGTCGACGCGGCCGACAGCTACACGTTCGCGGGCAAAGCGCGTGCGTTCGATGGAGCAGGCGGCTTCGCGAGCGCGATGGCAGAAGAATCGATGGCGCACCGCTGCTACGCGCAGCACTGGGTCGAGTTCCTGCACGGCCGTGGCCTCGGGGTCGAAGACCAGGCGATGATCGATCGAGTCGGAAAGCTCTCCTGGAAAGAGAAGAGCCCGGTGACGCAGGTGATGCTGCTGCTCGTCGAGAGTGAGTCCTTCAAGGCGCGTGCAGTGGAGGAGCGATGACCGACTGGAACCGCCGCCGTGTTCTCAGGGGCCTGGGAGGAGTCACCCTCGCCCTGCCGTTCTTCGAGTCCTTGCTCCCGCGCTCGGCCGCGGCGCAGACGCCACCGCGCGAACGATTCTTGATGGTGGTGCGCGCAGGCAACGGCATCGTTCAGCAAGGCAGCGAGGTCGGTGAGCGATTCTGGCCGCGCGCAGTCGGCGCCCTCAGCGTTGCTGATCTGAAGAACAACAACGCCGATCGCGCCACCAGCGTGCTCGGCGACTACGCCGACAAGCTGCTCCTCGTGAAGAACGTGCGGCTGCCCTTCGCACGAAACGCATGCGGCCACGCCGAGGCGCTCCCTCAGGTGCTCACCGCGCAGAACCACACCGGGGGCACGAGCAACTCGCCGCTCGCGCTCGGCCGCTCGGTCGACTGGCACCTCGCCGATCTCCTCAACGGACAGGGGAAAGGCCCCCTCGTCTTCATGTCGGGCCCGACGAACACGTACATCGGGAACGGCTTGTCCTGGAGCGCGCCGCAGCAGCGGGCCGCGGCTGAGCGGTCTCCCTGGAGCGCGTACATGCGGCTCACGGGCCTCTCGACGGCGCCGCCCGCGACGCAGCTGCTCGTGGCCGAGCGCCGCAAGAGCGTGAACGATCTGGTGCGCGGCGAGCTCCGCGAGTTGCAAGGCAAGGCGCTGCTCTCGACCCGCGACAAGCAGCGGCTGCAGCAGCACCTCGACGCCGTGCGCGACATGGAGGTGCAGATGAGCTGCGACCTCGAGCCCGCGCAGGTCAGCTCGGCCCAGGGCATCACCTCACCCGAGTCGAACGACGCGCGCCCTCAGGCCACGAAGAGCTTCATGGACCTCGCGGCGTGGGCCTTCAACTGCCGGCTCAACCACGTCGCGACCCTGCAGGTGGGCCCCGGCAACGACGGCACGCAGTACACCGTCAACGGCACCAAGCTCCCCAGCTTCCATTGGATCAGCCATCGCATCTCGGCCGACGGCTCGGAGGGAGAGCCGATCCCCGACGCGGTGGAGCTGCACGCACAGCTCGATCGCATGCACCTCACGTTCTTCAAGCACCTCGTCGACCGGCTCGCGAGCTACGGCTCCCCGTACGGTGGCTCGCTGCTCGACGACTGCGCGGCGGTGTGGACCAACGATCTCGGCAGCGGCCCCGGTCACGACGCGTCGAACACCCCGTGGGTCATCGCTGGTGGCGCAGGCGGAACGTTGCGCACGGGCCAGGTGGTCGACCACCAGAAGAAGCCAGTCAATCAGGTGCTCAACACGCTGATCAGCGCGATGGGCATCCGCAACAGCGCGGGCGCGCCGGTCGACGACTTCGGAGACGCCTCGCTCGCCAAAGGCGTGGTCACCAACTCCCTGGCCTGACGAAGTGCTTGCTCGTCTCTCGAGGTACGCCGAACTAGCGTTCGCAGCGTGAACCGTTACGCCGCGATCGATGTGGGGACGAACTCGGTGCTGCTGCTCGTCGCCGAGCGGCAAGCAGATGGCCGCTTCACCGCCGTTGAGGAACGCTCGGAGATCACTCGCCTCGGCAAAGGTGTCGACCAGTCGAAGACGCTCGCGCCCGACGCCATCGAGACCACGCTCAAGGCGCTCGAGCACTTCGCGCACGAAGCGCGCGCAGTCGGTGCGAAGGAGATCGTCGTCACCGCGACCTCTGCCGCGCGCGATGCGAGCAACGGAAAGGTCTTCATCGACGGCGCGAAGGACCGCGCAGGACTCACGGTCGAGATCATCTCGGGCGAGGAAGAGGCCCGGCTCTCGTTCGCCTCCGCGCACTCCGACTTCGGCGGTCAACGTCCGCTCGTGGTGCTCGACATCGGCGGAGGTTCCACCGAGTTCATCTACGGCAGCCCAGAAGGCGCGGTGAGCTTCCGCCACAGCTTCGACGTGGGCGCGGTGCGTCTCACGGAGCGCCACGTGAAGACCGATCCACCGAGTCAAGCCGACATGGATCAGATCGACACGATGCTGAAGGAGCACTTCGCGAAACTCCCTGCTCCTCCCGCTAGCTTCGACCTCGTTGGTGTCGCCGGAACGGTGACTACGCTCTGCGCGGTCGCGCGGAGAGTGGAGCCGTACGATCCCACCCTCATTCACGGCGCGCGGCTCACCTTCGATGAAGTGAACTCGGCGCTCACTCGCCTCGCTTCGCTTCCGACCTCGCTGCGCAAGACCGTGCCTGGGCTCCAGCCGAAGCGCGCCGACGTGATCGTCGCGGGAGGCCTCGTGCTCCGCGCCGCCATGCGCGCGCTCAACGTCAAAGAGGTGGTGGTGAGCGATCGCGGCCTGCGCTGGGGTCTGCTGGCCGATCGATACGGGAAGGCGAAGTGACACCTTCTCGTTCGGCAGCACCGGGCGCGCTGTTCGCGCTGCTCATCCTCACCCTGATGAACATGCTCAATTACGTCGACCGCTACGTGCCGTCGGCGGTGAAGGGCTTGTTCAAGAAGGACCTGGATCTCACCGACACCCAGACCTCGCTCCCGCTCACCGCGTTCATCATCGTCTACATGATCGCGAGCCCGATCTTCGGCACGCTTGCCGAGCGCGGAAATCGCCGCATGTTGATCGCCTTCGGAGTCGGCGCCTGGTCGCTCGCCACCGCCGCCGCTGCGCTCGCAGACAGCTTCTTCACCTTCATGCTCGCCCGTGCCGCGGTGGGAATCGGAGAGGCCGCGTACGCCACGCTCGCGCCCTCGCTCCTCGCTGACTTCTACCCGCCCGAGAAGCGCAACCGGGTCTTCACCCTCTTCTACGTGGCGATCCCCGTGGGCTCCGCGATGGGCTTCGTGCTCGGCGGCGTGCTCGGGGAACACTTCGGTTGGCGCACGGCCTTCCTCGCGGTCGGCCTCCCGGGACTCCTCGTGGCCGCGCTCGCGCTGTTGATGAAGGACCCCGTGCGCGGCGCCTTCGACGACAAGCCGCCCGAGGTGGTGTCGTGGCCGGAGGCGCTCAAGCGTCTCTCGAAGAACCGGGTCTTCCTCTTCACTGTCGCGGGCTACACGTTGGTCACCTTTGCGACTGGCGGCATCGCCGACTGGTTCGCGGAGTTCCTCTCGCGCGATCGCGGCATGACGCTCTCGGAGGCTGACCTCGCGATCGGCGCCTCCGCGGTGGTGGGCGGCTTGCTTGGCACCTCGTCTGGAGGATTCCTCGCGGACAGACTCGCCAAGCACACCCGCCAGCCATACCTCGCGATCTCCGGGCTCGCGATGATCCCCGCGGTGACGCTCACCGTGCTCGCGATCTTCGTGGTGCGCGCCCCGCCCGTCATCGTCGGCTGCGTGCTCTTCGCGCAGTTCTTCCTCTGGGCCTACAACTCGCCGGTGAATGCGCTCCTCGTGAACAGCGTGGAGCCTGGGCTGCGCGCGCGCGCCTTCGGGCTCTCCATTCTCTGCATTCATCTCTTCGGTGACGTGCTCTCGCCGCCGCTGATCGGCGCCGTCTCCGATGCCACGCACAGCCTCGAGACCGCGCTCACCATGGTGCCGATCGCGGTGGCCGCGGGCGCCTGCATCTGGCTCTACGGCTGGAGAACGCTCCCGGAAAACGGAGTCAGCCCAGCTGCCGAAGCTCAGCCTCAATCTTCGGCTTGAGCTCTTCCACGATGCGCTGAATCTCTTCCTGCAGACGCTCGCCCTCGGACAGGAGGTGCTTGCGCAGCCCGTTGCGATTGCCCAGCTTGAAGAAGGTCACGATGTCGCCGAGCGCGGCGCGACGTCGCTCGAGGAAATAGAGGGTGAAGACCGCGAGCGGCATGGTGCCCAAGAGCGCGATCACCATTCCGGTGATTCCCCAGAAGGACCACGCCGCCACGGTGAGCCCCGACCACCAGAGCGGCACCATCACCACCGCTGAGATGAACTTGAGGGTGCCCACGCGATCTCGAGAGACCGGCACCGCCAACGCGAGCGCCTTGAGGAAGTAGTACGGCACGAAGAACAGCAACATGCCGAGCACGAAGAGCGGGAAGCCGAGCACCAGCGAGAAGATGTTCCTCGTCACGAAGGTGCGCATCGACTTCTCTTCGAAGTTCACCGCGGTGAGATCGCTCGGGTTCGCGCTCACCACCTCGAGTCGCTTGTGGAAGTTCAGAATGTCTTCCTTCACGTCATCGAACCGCTCGGGATCGTGATTGCGCAGCATCGACGCACCACGCGCGAAGAGCCGCAGGCGCTCCGAGTCGGCCTCGCGGTACCCGTTGCGCAGCGCGAAGAGCCGATCGGCGGTCTGAATGAGATCCAGATCCTCCCAGGTCTCGAGGTTGATGGTCACCTTGCGCATCGCCTCGCCGACCTTGTCGGTGAGCGCGCGCACCCACTCCTTCTCGGCCTCTTCGCTCTGCTCTCCTACCGCCTGCACGAGGATCGGCTCTCCCACCTCGATCTGCACGCGGCTGCGGAAGAGATGCTTCTGCGCGTAGGTGAGCCCGATGGGAATGATGCGGAGCGCCTGCCCGCCCTTCACGGCCTTCAGCGCGATGCGCGCGCAGCCGGTCTTGATGTCGGAGAGCTGCGGGTCGGAGTGCGACTTTCCCTCGGGGAAAATCGTGATCGCCTTCTGATCTCTGAGCGCACCCGCGGCCGCGTCGAGCGTGCCTTCGTTCTTCGCCATCAGGGCCGGGTGATCTTGCTTCCGGTACACCGGCAGCGCGTTGACCCCGCGCAAAATCCACCCCAGCACCGGAGCCCGGAAGAGCGGCTCGCGCGCGAGGAAGGTCACCTGTCGATCGGTGATCATGAACACCATCGCCGGGTCGATGAGGCTGTTCGGGTGATTGCCCACGAACATCACCGGGCCCGCGAAGTCCTCCACGCGGCGAACCACTTCGACTCTGTAGAAGAGCCCGAGCGCCATGGAGACGATCGATCGCACCAGCCGGTAGAACATCGAACTCCCTCTCTTCCTGTTCGCGGAGTTGAGCACCGTTCGCGTCTCAGCGCGCCTCCATTCAGCGAAGGTGCGCCGCGCCCTGATCCTCGAACGGCCTCAACCCCGCGAGGCGAGGAACTAGAAGACGCCGATGTTGAAGTGGACCACGAACCGCGGCTCGTTGATCACGAGATCTGGCGCGAGGTTGACGCCGACGTCCAGCGCCAGGGCGCCGATCAGGGTCACGTAGCGCAGGCCGATTCCCGTCACCGGGCGGAAGGGGCCGACCGTGTTGGGAATGGTGATCCACAGGTTGCCCGCTTCGAAGAAGACTCCGAGATCGACCGCGCTCAGCACCGGAATGCGGAGCTCGGCCTTGAGCACCGCGAAGAGCTCGCCGCCCTGAGAGGGCACCTGGCGCCCTCCGAGGATCGTCTTGGCCGCCGAGGAGCATCCGTCCTTCGAGGCCACCACCTGGCAGTCGGCCACTTCCTTGCGGTACTGCGCGCGCAGATCTTCAGCGACGAGCTGGTCTTCGTTGAAACCGCGCACGCTGCTGGCACCGCCGAGAAAGAAGCGGCGCACCGGCGGCGTCGACGAGCCAGCCTGCAGCGGGAAGATACGGCCCCAGCGCCCCGAGAGTGCGAGCACCAGGCGTTCCGCGAGCGGGAAGTAGACCGTGCCGAGCGCGCTGAACTTCGCGAAGTTCACCACGACCGGGTTGCCGTCTGCGTCGTGCGCGGAGATCTGTCCCGTCACTTCGGCCGAGCCCTGCAGCAGCAGGCCTTTGGTCGGCGTGAGCGAGCTGTCTCGCAAGTCGAGCGTGGGGCTGAAGCGCACGCTCTGCAGGGTGAACTCGCCGAAGTTGAAGCGCAGGCGTTCCTGGTCCACCAGGCTGGTGGGCGGAATCGAGGTGAGCGCGTTGCCGACTGACGCGACCGAGCTCCACTCGAGCTCGTACTGGAGCGCCAACGAGACCTTGGGGCGCATCCACTCGAACCAACCGGGAATGCGGAAGGCCTTCGACCAGTCCAGCGTGGGCACGGCGGCGAATCTCGAGAAGCGGAACTGGGGGCGGAACACGCGCTCGCCGACGAGGTCGAGGCGAAGTCCGATGTTCGCGGGGAGCAGGCTGCGCGCATCGACCGAGAGGTTGAGCCGTCCGCCCACCTGCTCGAAGAGCGTCAGGCCGGTGAGATCGTAGATGCCGGTGAGCACGGGCACCGAGGTGAAGAAGAGGTTCACCTGCCCACGGCCGCTCACGGTGATCGCGCGCCCGCCGATGTTGTTGAACGAGCCCTCGACGCCGCCTCGGAAACCGTCGGCGTAGAAGTAGCCGAGGAAGAACTCGCCGAGGAACAGCGGCCGCTCGCGCACCCGCAGCAGCACCGTCTTCAGCGGCTCGGGGCGATCGGGCGAGAGCATCTCGACCTGCACGCTGCGGAAGATGCCGAGGTTGGTGAGGTTGGCCTGCGTGGAGTAGAGCGAC
>CBIHPJ010000120.1:0-15730 GCA_966211295.1 uncultured Myxococcales bacterium | reverse complement strand
CGCTCGGGGGCCCCCCCCCGCTCCCGGCGCCCCCCACCCCGCCCTGGGGGGGCGGGTGGGCCCGGGCCCGCAACACCCCCCGCGCCGCCACGGTGCAGAAAGAGCTGAGCAAGCTCGAGTACGTCTGGCGCGACAAGGTGAAGACGCTCAAGAGCCAGTCGCTCGAGGAGCGCGATCGCCGCGTGGCCGCGCGCATGTCGCTGCAGGTGGCGCGCCTCTACGCGTTCTACGAGCCCGCCGCGGTCGACAAGGTGAAGGAAGCGATCGAGCGCTGCTTCGCGCTCTGGCCGGCGATGCCCGACGCGCTCGATCTGCTCGAGCACGTGGCCGCGAAGGCTGGCGACGTGCGCGTCGCGCTCACGGTGTTCAGCAAGCTCGCCGGCGACACGCGCGACAAGCAGGCGAAGGTCGACCTGCACCTGCGCATCGGCCAAGTGCTGCTCAGCAAGCTCAACGATCAGCAGGGCGCGTCTGACGCCTTCGAAGAGGCCTCCAAGCTCGATCCCGCGCGGCCTGACGCCGCGGAGCTCGCCAGCGAAGGGCTGATCTCGGTGGGCAAGGTGGCCGAAGGCATGGCGGTGCTCGAGCGCCACCTCGTCACCTTGAAGGACAAGCACGCGCAGGTCGCGCTGCGGCTCAACCTCGCCGACCTCACGCAGAAGCTGCTCAAGGATCTCAACAGCTCGCGCGGCCACGTCGAAGCCGCGATGCGCACCGACCCGAACAACGCGCAGGTCGCGTTCCGCCTGGTGGGGCTCTACGCGGACGACGGCAACCTCGACGGCCTCTGGCCGATTCTCGAGCTGGCTGCCTCCGCGCCGCGCCCGATCGCCGATCGCGTCTCGCTCTGCGAGCTGGTGGCGCTGCTCTGCGAAGATCGCAATGAGCCGAAGAAGGCGTTCCACGCGCTCTCCCTCGCGCTCCCGCTCGATCCCGCGAAGACCACGCTGCTCACCTCGCTCGTCGAGGCGGCCGAGAAGGCCGGCGCGCAGACGCAGCTCGCCCTGTCGCTCCGCCGCTCGGCGCAGGTCGCTCCGCCCGAGGCGCAGGCCGCGCTGTGGAGGACGCTCGGGAAGGTGCTCCAGGCACTCGGCCGTCCCGCTGAGGCGCAGGAAGCCTGGCTCGAGGTGCAGAAGCGCCACGCTGACGACGCGGAGGCCACCGCGGCCCTCGCGGCGATGCGCAAGGCGCTCGCTGAAGAGCCGCAGGATCCCCGCTCGAAGCTGGAGGCCGAGGCGCGCAAGCTCGAAGCCTCCGCTGCCGATCCGGCGTCGGCCGCGGCGGTGTACCGAAAGATCCTCGAGCTCGATCCCGACAGCGTGCCCACGCTCAAGAAGCTCGGCGCGGCTGCCGCGAACCTGGGCCTCTGGGAAGAAGTCGCGGTCGTCGCCGAGCGGCTGATGGCGCTCGCCGACTCTCCCGCCGAGCGCCAGGAATGGCGTGCCCGCCTCGCGCAGCTCTACGCGGAGCGGCTCAACCGCCGCGAAGACGCGGTGAAGCTGTACCTGAACCTCCTCGACGAGGGGAACTCGAGCGCCGCGGTCGTCGGCGGTCTGGAGCGCCTCGCTTCGCAGGGCGTGCGCCAGGGTGACATCTCTCGCGCGCTCGCTCCGGTGTACGCGCAGGCCGGCGACTACCAGCGCCAGGTCGCGTCGCTGCTGGTGCAGCTCTCGTCGGTGCAGGATCGCGACGAGCAGAAGAACCTGCTCACGCTGCTCGCGGAGACCACCGAGAAGCGCCTGATCGACGAGCGCGCCGCGTTCGATCTCCGGCTGCGCGGCCTCGCGCTCGACCCCGCTGACACCGCGTTCCGCGCGGAATCGTTGCGCCTGGGGCGCGCGCTGAAGGCGGAGCAGGAGCTCTCGCGCACCTTCACCGAGCTCGCGATCAAGTCGGAAGACGCCGCCCTCTCGGTGTCGCTGTTGTTGGAGGCCTCGGATCTCGCCGAAGAAGTGGGCGCGATCGACGAGGCGGCCACCACTCTGAAGCGCGGCCTCGAGAAGTCCGATCAGCCCGAGCTCCTCCTGCGCCTCTCCGAGCTGTACCTGCTGGCGAAGCGCTGGGCCGACTGTGAGCAGGTGCTCAAGAAGCGCCTCTCACTCGCCACCACGCCGGAAGAGAAGATCGCGCTCGGGCTCCAGCTCACGCAGGTGAACTCCGAGCTCGATCGTCCTCGCGAGGCCGCCAGCGCGCTCACCGAGGCGATCAAGGCCGGCGCTCCCGAGGCGGAGCACTTGCCGCGGCTGGGACAGCTCTTCGAGCAGGGTGGTCAGCTCCGCGAGCTCGCCGAAGTTCAAGCGCGTCAGATCGCGCTCTTCGAGGCCGCGGGCGAGAAGGACAAGGCGCAGGCGCTCTCGATGCAACGCGCCCGCTTGCTCGAGACCGCGCTCGGCGACAAGGCCGAGGCCATTCGCCGCTACGGCGAGGTGCTCGAGCAGAAGCCGTCTGACGCAGACGCGCTCGCCGCGCTCGAGAACCTGCTCACCGACGCCACGCACCGCGAAGCCGCGGCGCGCGCGCTGTTGCCCGCGTACGACGCGGCGAAAGATCACCGCAAGCAGGTGGGGGTGCTCGCCGTGATCGCCGAGGCCGCGAAGGACTCGCTCGAGCGCATCACCGCGCTCAAGAAGGCGGCCGAGCTCCACACCGTGCACCTGCGTCAGCCCGAGCAGGCGTTCGCTTCGCTCGCCACGGCGATGCGCATCGCGAGCGACGACGCCGACATTCGCGCTGGTGCTCGGGCCGCGGCCGAAGATGCCGACGCGCTCGACAGCTACGCCGAGGTGCTCGAGGAGATCATCGAGGCCGGCGCGGAGTCGGTCGCGATCTCGCTCCATCTCGAGGTGGCCGACGTCTACGAGAGGAAGCTGAACAAGCAGGAAGACGCGGTGAAGCACTTCCGCGCGGTGCTGTTGCTCGACGCGAAGAACCTCGAGGCGCTCCGTGCCCTGCAGCGTCTGCACCGCGCCCGCGAGGAGTACCAGGAGCTGGTGCCGCTGATCGAGCGCCTCGCCCTGATGGAGGCAGACCCCGCGGCTCGCTCTGCGCTCGATCGTGAAGCGGCCGTGCTCTCGGAGCAGAAGCTCAACGATCCCGATCGTGCCGCGGTGAACTGGCGCCAGATCGCCGCGCGTGACGTGCTCGCGCGCGAAGCGGCCACCGCGCTCGATCGCCTCTACGCCGATCTCGACAAGCCGCAGGAGCTCGCCTTCGCCCTCGAGCTCCGCCGCAACCAGGAAGGGCAGAGCCCCCAGGGGCGCGAGCTGGCGTTCCGCCTGGCGGCGCTCCGTCAGAATCGCCTCAACGACCCGCGCGGCGCCCTCGAGGTGTACCGCCAGATCTTGAGCGAAGACCCCACGCACGAGGGCACCCGTGAGGCGCTCGAGAGCTGGGCGCGCGGCAACGATGCCGACGGCTCTGCCGCCGCCGAGATCCTCGACGCGGTGCTCGCGCGCACCGGAGATCATCAGCGTCGCATCGCGATTCGCGAAGCGCGCTTCGGGCACGCCACCTCGCAGGTCGAGCGCGCCCGCATCACGGGCGAGATCCGCGCGATCCTCGAGCGCGATCTGAACCAGCCCGAGGCCGCGTTCATGAACGCGCTCAAGGCGTTCACCGACGGCCTCGATCGGGACGCGGTGCAGCCCGAGCTCGAGCGCCTCGCGCGCGTCACTGGCTCGTTCGGCGAGCTCGCCGAGATCTACGAGTCCACCGTCGAGGAGCTCCGCGAAGGAGACGAGCAGCTGATTCCTCTGCTGCGCCGCGCCGCCGAGCTCCGCGAGCAGCTCGCCGAGCCCGAAGACGCCACGCGGGTGTGGAAGCAGCTCCTCGAGCACGCCCCGCAGGATCGCCAGGCGCTCGATAGCCTCTCGCGCCTCTACGAGAAGTCGAAGAACGCGAAGAACCTCTCGGACATCTACGCCAAGCAGGCGTCGCTCGCGTCCGCTCCGGCCGAGCGCTTCGAGCTGTTGCTCAAGGCGGGCGAAGCCTTCGAGGCCGCGGGCGACGACGATCAGGCGATCGAGGCGCAGAAGTCGGCGCTGGCGATCAATCGCTCGCGCGACGTGCTGATCACCCTCGAGCGGCTCTTCGGCAAGACCAGGCGCAACCTCGAGCAGGCCGACGTGCTCTCGCAGCTGGCAGAGACCGCCACCGACAACGCCGATCGCCTGCAGCACGTGGTGAAGCGCGGCCTCCTCCTCGAGAAGGAGGACCAGCACGCCGAGGCGCTGCGTGCGTTCAGCGCCGCGCTCCAGCTCTCGAAGACCGAGCCGCAGGCCATCGCCGCGCTCGAACGTTTGCTCGCGGTGGAGAGCGCGAAGCTCGAGGCCGCTCGTTTGCTCGAGGGGGCCTTCCGCGAGCTCAACGACCTGCGCCGCCTCGTCGACGTGCTCGACATTCGCCTGGGCGCCGCGCAGCCCGACCAGCGCATTCCGGTGCTGCTCGAGATCGCGAACCTGCGCGAGGCGGTGGGCCAGAAGAACCTCGCGCTCACCGCGCGGCTCAAGGCCTTCGGTGAGAAGCCCGATCACGCCGAGGTGCGCGAAGAGCTCGAGCGCCTCGCCGCCGATCTGGGCGCGTTCGAAGAGCTCACCGCTGCTTACGAAGACGCCCTCGAGCGCGGCATTCAGGAACCGCTCGCCGGGGAGCTGTGGCGCCGCCTCGCGGTGGTCTACGGCGATCGCCTCTCACGCTTCGATCTCGCCGCCCGCGCCTGGAACGAAGTCCTCGCGCGGAATCCGAAAGACATGTTCGTCCTCGAGCAGCTGGGACGAATCTTCCGGCGCACGTCGCAGTTCCGCGAGCTGTCGATCGTGATGCGGCGGCAGCTCGGGCTCGAGACCAACGTCACCGTGCAGGTGAACCTGCTCTTCGAGCTGGCCAACCTCGCCGAGGAAACGCTCTCCGACAAGGCGCTCGCCGCGCAGTGCTACCAGGCGGTGCTCGAGCGCAAGCCCGAGGATCCGAACGCGACGCGACTGCTCGCGCGCATCCTCTCGGAGACCGAAGCGTGGCCCGAGCTCGCCGTACTGCTCGGCCGCGAGATCCAACATGCGGAGGCCCGCCAGCAAGAAGAGCAGGCGCTCGAATTGCTTGTACGCCTCGGCCGATTGAAGCTCACCCGTCTCAGCGACCCGCGCGGGGCGCTCACGACGTTCCAGGAGGTATTGCGCCGGAAGCCTGCTCACGCAGGTGCCGTCGGTGCTCTCGAAGAAATGGCGCGCTCTGAAAATCCATTGAAGGGTGAAGCTGCGAGCACGCTCGAGCCGGTCTTCGCCGGCGAAGGCGAGCACTTGAAGTTGGTCCAGATGCTCGAGGCGCGCGTCGCCGCCGAGCCTCAGGCAGGCGAGCGGGCGACGCTGCTCCGCAAGATGTCCGAGGTCTACTCGGGCCAGCTCGACAACGCCGAGATGGCCTTCGTGGCCGCGGCCCGTGCGCTGCGCGAGCTGCCTGACGAGCCCCAGAACCTCGAGCTCACGCTCAGCGTCTACAAGAAGGCCGACGCCGAGGACGAGATGGCGTCGCTGCTCGGCGAGGTCGCTCCCCGCGCCTCGAACGACACCGCGCGCGCCAACCTGTACCGCGCGCTCGCGCGCCTGCAGGCCCAGGCCGACGAGGAGCAAGAGGCGATCGAGTCGTGGAAGCGAGTGATGGAGCTCGTGCCCACCGATCAAGAAGCGATGCAGCAGATGGGTCAGCTCTTCTCGCGCCAGGGCCGGGTGAACGAGCTGCTCGAGGTGCTCAAGCGCCAGCTCACCATCGAAGAAGACACGGGCCGCCGCGCCGCGCTGCTCTTCCAGATCGGCACCCTGCAGGAAGAGACCCTCAAGGACGCGAACACCGCGATCGGCACCTTCCGCCGCCTGCTCGAGCTGCAGCCTGAAGACGTGCCTGCGCTCGCGCGCATGGAGAAGCTGACCGAGGCGCAGTCGCGCTGGCCCGAGCTCGCTGACGTGCTCAGCAAGCGCCTGCGCCTGGTGTCTCCGGAAGAGCAGCCCGCGATCAGCTTCAAGCTCGCCGTGGTGCGCGAGACGAAGCTGCTCGACAAGCAGGGCGCGCTCGATCTGTACCGCGAGCTGCTGGCGGTGAACGCGAAGCACGAAGGCGCGCTCCAGCGCATGGACGCGTTGGTGCAGAAGGAGCCGCAGAACCAGCAGGCCTTCGAGATCCTCGCTGGTGCCTACCGCGCGTCGAGCGACATGGACTCGCTCTCGCGCCTGATCGAGGCCCGCGTGGGCGTGTCCCCCGACGTGGTCGAGCGCAAGACGCTGCTCTCTGAGCTCGCGAACCTGCGCACCGCCCAGGCCGAGCCCGAGCTCGCGTACCTGGCGTTCTACCGCGCGTTCAAGGAAGACCCGAACGACGCCGCCATTCGCAAGAGCCTCTACGCGGCCGGCGCCGCCGCTTCGTCGTTCGACGAGCTGGTGAGCGCGCTCCAGGCCGAGCTCCCGCGCATCGCCGAGCCGCCCGACGTCGTCGAAGTGTGCATGACGATCGCGCAGCTCTCGGAGCAGCGCCTCGACGAGAAGGAGCAGGCCGTCGTCTTCTACGAGAAGGCGCGCGCCGCGGATCCCGAGAGCGCGGCGAAGGCGTTGCCCGCGCTCGATCGTCTTTATGGCGAGCTCGAGTTCCCCGAACAACAGGCCGAGGTGATCGAAGCCCAGGCCGCTGCCGCCAGTGAGCCCGTCGACAAGGTGGGTCTCTACTTCCGCCTCGGTCAGATCGCGATGGAGTCGCTCGACAACCCCGACCGCGCCGCCGGTGCGTTCGAGAAGGTGCTCGAGGCAGATCCCAAGCACCTCCCGTCGCTGCGCTCGCTCGAGATTCTCTACGAGCAGGCGAAGAGCAACGACAAGCTGTACCGGGTGCTCGAGGCCCAGCGCGAGCTGGTGCAGGGCGCTGAGAAGGAGCGCCTGCTCGGAAAGATGGCCGTCACCTCTGCCGAGGGGCAGGGCAACGTCGATCACTCGATCAAGCTCTACCGCGAGCTCCTCGAGAAGAACCCGCGCAACGAGCAGGCGTTCGACGCGCTCAGCAAGCTGCTCGAGCGCGCGCAGAAGGCCGAAGAGCTGC
This sequence comes from uncultured Myxococcales bacterium, assembly GCA_966211295.1. Taxonomy (GTDB): domain Bacteria; phylum Myxococcota; class Myxococcia; order Myxococcales; family Myxococcaceae; genus Archangium_A. The sequence continues at coordinate 8,656 of CBIHPJ010000120.1, read as the reverse complement.
GCGAGCTGCTCCAGTGGAAGCTGCAGTTCACCGTCGACCCGCGCGAACTGGTGCGGCTCAACGAGCGGTTGGGCAGGGTGCTCTACCAGCAGCTCAACCGCGCCGAAGAGGCCGTGCCGTTCTTCAAGGCGGCCCTCGAGCGTGACGCTCGTCACCGCGGCGCCCTCGAGGCGCTGCGCGACATCTTCGACTCGCTCAACAAGCGCGAAGATCTGGTGATCGTGCTGCGCCGCCTGATCCCGCTGCAGGAAGACGCGACGGGCGTGAAGCAGATCCGCATTCGGCTCGCCGAGATCATCGGCGAGACCGCGCGGCGCGAAGAGTCGCTCGACGCGGCCCGCAGAGCGCTCGAAGTGGAACCGCACCAGATCCCCGATCTCGAGCGGCTCCACGCGGTGTTCCTGAAGTTGAAGGCCTGGCCCGACGCGGTGCGCACGCTCGAGCAGAAGGTCGCCGTGCAGCTGCAACTCGAGGAGCGCGAGGCGGCCGCGGCCACCATGTTCCAGGTCGCGGAGATCTGGCGCGGGCCGGCGAACAAGCTCGAGATGGCAGGCCAGGCGCTCGAGCGCGTGCTCGAGATCGAGCCCTCGAATCGTCAGGCGTACGATCAGGCCCTCGAGCTCTTCACCAAGCTCAACGACTGGCGCGGCTACGCCCAGGCGATGGACCGCTACCTCCCGAACTTCACCACCGAAGACGAGAAGGTCGCGGCGCTGCGCGAGCTCGCGCGCGTGCAGGAGTCGAAGCTCGGCGCCAAGCAGGTGGCCTTCCTGCAGTACTGCCGCGCCCTGCAGCTGAACCCGTCGAACGACGAAGTCCGCGAGCAAGTCGAACGGCTCGCCGAAGAGACCGGCAGCTACGACGAGCTGGCGGCGGTGTACGAGGAGATCGCCGAGACGGTGCCGCGTGGCCCGCTCGCCGAGCGGCTCTACCTCACGCTGTCGAAGGTGCAGGACACCAAGCTCGACGATCCCTCGTCGGCCGAAGGGTCGCTGCGCAAGATCCTCGAGTTCGACCCGACGAACGAGACTGCGCTCGAGCGCCTCGGGGCGATGTTCGCCCGCCGCGGCCAGAACAAGGAGTACGTGGTCTCGCTCGAGCAGAAGCTCGAGGCCGCCGGCAGCATCGAGCGGCGCAAGGAGATCCTCCGCGAGATCGCCCGCGTCTACGACGAGCAGATGGGCAACGCCGAGGACGCCGAGAACGCGCTGGTGCGCGCGCTCGAGCTCGAGCCCGATCTCGACACCCTCGGCGTGCTGGTCGCGCTGCAGAAGCGTCAGAGCAACCACCCCGCGGTGGCCAGCACCCTGATGCGCATGCGCGACATCGCGCCTACGCCTGAAGATCGGGCGCGCCTCCAGGTGGAAGTCGCGCAGGTCTACGAGCGCGATCTGCAGGACGACGAGGCCGCGGTGGAAGGCTACCGGCAGGCGCTCGAGTTCGATCCCGCGAACCCGCAGGCGCTCGCTTCACTCGAGCAGCTGTACAGCAAGCTCGATCGTCCGGCCGAGCTGCTCGCGGTGTACGAGCGGCAGATCGAGCTCACCTCCGACTACCGCGAGCGCGTGAAGATCCTCTTCCGCTCCGCGGCGATCTGGGAAGAGCGGTACCAGAACCTCCAGCACGCCGACGCGTGCATCGAGGCCGCGCTCCAGGTCGACCCGCAGAACATTCAGGCCATCAAGACGCTCGAGCGCCTGCGCAAGTCTCAAGGGCGTTGGGACGAGCTCATCGGCGTCGTCGATCGCCACATTCAGCTGCTCACCAACCCGGCTGAGAAGGCCGAGCTGTGCGTGGAGATGGGCGACATCTTCCACCAGCAGCTCAAGGCCGTGGACCGCGCGGTCACCGCGTACCACCAGGCGATCGAGCTCGACGCGCGCTGCCGTCCCGCGATGCACGCGCTCGGCATGTTGTACGAGCGCTCCGGTAACTGGCCCTTCGCGCTCGACATGTTGGAGCGCGAGGCGCAGGTCCTCGGGCAGACGCCAGAAGCCGTCGAGCTCTGGTACCGCATGGGCAAGATCAACGAAGACATGTTGATCGACGCCGGCAGCGCCAAGCGCTGCTACCTCGAGGCGCTGCGCATCGACGCGGCGTATCTGCCGGCGATCCGCGCGCTCAAGGGCATCTACGAGCTCGAGCGCGACTTCGGCAGCTACGAGAAGGCGCTCATCGAAGAGGCGCGGCAGACCGAAGAGCCGGAAGCGCGCTCGAAGGCCTTCGTCGCGGTCGGCCAGTACTACGAGAGCAAGGAAGATCGCGATCAGGCCACGGGCTATTACGAAGAGGCGCTCAAACTGAAGGGCGACTCCATCGAGGCCGCGCAGCCGCTCGCCGACATCTACCTCGCCGGCGAGAAGTACGAGCGCTGCGAGCAGATGCTCGACATCGTCACCTTGCGTCTCGCCCAGCACTACCAGGTGCAGCCCGATGACACCGAGCTCCAGCGCGAGCTGTGCCGTCGCCAGTACCGCCTCGGCTACGTGAGCGAGAAGAACGGCAAGCGCGAGAAGGCGCTCACCGCCTACGAGCGCGCGTACCAGCTGGACGCCACGTATCTCCCGGTGCTCGAGGGCTACGGCAACCTGCTCGTGCACGCCAAGCGGCTCGAAGAAGCGCAGCGCGTGTACCAGTCGATCCTGGTGCACCACCGCGGCGATCTCACCGACCTCGAGGTCGCGGAGATCTATTGGACGCTCGGCGATCTCCACATGAACCTGCGCCAGTTCGACCGCGCGCAGAATCACTTCGAAAAGGCGCTCGCCATCGACCCCAGCCACGAGCCGTCGTTGCGCTCGATGGTCGGCTTGATGGAGCAGGGCTCGCAGTTCGATCGGGCGGTCACCTTCCGCCAGAAGCTGGTGGAGACGCTCGACGGCGAGGCCAAGTTCGAGGCCGGCGTCGCCCTCGGTGCGCTCGCTCGCGACAAGCTGGCTGATCCGTACATCGCGATCGACGCGTACCTCGCCTCGCACCGCATTCGTCAGGACGCGCTCGACGTGATGGACGCGCTCTACGTGCTGTACCGCGAGACGAAGCAGGGCGCGAAGGCGGGCGAGATGCTCGAGAAGATGCTCGCCGTGCCCGCGCTGCAGCAAGACGCGCAGCGCGCCAAGCGGGTGTGGTTCGCGCTCGGTGAGATCAACCGCGATGAGCTCGGTGAGCTCGAGACCGCGGTGAAGTGCTTCAACTCGGCGCTCGATCTCGACTGGAAGTTCCTCGACGCGTTCGGCGCGGTCGAGAAGCTGCTCGGCAAGGCGAAGAAGTGGCAGATCCTCGACGAGAACTACAAGCGCATGATCGGACGCATTCCGAAGACGCCCGAGACGCACCAGGTGCGCATGGGGCTGTGGAAGGCGCTCGGCGATCTCTACTTGAACGCGCTCAAGGCTCCCGAAGCAGCCGTGCAGGTCTACAAGGTCGTCGCTTCCGGCATGCCGGAGAACGTCGAGATCCAGGAGCTCTACGCCGGACTCGCTCAGGGCCAGCAGGGCTACGAGCAGGAGGCGGTGGATGCGTGGCGTCGCGCGCTGCCTTCCACCACCAACCCGGGCAAGGTCGCTTCAGCGCTCGCCGAGCTCGCGGCGAAGCGGAAGGACTACGACTCCGCGTGGATCGCAGCGCAGGTGATGGCGGGGCTGATCGGAGAGCCGGGCCCGGGTGAGAAGGAGATCCTCACCAAGCTCACTCCGTACGCGAAGAAGCGCGAGGTCGCGCAGCGTCAGCTCACCGATCGTCTGTGGACCGAACACCTCTTCCACCCGAAGGTGCGCACGCCGCTCGCGGATCTCTTCGCGATCCTCTTCGAGCAGGCCGGCACGCTCTACAAGGAAGACTTCACGCGCTACGGCATCGTGCCCAAGAAGCACTTCATCGACGTGGCGAGCGCGCAGGAGTACCAGATTCACCACTACCGGTACGTGTCGCGCATTCTCGGCATGGACCAGGTGGCGGTGTTCTCTCCCTTCCTCGTCACCACGCGCGAGCGCATGGCCAAGCGCACCACCGAGCCCGCGCCTGATCCGATGGTGGGCGTCGAGATCTGCCACACCGATCCCGTCGCGCTCCGCTTCGGAGGGAAGTTCTTCAGCGAGACTGGTCAGCGCGAGGTCTATTACCTGCTCGGCCGCACCATGACGATGCTGCGCCCGGAGCTCGCGCTCACGCAGCGTCTCTCAGCGGAGCGGCTGGAGGCGGTGATGCAGGCGGCGATCAGCTTGAGCGTCGATCGTTTCCGCTTCACCGCGGATCTCCGCGCCATCGACACCGAGCGCAAGCTGCTCGAGAAGCACCTCACGCCGCAGGCGCGCGATGCGCTGGCTCGTGTCACCAGGGAGTACGTGAAGATCGCGACTCCGAACGATCTGCGAAACTTCCTCGAGGGCGCTGAGCTCTCGGCGACTCGCGCGGGCGCCTTCGTCGCCGGTGAAATCGAGCCGGTGAAGCGCATGGTGATGGCCGAGACGGGGCCGAACTTCCGGGTGCAGCCGCGATCGAAGATTCGCGACCTGCTCGTCTTCGCGCTGGGTGATGACCTGCACGCTCTGCGCGTTGCGGTTGGCATCAACGTCGAGGTACAGCTGCGCAAGTAGCCAGCCTACCCAAGGAGACGCGGAGCCTCGGCACCGCTTGCGGCGCCGCGAGACGGATCGCGTACATAAGTAGCAAGGATCGTTGAGGGTTTCTGGCACGCGCCTTGGAGGACGGAACTCCCGCCCCCCATCTGGCGTCCGTTGTCTTGACCGTTCAGCGCGCCAAACCTAAACTTTTCAATCGGTTACACGCATTTTCGCCCGGGAAAAACATGCGCTTCGTCTGTGAGAGCTGCCGCGCGCAGTACATGATCAATGACGAGAAGGTCGGACCCAAGGGGGTCAAGGTCCGCTGCCGCAAGTGCGGCTACGTCATCCTGGTGAAGCGAGCCGATGCCGCGAAGGGTGGCGGTCCGGTCGCGATGTCGAACGATCCTGACGACGCGCTCGCGACGCAGGTGATGCAGACGCCGCTCGCCGCCGCTGACGCCACGCTGTCGAACGAAGAACCCGCTGCGGCAGGAGACGACATGACGAACCCGGGCGCTTCGACTTCTTCACCCACGCTCCCTGGCGCGAACGGCGACGGTGGACCGAAGGACAGCTTCTTCGGAGCCGATGAAGACGAGATCGGCGCGGTGTTCGATCAGGTGCTCAAGACCGGCACCGGCAATCACTCGGCTCACAAGCCGTCCGACGATGGCTCTCCGGACGATCGTCAGAGCACGCGCGTGATCGACGCCGACACGGTGCGCAAGCTCGCCGAAGAATCGAACGGCAAGGAGAAGGCGCCCGCCGAGCCGAAGGACGAAGAGATTCCGCAGACCGATTGGTACGTCGCGATCAACGAGAAGCAGACCGGCCCGCTCACGCTCGAGAAGGTGAAGGAGCACTGGGACCGGGGTGAGATCAGCCCCGACTCGCTCTGCTGGCGCGCGGGCTACGACGATTGGATTCCGGTGAGCGACGTGAAGATGCTCACCTCGGTGCTGGCGCCCAAGCCGCCGAAGCCGATCGTGATCGCGCCCGCCGCGAACATCACGCAGAGCGCTCCCGCGGTGATGAACGTGCCGGTGCAGTCCGCGTTCAGCGCGGGCGGCATGGTGCAGACCGTTCAATCGCAGATGCAGGTGCCGATGTCGGCCGGTGGTCTGGGCCCCGAGGAGACCAACAGCTGGAAGCCCTCGGCTGCCAGCTCGCTCGGCTCGCTGCTGAAGGACGAGCTCGAGGCGCAGGCCAAGCCGCCTCCGAAGGCGCCGCCTCCGCCCGTCGCAGTGGAGTCGGGTGGTCTGCTCGATCTGCCCGCGAGCGAAGAGAAGTCGACGAACGGCGCGACCGTGTTGCCGATGCCCATCGAGGAGCGCGCGCCTGAGCGTCCTGCTCGCCCGGCGCCTCCGCCGCCCAACCCGTACCTGCAGAATCCGGGTGCGACGTACAGCGCTCCGGCGATGACGCAGTATCGGCCGCCGAACAACCGCAACCTGATGATCGGGGTCGCGGCTGGTGGTGGCGTGATGCTGCTGATCCTCATCGGATTGATCGTCTGGCTCGCGACGCGCCCGCCTCCGGTCGTGATCACGCAGCAGCCCGTGGTCCAGCAGCCCCCCGTCGCGGTGAACAACCCTCCGCCCGCGAATCCTCCGCCTGCGAACCCCAATCCGAATCCGCAGGTCGCGGTCGCGAATCCGAATCCGAATCCGACGAATCCACCGGCGAACCCGAACGCCGCGGCCGGGACTCCGACGGCGAATCCTCCGGCGAATCCGGCGAACCCCAACGTCGCTGCTCCGACGAACCCGCCGGCGAATCAGAACCCGACGGCCGTCGCCGCAGTGACGCCGCCGACTCCGGTCGCGCCCGTGGCGCCGAAGAGCGGTGGCAACACCGGTGGTTCGCGTCCGAAGAGCGGCGGCAACACCTCCGCGAAGGCCGATCCGGATCCGACTCCGCCCCCGAGCAAGGGCAGCAGCAAGGCCGACGAGGGCGGCGACGACTTCGACAGGGCGTTCGGCGGCAGCGATCCCAAGAAGACGGCCAAGGAAGAGCCGAAGGCCACTGAGCCGAAGAAGACCGGCGGCTACATTCCGCCCGCCCCTGGCGGCTCTGGTGGCGACGTGAAGGAGTCGCTCAGCAATTCGGACGTCCTCGAGGTGGTGCTCGCCAACAAGGCCGCGCTCGGTGCCTGCGTGCAGCAGCAGAAGGCGAAGGATCCGAGCCTGTCCGGCAAGCTCCTCATGAAGTGGACGATTCAGACCAGCGGCAAGACCTCGGGCGTCTCGGTCGCGTCTGACGAGTTCAAGGGCACCGTGATGGCGAACTGCGTCGGTCAGCTCATCAAGGGAATGACCTTCCCGAAGCACAAGAAACAGGGCGAGCCGATCACGTTCCCGTTCAAGTTCTGATCTGCCTCACCGGGTCTTCCCGACCCGGGCGTGGGTGTCGCGACGGGTGCTGCGCATGAGTGCGCCACCCTCGCAACCCCTAACAACCGTTGGTGAAGTGTGGCCCTGAGCTTGCGTAGGGACCCCAGCCACGTCGATTGACTTGAGTCGATCGATAGCTAAGGTCCGGGCGCTTGTTCGGGCTTGATCATTCACACCAACAGAGAGGGTTCACCAGCATGACCATGAACAATCGAGGACTGTGGCTGGCTGCCGCAGGGAGCTTTGGCGTCGCTTTCTTTGCCGCGAGCTGCGGCACGCCTGATCCCATGCAGCCCACCACCTGCACCACCGACGCTGCCTGCGGCATGGGCAAGGGATGTCACCCGGTGCTCAAGACGTGTGTCGCCACGTGTAGCGGCGCTTCGGACTGCTCGTCGGACCAGAAGACGTGCGCGAAGATCCAGAACTCGGCCGTGAGCTTCTGTACCTGCAGCACCAACGAGCTCTGCGCGGCCAGCAACACCGGCTTCATCTGCAACTCGGCTTCGCAGCAGTGCTCGGCGAAGTGCACCTCGAACGCGAGCTGCCCCTCGGGCTTCACCTGCGACACCGCCACCGGCAACTGCGGCGCGGGCGGAAACACGGACGGCGGGACGGATGCGGGTGTTGACGCGGGCGTCGATGCCGGCGTGACCTGCAACGCCACCAACCCCCAGCCGGACACCTGCGGCTACGGCAGCGCCTGCACGCAGAGCATGAGCTGCGAGGCGATCGACAAGGGCACCTGCTCGAACGTGACCAGCGGCCAGGGTGGCACCAACCACAACGGCTGGACCAGCGCCTCGACGGGCCCGGTGATCTTCAACGTCGTCGACGAGGCTGACGTGGCGGCGGACTGCACGCAGGACAACGCCTTCACCACGACCGTGTACGCCTACGCGGGCCCGGGCATGACCTTCCCGGCGATGAAGTCGAACCTGCCTGGCTTCTTCTATTACACGAGCACCGGCACGGCGGTTGACATCCCCCTCATGCTTCTCCGCCAGAGCAACTACACCCTCTACGGCAACACGGTGATCGGGGCGAAGTTCACCCTGTGCTCGGCCAACACGTCGTCGCTGGGGATCGGCGTCGGCTTCACCAACGGCAACGGTTTCTGCACCACGCTCACGCGGTGATTTGAACATCGGCGAACGGACGGCGTTCGAAACGTCGTTCGTTGCTTTCAAACGAAATGGAGATCAAACACATGATTCGAAAGATGCTGATGGCGCAGTTCGTGGTGGGTGCGGTGGCGTTTGCTCAGGCTCCGGCACCGACGGTGTCGCTGGAGAGGGCCCCCGTCATCAAGGTGGGGCACCAGCTGGCGTGCCCCGCTGGCACCAAGCAGGTCGGTGGCGTGAACACCAACCTGGGAGCGGTGGGCTGCATGAAGTTCGCGACCACCGGTCTGCGGCTGTTCCACGGACCGATGATCTCGCTCTACGGGAACGGCAAGGTCGAGGCGGTGGGCCAGTCTGAAGAGGGCTTCCGCAGCGGCACGTGGACGTTCTTCGACGAGGCGGGCAACAAGGTCGGTGAAACCGAGTTCCTCGCAGGCAACTACCACGGCCGTCGCGTGGAGTTCGCCAACGGTAAGATCGTTCGCTCGGAGAACTGGGTGAACGGCAAGCGCCAGGGTCCGCAGAGCGTGTTCGACGCGGCGGGCGTGGCGACGATCACCGAGTACCGCGACGA
>CBIHPJ010000119.1:0-15753 GCA_966211295.1 uncultured Myxococcales bacterium | reverse complement strand
GGGCCCCCCCCCCCCCCCCCCCCGTCGGGGTCGGTGGGGGTGGCCCCCGGGGGGGGGGCGGGCGGGGCGCCGGCCCGGCCCCGCCCCCACGAAGAAGGTCGCGAACCGCGAGGTTTGGCGACCTGGCTGCGTGCGCGACTCGAGAGCGAGCGTGCGCACGGTCATGGGCTGAGCCCAGGATCTCTGCCCTCACCCCGACCCTCTCCCGAAGGGAGAGGGAGAAAAGAGTCGAGGTCGAGATGCGCGTTCATCTGATGGCGCTCACTCCATCGTGGGGTTGACGATGCTGGTGCGGCAGGCCGCGGAACCGTCGAGCGCGTCCTTCACGCGAGGGTTCATCTCGAGCACGGCTTTGAAGAGCGGCAGCGCCTGATCGCACTGCCCCTTCGAGCGCAGCGCGGACGCCACCTTCAACTTCTCGCGGATGACCTCGATCTTCGCGAGCAGCACCTTCGCCTCGACCGCGGCCTGCGAGTCTTCAGCGACGGACTTCAGGTACGTCTCGGCCTCGTCGAGCTTGGCGACCTCGAACTCGGTCTTGCCCTTGCCCAGGCTGGTGCGCGCGTTCTCTTCCTTCGTGCGCGCTTCCTGCTCACGCAGCAGCTTCATCGCCTCGGCCGCGGCGTCGACCTTCGGCGGATCATTCACGGCGACCGGATCGTTCTTCACCGGCTGCTGCACGGGATCATTCTTCACCACCGGCTGAGCGTCGGGCCGCGTGGCGAAGTAGCCGCCGACGGCGAGCGCGATCAGCGCCACTCCGGCGAGCGCGAACATGGGCGCCTTCGACTTCGGCGCGACCGGCGGCAGCGAGGCGTCGCCGAGCTGCGTCGCGACTCCCGGCCGGCCGTCGAGTTGGATCTCTCCGATCGACTTCGGCTTCGCCTGCACCAGGGGAATCGGCTTCCGCTCGACCGCCGAAAGCTCACCGGTCTTCACCAGGGTGCGATCGGTCGACCCGTCCTCCGTCATCGCTCCCGGCACCGCGACGCCAGAGAGGTTCGCCGCGGGCAGCGGAGTGGCGGTGATGCGCACGCCCGTATTGGTGCGCTGAAGCGGAGGGAGCGCGAGGTGCGCCTGCGTGGGGATCGCCTGCGAGAGCGCGCTCGCGAACGACACCATGTCGGGCCAGCGCCCAGCGATTTCCTTGCTGCACGCGCGCTGCAGCACGAGCTCGAGATCGGGGTAGTCGAGATCGGGCGCGAAGGTGACCAGCGAAGGCAGCGGCTCCGCCACCTGCTTGCGGAGGATCTCCGAGATCGTGGTGCCGTCGAACGGCTGCCGCCCGGTGAGCGACTCGAAGAGCACGATGCCCAGCGAATAGACGTCGGCGCGCGCGTCGACCTCTTTGCCCTCGACCTGCTCGGGCGACATGTACCGGGGCGTGCCGGCGATCGCTCCCGCGACGGTGAGCTTGGTGCCCGCGTCCATCAAGCGCGCGATGCCGAAGTCGAGCACCTTGGCGTGCACTCCGCGGATGCCGCGGCGGATCATCACGTTCTCGGGCTTGAGATCGCGGTGAATGACGCCCTTCTCGTGCGCGTTGGCGAGCACGTCGGCGACCTGGAGGACGATCTCGATCGCCTCGATCATCGGCAGGCGGCCCTGCTCGGCGATCACCTTCTTGAGGTCGACGCCTTCGCAGTACTCCATGGCGATGAAGAGGTTGCCCTCTTCGTCTTGCCCGAAGTCGTGCAGCGCCACCGCGTTCGGGTGCGCCACGCGCGCATAGGACTTCGCCTCGTTCAAGAAGCGGCGGGCAATTTCGGCGTCGGAGGAGAACTCCGACTTGAGGAACTTGAGCGCGACCCGGTGACCGATGCCGAGCTGCTCAGCGAGGTAGACGGCGCCCATGCCGCCCTGCCCCAGCTTGCGCACGATCTTGAACTTCCCCTTCACCACGCGATCGACCATGCGATCGGTGGCGGGCGCGAGTCGGATGGTCTCGGAGGTGCCGCACTGGGGGCACTTGCCACCCCAGCTCGAGTGCTCAGCCCCACAACCCTGACAAATGAACACGGCCACGAAGGTCTCTAGTCACTTCTCCGGCGGATAGCGGGTGGAGAACAGGAGCTTCTCGAGCTCGTTGGCGCCGGCCAGCGGAGAATCGCCCAGCGCGAGCGCGGCACGCAACACCGCCGTCCGAGGATCGTCCTTCAGATCGGCCTCGAGCACCCGGAGGGCGGCGAGACGCTCGCCTGCCTGAACGAGGGCGAGGGCCTTGAAGAAGGCGTACTCCTTGTTGGCGGGATCGCTCTTGGCCGCCTCGGCGAAGTGCTTTTCCGCGTTCTTCCACGACTTCTCGTTGAGCTCGGCGAGTCCATCGAGGAACGCCATGCGACCACGCGAGTCAGCGGACGCGGTGCCGACCTCCTGCGCCACCTGGTAGAGCGGACGGGCGGAACGCAGCACCTCGGGGGTGAGCTTCTCGCCGGCGAGGGCCTTCTTGTGCACGCTCTCCGCTTCCACGGTGGCGGCGACGCCAAGCTTGTTGGCCATCTCCCCCAGCTCGGGGCCGAGGAAGCCGTCCTTCACCAGGGTGCGGAGCGTCTCCGAAGCAGACCCCGGACCCAGCAGCTGCTGGGCGTCGAGGGAGGTGAAGAACGCAGCGCGCTGATCGACGAAGCCCTTCGTCGGATCCTCGGGCAGCTTCTTCGCGCCCTTCAGCTGGCGCTCGCACTGATCGCTCTCCGCCGCGGCCTTCTTGCGATCGGGGGTGTCGGGAACCGACTTCAAATAGACGCGGTACGCGTAGCAGGCGCGCTGGAGATCTTTCGCGAGCAGCTGCGCACGCGCGAGCTGCGCGTACGTGTTGGTGATCGAAGGGTTCGCGCGGGTCGCCTTGAGGAACTGGTCGGCGGCCTTCGCGTACTGCTTCTTGTTGAAGAGCTTCGTGCCCTCGGAGACGAAGGTGTCGGCGTTGCCCACGCCCGAGCCCACGAGGGCGCCGTCGGCGAAGGCCGTGGAGGCGACGAGGAGCAGCACGAGGCCGCGGAATTCAGAACGCATAACCGAGGCCTCCGTTGAAGCCGAAGCTCGAGGGCGAGCGGAAGATCGTGCCCGTGTCGTCAGTCGCGTCAGAGCCGATGAGGTACTGCGCGTAGTTGGCCTGCAGGTTGATGAAGAAGCCATCCGCCACGAAGAAGCGCACGTTCAGGCGGCCGGCGAGCAGGAGGTCGAGCACCGCGAAGCCGTCCTTGTAGCTGGTGGTCCCGGTGCCGGCGTCAGGGCCGATCACCTGGCCGGTGCGGAACTCGAGGCCGAGCTGCAGGCCCAGCTGGAAGCGCCAGAACACGATGCGGAACTGCGGCTGGAGCGCGCGCACCACCGCGAGGTTCACCTTCACCGGCTGAATCTGCGGCGGGAGGCACATGCCCAGCGACGCCTCGCACGGCCCGCCCGGCGCGTAGCCGACGTTGAGGCCCCAGTTGTCGACGTTGGTGAGCCAGGTGATCCCGAACACCGTGAGGCCGAAGTACTTGCCGAAGGTGCCGAACTCCGCCGAGGCGCCGATCAAGGTGCGGCTCGGGGTGAAGAAGCTGGTGGTGCGGCCGAAGCCCTGGTCATCGAAGCGGCGCGCCACGAGGCGGCTGCCGTTGAGGTTCGCCATCTCGAAGTTGACGTGGAAGTACGAGCGCCGCTCGTAGATCGAGTCCTCGATGGTGACGGGCTTCGGAGGAGGAGGCGGCGTGACGACGGGCGGCGGCTGCTGATCGCCCTTGATGATCACCGCGATCTTCTTCTCGTCGGGCTTCACCACCGCGCCGGGCAGCGGCTCGAGGGTCTTGTCGAGGCTGAACTGCTGATCAGGCTTCACCGAGATCGTCTGCTCGAACGCCTTGTGGTTCTCCGCGACGAGGCGCACCACGTGATCGCCGGGGCTGATGCCGCGATCGACCTTGTCCTTACCGACCACGGTGCCGTCGATGGAGATCTCGGTGCCCGCGGGAGACGCGTTGATCATGATGCGCGCGGCGACCTTCTCGAGCGTCTTCTCGATCGCCGCAGTGCCGCGAATGGGAATCACGATCGTCTCTTCGACCGGCTGATGCAGCTTGAGGTCGAGCCTCACCACGCGCTCGCCAGGGAGCACCTGGGTGTTGAGCGGCGTGACGCCGATCTTCACGTCGTCGATGAAGACCGTGGCGCCCGACGGATTGCTCTTCACGTCGAGCGTGGACGCGGCAGCGACGACCTTCGCGAGTGCGCCGAGGAGGGCCTTCTCCAAACTCACGTTGGTGGAGGTGGCCGGGTTCATCCTTCCGGTCTTCGGATCGTACGAGACTACGCGGTACTTGAAGCCCGCCTCGTCCTGTCCTCCCTGGATGAGCACGATGCGCTCGAAGCCGAGGTTGGAGACGAAGGGATCGATTGGATCAGCGCAGCGATTCTCAGCCGAGAAGCACGGCAGATCGGTCACCACCTGCGCCTTGAGCGCGAGCGCGAGCTCGGCCTTGCCGATGACCGAGTCCTTCCGCGAATCGCCCGGCATCAGCTTGTCGAGCGCCTTCTCGGTGCGTTCGACCAACGCCTCTTGCCCCGGGTACAGCGGGCGAACGAGCCAGAGGGTTTTCTCTGCGGACGCCACCGTGGAAGCGAGTGTCAGCGCCAGAATCAGGGAGATGCGCAAGTCCATGGTTTCTTTGGGCGGTCTACTGTGTGGTCCCCCGTGAGGCCACATATTCCTCCAGCTCCTCGAGGGTCGCCGGCCAGTCTTCTTTGAGCAAACGCGAGAGCGATCGATCGGCGAGCAACTTGCCCCCGGTTTGGCACTTCGCGCAGTAGTTCGTTTCGTTGTCGGCGTGGACGATGCGCTGCACCGGAGAGCCACACACGGGACAGGGCTGCTTGTGCTTTCCATGCACGGCCATCTCGGGGCGGAACGCGGTGACCTTCTCGGGCCAGTCGTCGCCGGTTTCTGTCTTGAGACGCTCGAGCCATTCGGCGAGCACGGTGCGGGTCGATTCGTAGAGGCGGGAGATCTCCTCTCCCGTGAGCGTCTTGGTCTGCTTCACGGGCGAGAGCTTCGCGCGATGGAGGATCTCGTCGGAGTACGCGTTGCCCACTCCGGCGAAGAGGCGTGGATCGGTGAGGGTGCGTTTGAGGGTGTGATTCTCGAGGCGCACGCGCGTGGCGAAGTCGTCGAGGTGCGCCTTCATCGGATCGAGTCCCCCGCGATCGAAGGAGCGCAAGGCAGCCTCTCCCGCTGCCACGTGAATCGACGCGCGCTTCTTGGTGGAGACCTCGGTGAGGAGCAGCGTGCCGGTGGGAAAATCGAACGCAGCGAGCCCTGCCCTGCCCGGGATCTTCGTACCCGCGGGCTTCCACTGAAAGCGCCCCGCGACCATCAGGTGCACCACGATGAAGAGCTCTCCTTCGAGCTCGAAGATGAGGCGCTTGCCGAGTCTCCGCAGTCCCACGACTTTGCGACCGAAGGTGCCGCTCAACGGCGGCTCGACGCTGCGGAGGACGAAGGGGCTGCCCAGACGAACGCGCTCGAGCGGCTGGCCCATCACGCGCGGCTGGAGTGACGAAAGGTACAGCTCCAGATCTGGGTACTCAGGCACGTGGGCTACTTTGCCAGAAAGCTCCCCGCGAGCGACTCCGCCCAGAAGGCGTAGGCCTTGGGTGACGGGTGGAGACCATCGGGTGCGATCAGCCCCTGCTTCGCCTGCTCGACGAATTGCGGGAAGAGATCGACGTAGGTCGCTCCGGCCTGCCTCGCTTCGTCAGAGAGGATCGCGTTGTACGCCTCGATGCGTGAGCGCAGCTCCTGAGGATCTCCGAAGCCTGCGGCGATGGGTGACTGGGACCAATCGGGTTGCGGGAGCACGAAGACGCGCTTCACTCCGGCCTTCGCGATCGCCTTGAAGATCACCTTCAAGTTCTCGCGGTACCTGGTCTCGTTGTCGCCGCGCACGATGTCGTTCGCTCCGATCGCGAGCGTCACGGTGTCTGGTTTGAAGCGGCCGAGTGCTTCGAGCTCACGCGCGATCACTTCATTGGTCGAGTAGCCGTTGACCGCGACGTTCTCGAGCCGCACGTCGACACCCTTCTTCAAGAGCAGCCGCTTCAGTTGGGACGGAAAGGCGAGATCCGGCGAGCTGCCGGTGCCGATGGTGAAGCTGTCTCCGAGCGCGAGGTACCTGATTCCCGGAGGGCTGGGTGGACCCGAATCCCCTCCAGAGGCGTCGAAGGCCCACAGCAGCGCAACGAGGATGGCGAACCCAGTAGAGTGCGAGGTGCTCATGCGGATCTCACAGGTGGTGATGCTCGTCGCATTGCTGCACGCCGCGGTCGCCGAGGCGCGCTTCGGAAAGAGTGGGAGCGGGAACTCGAGTGGTTCCCAACCTACGCATGCCGCGGTGCCGGTGGATTCCAGCGGCTCGAGTTCTTCCTCCTCTTCGTCATCGAGTTCTTCCTCTTCGTCTTCATCCTCCTCTGGGACCTTCACCTCGAGCGTCTTCGATCCCACGCGCAGGATC
The DNA here is from genome assembly GCA_966211295.1 of uncultured Myxococcales bacterium. GTDB lineage: Bacteria > Myxococcota > Myxococcia > Myxococcales > Myxococcaceae > Archangium_A. Next base: position 9,268 of record CBIHPJ010000119.1, on the reverse strand, counting down.
GGCTACTTCAGCGGCGCTTTCGTGCCGATGTACGGCTACGCGGGCTACCCCGGAGTGGATCAAGAAGAGGACGTGATCGAGGCGAAGGGCGTGCGCGCCACCGCGGGCATCGAGTTCATCTACTTCACCAACCAGGAGCGGGGGTACGCGCTGGGTCTCGTGGGCAGCCTCGAGATCGATCGAATTGGCATCAGCCTCGCGGCGCAGCACCTCAGCGTGGGCGCTGACGACGGCAGCGACGGCAACGACAGCATTCAGCAGCTGAGCGCGCGCATGAGCTACGCGTTGCTGGTGGGCACCCATGGCCGCGTGCGCGTCGAGATGGGCATCGACACCTTCTTCGCTCCCGACGTGACGCTGCTGGGTCCGACCGCGGGCTTCACGGGCACGTTGTGGGTCGCGGGGCCGGTCGCGTTCGAGGGCAGCGTGATGGGCTCGGTGTATCCCTTCTGGCAGGTCGACGGCCGCGCGGGCATCGTGATCGGCCTCGGAGCGCTCGGCATTCGCGCGGGTTTCCGGGCGCAGCTGCTCGATGACCAGGGCACGGTGGACGGAGTCGCGCACCGCGACGTGTTCATGGGCCCGTACGCTGGGCTGGGGTTCACCTTCTGAGCGCAGCGCTTCAGCGAGCCAGCCAGAGCGCGCATCCCGCGGAGCAGCTGAAGGAGTTGCTGATCGCGTGGCGAGAGCTGAGGCACCCGCGCATCGCGGATCTGATCGATCGCGTTTCAGCGCGTGCGCTCGAGGGGCAGAAGCCGATCAGGGGCAAGTCGGTGCCCGATCGCGTGAAGTTGGTGCAGGCCGCTTGCGAGACGAAGGATCCGGTCGAGGTGGCGCGCGTGCTCGCAGCCGAGTGGCCAGGCACCTGGCAGACCGCGCTCCCGATGCTCGAGGCGATTCTGAAATTGCCGGACGATCCCCGGGTGGCGAAGGAGCTCGCGAAGCAGGTCGATCTCACGCGCTACGACACGTGGACCTCGGAGTCGTTCTATCGCCCGCTCTTCTCGAAGCTGAACTCGATCAGCGACGTGAGGCAGCTGCCGTTGCTCGAGGCGCAGCTCGCGCGCACGAAGACCTATTACTACCAGCGCGACATGCGGCCGCTCGAGGAGCGGTCGGTCGCGCATCACCGCACGCTGACGGTGAAGCCGCTGTCTGACGAAGCGCAGCAGCTGATCGACCTGCTCGAAGAGCCGTATGCCGGTGTGGCGGCGCGAGAGAAGACCTCGAAGAAGTCCGGCGCTGAATTGCTCGAGGCCGTCTACGCGAACCCGCACGATCTCGGCGCGCGCGTGGTCTACGGCGATTGGCTCACCGAGCAAGGCGATCCACGCGGAGAGTTGATCTCGCTGCAGCTCGCGGCTCCCTCCGACAAGTCGACGCGCAAGCAGCAGGCGTTGATCAAGAAACACTGGAAGACCTGGCTCGGTCCGCTCGCGGATTGGTTCAGGGACGCTCCGCGTTTCGAGGCGGGTTTTCCGGTGTCGGGCCAGGTCGACAACCCGTCGTACTCGATGGCGAAGGACGCGTACCTCACGCTGCTGAACAACCGCGAGTGGTGCACCTTTCGTTCGCTCGGGCGCTGGTGGTCTTCACCGCAAGAATTGGTCGACACGGTCAAGCACCCGAACCTGAGGGCGCTGCGCGAGTTGAAGCTCGTCTCACCGGACGCGCTGCCCTTGCTCGCGGAGGTCGGCGGAGAGATCACGTCGCTCTACGTCACGGCCAATCTCGCGCCGGGCTTCGAGCCTGGTTCGCTCGAGGGCTTCGCCAGGCTCGAGCGGGTGTCGATGCAGTCGCGTGTGCTCTCGGTGATCGGCTCCAGGCTGGGCCCGCTGAAAGAGCTCTCGATCGATCTCGATTCCGACGAGGACGTCGCCGCGATGTGGACGCGCATCGAGAAGATGTCCGTCCGCGAGGTCCACCTGCGGAAGTACTACTCGTGGGCGAAGTTGCTGCGAGCGGACTCGGCGGGGCCGTTCACCACCGCGCACCTGCAGGGCTCGTCGTACTTGAACGACTTGATCGCCGCGCTGCCCACGACGCTCATCGAGATCGGGAGCGAGGGCGTGGAAAAGATCGCAGTGCCGAGGCAGGCGCTCGAGAAGCTGGAGCCGCTCTTCACGCGCTTTCCCAAGCTGCTCCGCAAGGAACTCCCCTTCGTCGAAGAGCTCGAGAGACCCAGGGTTCCGCACGTCACGCTGTCGATGTCAGGCGTGGCGTTCTTCCAGGAGCCCATGCTCGCGCCGCTGATGAAAGTGCTGAGCGAAGACTTCGGGGTCGCGTTCGACAGCTTCGACGCGCGCGGCGATCTCGATCTCGGCGACGACCCGGTGGCGAAGCTGAAGACCTGGGTCAACAACAAGCGGTGCCGCGGGGTGCGGATCAAGGTGCGGGGCACCGAGGCCGAGTTCGCGCTCCACCGCGAGGGCTCGTACTACACGAGCGCCACGCTGCCGCTCGGTGAGCCGAAGAGATTCCTGGCTGCGCTCGAGGCGCTGCTCGCGCTCGCGAAGCCGAAGTACCTGCGAGTGGTTCGCGAGAAACAAATGCACACCATCGAGGACGTGGGCGAGTTCGCCGCGCACCGCGAAGCCCTGCGAGCGCTGCTCACGCAGCCTCAGTAGTCCACGAGCTGAATCTTGAGGTGCCGTGGGTTCGTCGCCAGGTCGCCGGGACCACCGTCGAGGCTGCCGACGAACGCCCGTGCGGTATCGGCAAACGAAGGCCCCTCGTCAGGGGCGAAGCGCTCGATCGCCTCGCGGACGACCGCCGAGACAGTCGACTTGCGGCTCTTCGCGAGCTTCACCACGCGCGCACTCAGCGCAGCGGGAACCTTGATCGAGAGCGTCTTCAGTCCGGTCGGACGTCCGGTATGACGGGCCATGTTGCAAGTATGACCGGGCGCTTCACCGGATGAAAGCCGATGTCAGGGCGCCTCGGTGGTCGGATCGTGGTGAGGCAGGTTCGCCGTGCCGACGTACTTGCGCATCGCGGCCAGCACGTCCGAGACCTCGCCCTTCTGACCAAGGCTGCGGATGAAGGCGACGAAGTCGTTCTTCACCGTCACACTCGCGCTGAGCTCGGCGATCGTCGTCTTCGCGTCGAGCTCGTAGAGCTGAAGGAAGCCCGACTGTTGCTCGAGTGAGTTCTTCCCCGTGGGGTCGAGCGTCCACTCCATGCGCTGCTGCTCTGGGTAGAACCAGTGCTGCAGCCTGAAGGGGAACTTCACGAAGAGCACGGCCACCACGTAGTCGATTGACTCACCTTCTTCGGTGCGACCGCTCACCGTCTTCGACTGCGCGACGTGCGGCATGTACCGAGCCTGGGCCGACGGCCGGGTGATGATCGCGAACGCCTCATCAATCGGGCGCTCGAGACGAATGACCGCGTGCACGTAGCCCTGCTTCCTCTTCAGCTCGAGCACCACCTTGCCGTCTTTGCGGAGCTTGTCGCGCGCTTCGAACGGAAGCGTGGCGAGAAAGCGTGCGCCGGGTGAGGGGCCCTCCGCGCCCGACGGGGTCGCGTAGAACTCGGCTGGCGCCTTTCCCGCCGGGGGCGGCCTCTCAGCGAACGCCGTCAGCCCCGAGAGAACGACGACTGCCCACGCCAGCAGAATCGGTTTCCTCATCACCGCAAGCGTCATGCAGCAATGGGACTCACGCTCTCGTCGTTCCTGGGGTGTTGCTCTGGATTTCGGTCGAGCGGGCTGAGCGCTTCAGGCAGGTGCGGTGATCCCCACGCGGGCGGCGAGCTCGGGGCGGCGCAACTTCCAGATCACTCCGTCGATCCAATAGTGCGAGAGCGTGAGGCTCACCCAGATCACTCCGGCCCACGTGTAGAAGCTCCAGCTCGTCACCAGCGAGAGCGCGAAGACCACCACGTAGACCGCGCCGGCCAGCGACATCAGCAACGCCCAGTAGAGGAAGCCGCGGGCCCAGCCGGGCTGCGAGAGCCACGAGATGAGCTTCGCGTCTTTGCTCACTCCGCCCTTCCACGCGTTCAGGTTGTAGTGGCGCATCATCCCCAGGTACTGAAACCCGTGCCAGCAGGCGGCCGCGGCGAACGCCGAGGTGTCGTCGCTGGTGATCAGCTGGAAGGGAACGAAGAAGCCCAGGAACGAGCAGCCGATGAATGCGAGGCGCAGCCACGACGCCTTCGCCCACGGCGCGTTGCGCTCCGTGATGCGTGAGTAGAGCAGCGCGCCCACGAGCACGAAGATCGGCGCGAGCAGGCCGAGCACCAGCGCGCGCGGCAGCACCGGGTAGAAGATCTCGACTCCGAAGAGCACGCGCGGGCCGGTGTAGAGGCGGTGCGAGAGACAGAAGAGGACGATGAGCAGCAGCAGCGGCCGCTCGAGCTTCCGCGCCCACGACGTCTCGGGCTCACCCGACTTGCGCTGGTAGATGCGCAAGATTCCCCAGTTCTGCGCCACGAAGTGCCAGGTGGCCCAGTAGAGGATCGTCGAGTTGAGAACGCGCGGCCCGTAGGCGGCGAGCTGCCAGTTGAGGATCAGCACCGCGACGAAGATGCTGAGCGGAACCACGACGGTCGAGACGGGGCGCGACTTCCACTCGCGGGGGTCGAGGTACACGCGCGTCCACGTGGAGACGAGATGCGGGCCGTTCGAGGCGACCGCGACGGTGGCGAGGATGGTGTAGCCGTCGACCTTCAGCACCGACGAGGCGAACCACGCGACCAGCACGACCGCCGCCGACGCAAAGAAGAACAAGAAGTCCTTCACCGGAGAGATAATGGCGAGCGAGGGCGCGGCGGAATTCACGGGCGCGCACCCTATCGGACGAAGGCGGCGCGGAGCGAGCCCATGCACAAGAACATCGAGAGAAGGCCATCTCTCTGGGATCGCTTGAAGTCACTCGTCGGGTGAGCGCGCAGCAGGTACATGGCGGCGCATGAAGCCCCCGCGCCTCGTCTTTCTTCGCCCCCGCAATGCGGACAACCTCGGAGCGATCGCGCGCGCGATGAAGAACTTCGGGCTGACTGATTGGGTGGTGGTGTCGCCCAATCCGCTGCTGCTCGAGGTGCCCGGGTTGAACCGCCTCGCGGTGAAGTCGGGCGATCTGCTCGAGACCGTACGGCGGGTGGACACCTTCGAAGAGGCGATCGCGGATTGTTCGTGGGTGGTGGGCACCACGATGCGGTTGATCGAGGGGCGGCGGAGGCTGACTCCGCGAGAGCTCGCGGAAACGGTGAAGGATCGCCCCGAAGAGACCTGGGCGCTCGTGTTCGGTGATGAGCGCAACGGCATGTTCAATGAGGACCTGCTGCAGTGCCATGCGCTGTCGTTCATTCCGAGTTCGGATGAGCAGCCTTCGCTGAATCTCGCGCAGGCGGTGGTGGTGTACGGATACGAGCTCGCGATGGGGCGGCGGAGTGTGTCGCCGGCTCCGGGGCCTACGTTGGCGGACGACGCGCTCCTGCGGCAGGTGCGGCAGTCGATGGAGCTCGGGATGTCGGCTTCGAAGTTCCTCCGCTCCGACTCAGATGACCGGCATGCCGTGGACGATCTGATCGCGTCGCTCGTGCGGGGCAGATTGACCAAGAAGGAAGCTCAGCTGTGGATTGCTGCCTGGCGCGTTGTTGCAAAGAAGAATGGGTGACTTGCCCTCACCCCGACCCTCTCCCGGCGGGAGAGGGAGGTAGAGTGACGAACGTGTCACGACGCATTGCTTCGCTGCTGCTGATCTTCGTTTCTGCCTGTGCTTGCGAGGGAACTCCGGAAGCAGACGCTGGGCCTGATGCAGGTGTCGATGCTGGGTTCGACGCGGGTCCTCCGACTGGGCGCTGCGACATCGATCTGACTGGCTTCATCGCGGGCTCAGGTACCGCTCGTGGAACTCGAATCACCACCGCCACTCAGCTGCTCGCGGGGCCGAATGCGCACGGCAAGGTCGGCGACTTCCGGCTCGAGAACGAGAAGATCAGAGTCGTCATCCAGGCCGAGGGGCGTGCGTTCGGTCCCCTGCCCTACGGCGGCACCATCATCGATGCGGATCTGGTCGGCGCGAATGACGGCAACGATCAGTTCGGAGAGATCGGCCTGCTCTACAACTTCGGCCGCACGCTCAAGCCCGATCAATACGAGCTGCTGAGTGACGGGGCCGACGGAGGATCCGCGATCGTCGCGATCTCAGGCGTCGACACCGCGAACGACTACCTCTCGATTCGCAACAAGCTGATCGAGTCGCTCGGCCGCGTGCCCTACGCCGATCCGTACGTGGCGATGCCGCTGCGAATCACGAACTACTTCGTGCTCAACCCCGGCGAGCAGCGCGTGCGCTTCGTCACCGGCTTCTGCAGCACCGACAATCGCGAGACCTCCGCGCTCGCCGTCGGAGATCTCACCGACCCAGGCTACGTGCTCGAGTTCTTCAACCCGCGCGCGTGCACCGACGGCTTCGGCTTCGGAGGCCTGTGCTTCTCCCTCGATGAGATGTCGTGGTTTGGCTACCAGGGCAATGGAGTGGCCTACGCCTACGCGCCGTACCGCGCGGGCAAGGCCGAGCTGCCTGAGCCGCAGAACGCCACGCTCTCGGTCGCAGGAATCACGGGGACGATCGTCGGATCGAACGGCCTGCTGGGGCTCGGCTCGTGGGTGCAGGAGACCGTGTCTCCGCGCTTCGGCGAATTGCGCATTCCGCCGCTCGGGTACGGAGTGCTCGCGCGCGACTTCTGGGTCGCGAAGGATCTGGGCGAGATCTCCACGCTCATCGAGACGCATCGAGCTGAATTCACCGGCACGGTGCTCAGTGATTTCTCGGGAACGGTGCGGGGAGCCGGGGCTGGGGCGCGCGTGGTGTTCGAGGGCGTTCGCGATCGTGCGGTCTTCTTCACCGCCGCCGACGGATCGTTCAGCGGAAAGCTGCCCTCGGGCATGTACCGGGTGTCGGCGTGGATGGAGGGCCGCGCTCCGACGCCGAAGCAGAACGTGTCGCTGATGCTCGCGCCGACCACGGTCACGCTCGATCTCGCTCCAGCGCGAAGGCTCACGGTCAACGTGAGAGAGGCGAACGGTGGCCCGATTCCCGCGAAGGTCACCGTGCTGTGCACCAACGGACCGTGCGCGGTGCCGAGGAAGACCCTCGTGCTCTACACGGACGTGCTCAAGGATCCGCTCCCTGATCAAATCGCGCACGTGGGCTGGGTGGGCCCGAGCGGCACGGCGACGTTCGAGCTTCCTCCCGGTCAGTACGCGGTGCTCGTGAGCCGCGGCCCCGAGTACTCGGTGTACCCGCCGCAGTACCCGACGATTCCCGGGCAGGCGATCGATCTGCGCACGGCCGATGCGAACCTCAGCGCGGTGCTCGCACACGTGATCGACACCACGGGATGGATGAGCGCCGACTTCCACGTGCACGCGGTGAACAGCCCTGACTCCATCGTCGACAACGCGAAGCGCGCGCTCACCTTCGCGGGTGACGGACTCGACATCATCGTGAGCACCGATCACGACTACGTCACCGACTTCGCGCCGATCATCTCGCAGACCGGGCTGAGCCCCTTCCTCGCCTCGGTGATCGGCGAAGAGGTGAGCCCGATGGAATGGGGCCACTACAACCTGTTCCCGCTGACCGTCGATCCGACGAATCGCACCAACGGGGGCGCGCTCGACTGGGCCGGCGGTGAAGGCCCCACGCTCTCGGTCTCAGAGCTCTTTGCCGAAGGCCGCCGACTCGGAGCGCGCACCGTGCAGGTGAACCACGCGCGTGGCTCGTTGGGCGGGTTCACTGCGCTGCTCGTCGACACCGACACCCTCGCCACGCATCAGGATCCGGCGTTGCTGCGCATGTCTCCGCAGCCTGGAGCGACGGCGAACGACACCAGGCTGATCAGCTCGAACTTCGATTCCTTCGAGTTGCTCAACCCGGGTGACGACGAGCTCGACGCGACCACTCCGCTCGCGCGCGCGAAGTTCAACGACTGGTTCACCCTGCTCTCGCGCGGTCTGCTCGTCGCGGGCACCGGCGTCTCTGACACGCACTATGGGCTGCAGGCCACGGGATGGAGAACGTGGGTCGAGGTCGGCGTCGATCAGCCCGCGCAGATGGACCCGATGGTGCTGAGCGCGCGGCTCAACGCGATGCGCGCCGTCACTTCGAATGCGCCCTTCGTCACTGCGCGCGCGTACCGGGTGGACACCGCGGGCGCGATGGTGACGACCCCGGTGGGGATTGGCGGCACGGTGCCTCCTGATACGCGCGAGCTCGGAGTGACCATCGAGGTGCAGGTGCCCGAGTGGCTCGACGTCACGAAGGTCGAGCTCTACATGCACGTGCCCGCGGACGACGCGCACTGCCCGCTCGATCCCATGAGTCCGATCGCGCGCACCACGCGCGTGTCGTGCAGAGGCGTGACGAACTCGAACTGGCCGGCGACCAGCATCACCGCGACTCAGATGATCACGCTCATTCCGGCGGATCGTGAGCTGGTGACCACGGATGGAACGCAGAACTTCTATCGCTATCGCCGGCAGGTGAATTTCAGGCTGGCCGCGCCCACGACGGACAACTGGGTGATCGCCATGGTCTACGGATCGAGGTCGATCGGCCCGCTGCTCTATCCGTATGCGGGCGGCCCGAGCATGGCGACGCCGTTCGCGGTGACGAATCCGATCCTGATCGATGCCGATGGGAACGGCTACGACCACCCTCCCTTCCGCTGACTGTCTTGACGCGCTCGCTGTAAACCCCCCAGCGACGCCTTTCGGCGTCCAGGGCCGCTCGCTGTGCTATCCCCCACGCTGTGACGGGTTCGCGGTCCATCGACCAGATGGTGGAAGCAGCGATCTGGCTCCTCGTGCAGGGAGACAAGGCTGGCGCGGAGGATTTGCTCGCGCAGGCGCTCCGCCTCGATCCGAACCATGAGCGCGCGCGCGCCGCGATGAAGCAGGCCGGAGCGCCCACGAGCCCGGGGAGCACGGCTCCGCTGCCGCCACTTCCAAACTCGACGGTGAACCTGATTCCTCCGGGGATCGTGAAGATCTCCGAGGCGACTCCGCAGGAGCCCACGCCTGCGCTCGTGCGCGGTGATGTGCCGCCGGGGCTGGTTCGGAGGACGACGATCTTGGGGACGGGATCACCCGGCGATCTGCCCTTCACTTCGTCGCCCAGCTACATCGCGAAGTCGGAAGAGCGCACCGATCGGCACCTCACGCTGGTGCCGAAGGACGCGCCCAAGCCCTCCGTTCCCAAGCCCGCGCCGACGACTTCGTCCACCCAGCCTCAGCTCGATCCGGTTCGCGATCGCG
>CBIHPJ010000118.1:0-15761 GCA_966211295.1 uncultured Myxococcales bacterium | reverse complement strand
TGGCCGACACCATCGATGAACTGCGGCGCACGCACGAAGAGCTCAAGCTCGCGCAACGCCAACTCGTCAACGCCGAGAAGCTCTCGAGCATCGGCATGCTGGCCGCGGGCATCGCGCACGAGATCAACAACCCCATGGCCTTCGTCACTGCGAACATCGCGGGACTGCGCCGTGATCTCGACCTGCTCGTCAGCGACTCCGAAGTGAGGCGCGAATACGTCGAAGAGGTCCTGCCGGCGACCCTGGATGGCGTCGCGCGAGTCAACGCGATCGTCTCAGACATGAGGAGCTTCGCGCGCGGCGACACCGAACAGCTGGTCGAGTTCGACGTGAACTGCGAGATCAAGACCGTCGCGCGCATGGCGAAGAGCGTCGTCCAGCGACGCGGGAGCGAGCTCGAGGTGGATCTCGGAGCGCTGCCTCAGGTACGCGGCCGCCCACGCCAGCTCATGCAGGTCGTGATGAACCTGGTCGTCAACGCCGCCCAGGCGAACAAGGCCGGTGGCAAGGTGATGGTGACGACGAGGCGTGCTCGAGACGAGGTCGCGATCGAGGTGCGGGACACTGGAATTGGAATGAGCAGCGAGACGGTCTCGAAGCTCTTTCAGCCCTTCTTCACCACGAAGCCCGTCGGCGAGGGCACCGGCCTCGGCCTGGCGGTGGTGCACGGCATCGTGACCGGCCTGGGTGGCCATATCGACGTGCAGTCGGAGCTAGGAAAGGGGAGCACCTTCACGGTGCGATTGCCTTGCGCGACCGGCTCGGCACCGTTGCTCAGAGTTGCGTAGCTCTTTCGTGAAGCAACCGTGAAGTTCACGCCGAGCGCCACGCGTACCGTGGAGGAATGAAAAACAGGCTCGCGCTTCTCGCTGCATTTCTCGTCGTCGCCGCGTGCGGCAAACAGTCGGACCCAGCCGCAGCACGTCTCATCGTGAAAGGCGCCACCGTGCGCCTACTCGTGGAGAGCCTCGACGGTCTCGAGACCACCATCACGCGCAAGATCGAAGCGCTCGATGGATTCACCACTGCGTCTGATCTCACCGGCACCGGAAACGAAGCGGCGCTCACCGTCGTCTTTCGCGTACCTGCCGCGAAGCTCGACACCGCGATGAGGGAGATCGAGTCCGTCGCGAAGAAGGTCGAGTCACGTGCCGTGCGCGGGGAGGACTTCACCGAGGAGTTCGTGGACCTCGAGGCGCAGCGCGCGAATCTCACCGCCACGCGCGATCGACTGCTCGCGATGCTCGAGAAGGCGACTCGCGTGTCTGAGGCGCTCGAGGTGAACAAGGGCCTCGACGACGTGCAGGGTCAGCTCGAGAAAGTCGCGGGGAGGATGAAGTACCTGCAGCAGAATTCGTCGCTCTCCACCGTGACCGCGACGTTCTATCCAGAGAGCCACACCAGCCTTGAGACGGGGTGGCGACCGCTGGAGGTCGCGCGCGTTGCGGTCACTGGTTTGCTCGGCGTGCTTCAGGCGTTCGGCAATCTCGCCATCTTCGTGTTCGTCTTCGCTCCACTTTGGGGACCCCCGGTGTGGATCTATCGGCGTCGCAAAACGTTAAAGGTCGGCTGAGACAACATGCTCACCACACTCCTCGTCATCGCGCTTGCCGCTGATCCTTCGAAGTCGGTCGCGACTGGGAACAACGCGTTCAGCCTCGAGCTGTACTCGAAGCTCGCGACCCAGCCCGGCAACGTCTTCTTCTCGCCGTACAGCATCTCCTCCGCGCTTGGGATGACGTGGGCCGGCGCGCGCGGAACGACCGCGGAGGAGATGGCGAAGACGTTGCACTTCACGCCGGAAACGCACGCTGGCCTCTCCGCGCTCAACCGGCAACTCATCGGCAAGAAGACCGGCTACCAACTCTCCGTCGCCAACCGTCTCTACGCGGCGAAGTTCGTGAAGCTGCTCGAGCCGTTCACCACGCTGGCGAAGGATCAATACGGGGCGCCCGTCGAGCTGGTCGACTTCAACGAAGACACGCGCAAGCGTGTGAACACCTGGGTCGAAGATCAGACCAACCAGCGCATCAAGGATCTGATCCCCGCCGGCGTGTTCAACCCCGACACGCGCCTCGCGCTGATCAACGCGATCTACTTCAAGGGAACGTGGGCGAAGAAGTTCGACAAGAAGGAGACGAAGACGCAACCCTTCTTCACCGGCGGCAAGAAGAAGGACGTGCCGCTCATGTTCGCCAAGCTCGAGACGAGCACTCGCGTGCGCTACGGCCAGACCAGTGACGCGCAGGTGCTCGAGCTGCCGTACCAGGGCGGCGACGTGACGATGATCATCGTCCTCCCTACCGCGCGCGACGGTCTTCCGGCGCTCGAGAAGAAGCTCGACTCCGCGACGTTCGACAAGCTGCTCAAGACGCTCCACTCCACCGAGGTCGACGTGTGGCTGCCGCGCTTCAAGGTCGAACAGCAGCTCGAGCTGGGCTCCACGCTCGCGTCACTCGGAATGCCGAGTGCCTTCTCCGCAGGCAGCGCCGACTTCACCGGCATGACCGCCGAGAAGGGCCTCTTCATCAGCGCGATCATTCACAAGGCGTTCGTCGAGGTGAACGAAGAGGGCACCGAGGCGGCGGCGGCGACCGGCGTGGTGATGGGCATCGAGTCGGTGCAACAGACCGCGAGCTTCCGCGCTGATCACCCGTTCCTCTTCGCGCTGCGCGATTCGAAGTCGGGCGCCCTGCTCTTCCTCGGCCGACTCGTCGAGCCCTAATTCGTTCGGAGCGCACGCGCGATCGCGCTGTTCAGCTCGTTCTGATTGATCGGCTTGTGCAACACGCAGAGCGCGCCCGCGGCCTCGCAGCGCCTCCACACCGCGGGATCCGTCTCACCCGTGATGATCACCACCGGCAGCTTCGCGGTCGATGGGTGCGCGCGCAGCTGCTTGAGCGCTCCCTCTCCGTCGAGCACCGGCATGCTGTAATCCATCAACACCGCATTCAGCTCGAGCGACCGGCACGCGTCCACCGCTTCCTTCCCATTGCGCGCGAGGAAGAGCTCGAAGCGATCCATCAACAACGCCTTCTGGGTGAGCAGGATCGTCTCTGAGTCATCCACGAGGAGCAGCTTCGGCTTGCGACGCGCGCCCACCTTGCCCAGTCGCATCAGCGCCGGAGCGAGCTGATCGAGCGGGAGCGATCTACTCACCGCACCAGCCTCCACCGCGGCGCGCGGCATGCCCCACACCACCGAGCTCGCTTCGTCTTGTGCGAGCACGTGACCACCACGATCGCGCATGAGCTTGAGCCCCAGCGCGCCGTCGTCGCCCATTCCGGTGAGCACGATGCCGAGCCCGCCTGCGCCGTAGTCGCGCGCCATCGCGGTGAAGAGCACGGTGGCGGCGGGACGGAAGCCGCGCACGCGCGGACTGTCTGCGCTCAAGCGCACGCGACCGAGCGAGGTGAGCAGGTGTTGATTGTCGGGCGCGATGTAGACGGTGCCGGCGGAGAGCAACTCTCCGTGCTCCGCCAACTTCACGCGCAGCGGCGTGCAGCCACCCAGCCAGCTCGCGAAGCCCGCCGTGAACCCCTCGGCGATGTGCTGCACCACGAGGATCGGCGCGGGAAAATCCGCGGGCAGCTTCTTGAGGACCTGCTCCAGCGCGGCGGGACCACCCGTCGAGGCGGCGATGCCCACGCACTGAGGCGGCGGTCGTTCTTCGAGCTCAGGCAGCGCCGATGACGAGGGCGTGAAGCGCGTGATCGGCGCGATGCCCGCCACCACTCGAATCGTGGTGCGCAGCGCTTCAGCCTCGCGGGCCATGCGCGCTGGATCGCTCGCCTTCGGCTTCCCCATCACCTCGGCCGCGCCGAGCGAGAGCGCCTGGAAGGTGACCTGATCAGCCGCCGTGTCCGCCGCCGCGCTGATCACGAGAATCGGCACCGGCTTCGGTGAGGCCATCACCTCGCGGATCACCTCGTACCCGCTGAGCCCGGGCATGTGCACGTCGAGGGTCATCACGTCGGGATGCAGCGCTCGCGCGAGCTCGATCGCTACGCGGCCGTCAGCAGCTTCGCCTACCACCTGGAAACGCGCGTCGGCCGCCAGGATCTCCTTCAGCACGAGGCGGAAGGTCGGCGAGTCATCGACGATGAGACAACGAATCATGGATCCACCACCAAGAGCTGACGCACGCGCTCGAGCAACGCACCACGCTCGATGTCGCGCTTCACGAGGTAGGCATCCGCGCCCGCCTCGAGACCTACTGAACGATCGTCTGAAGAATCCGCGGCGGTCACGACCACCACTGGCAGCTGCTCCCAGCGAGCATCACCGCGCACGCGCCGCACCAGCCCGAGTCCGTCGAGGCGGGGCATCTGCAGGTCGGTGATCAGCAGCGACACGTCGTTCGACTGCATCAATTCCCACGCCTCTTCGCCGTCACTCGCCGCGAGCACTGAGAAGCCGGCGATCTCCAGGATGCTCCGAATCGCCGCGCGCGTGGAGAGCGCGTCGTCCGCCACGAGGATGGACGAGCTCCTCGCCTCCGAAGTCGAAGCCACGGAGTGAGAAGCGAGCTGCACCAACTCGGTGGTCTGCAGCACCGGCACCACGGTGCCATCGTTGAGCTGCGCTGCGCCCGCGTAGTGCTTCGTGTCCTTCAGGTGTTTCCCGAGGCCGTGCACCACCAGCTCCTGGTGATCGACCAGCTCGTCCACGCCGAGCGCTACGCGACCTTCTCCAGCGCCCAGCACCACGGTCACCACCGGATCGCCGCCCTCGAGCGGAAGCCGGGCTCCAGGAAGCCCGAGCAACCGCGCGAGGGAGACGAAAGGAATGAGCTCGTCGTCGACCTTCGCCATCGGCTGGCCGCCGACCACGGAGAGCTCGCGGTGAGTCAGGCGAACGAGGCGCGCGACCGCGTCATTCGGGAGCACGAGTTGCTGCGAGCCGACCTTCACCACCAGGCCCAGCACCGCACCGAGCGCTCGCGGCAGCTCGAGCCGGAAGGTGGAGCCCTTGCCGTGCTTGTGCTCGACGGTCACCGTTCCACCGAGCGCGCTCGCGAGCGCCTCGACCACGTCGAGCCCCACGCCTCTTCCGGAGACTTCGGTCACGGTCTGCGCGGTGGAGAAGCCCGGAAGGAAGATCAGCCGGGCGAGCTCGCCGTCGCTCATCGCGTCGAGCGTGCGCGCGTCGTGCAGTCCGCGGGAAAGGGCACGCTCTCGAATGCGACGGAGATCGAGTCCACCGCCGTCGTCGGCCAATGAGAACACCACGCGCCCACCACGCTGCTCCACGCTCAGGGTGAGGCAGCCTTCGGGGTCCTTTCCACGCTGGAGCCGCGTCTGCGGTGCTTCGATGCCGTGATCCACCGCGTTGCGCAGCAGGTGCAGCAGCGGATCACGAACCGCGTCGACGATGCGGCGATCGAGGCGCACTTCGCCACCCACCAACTCGAGGCGCACGTTCTTACCCACGCGACCCGCGGTGTCGCGCGCGGTACGTCGCAGCAGCTCACCGAGCGTGTGCGCGGGAACGGTGCGCAGCTCACGCAGGGTGTCCTTCAGCTGGGCGCCTTGAATTCGCTCCGACTCGAGATCTCGCCAGAGCGCGGCGGAGACCTGCTTCATGCCCGCCGAGAGATCGCGCAGGCGATCGCGCGCGCCTGAGAGCATCGGCGTCTGCACCTCGAGCATGCGCAGCTCGGAGCCAGCGCGCTCGGCCCACAACAGCGCCTCCTGCGTGAGGCTGCGCAGATCGAGCAGCGAACGCAGCTGCGTCTCTCTCCGCGCGCGCGACATCGCGGAGCGATCGAGCACGTCGGTGAGCGCCTCCACCGCGTTGCGACTCACGCGAATCACCGAGTCGGGCGCGTCACCCGCGCGACTCTTCTCGCGAGACTTCTGCGGCGCTTCCGGTGCGCTCGGAGGAGGCGCGACCACCACGGTCCGGCTCGCGTCGAGCGCCTCGCGCCAGGACCCGAGCAGCCTCACGAAGTTCGACGACGCCATCGCGCCCTCGACGCCGGGCTTCCCCAAATCTCCCGCGACCTGGTGCAGCTCCACCGCGAGCTCGGCAGCGCGCCCCTGCAGCACCGCGCCCGTGGTGCCCTTGATGCGATGCGTGAGTTGACGAACCTGCTGCGCGGCAGCGGCGCGCTGATTCACGTCAGGCGTCATCATCGCCTGCAGCGCTGTCTCCACACCGTCGATCAGCCCGGTGCACTCGGCGAAGAACAGCTCGAGCTGCTGCTTCGAAGCCGAGGCCACGGCCGGAGGAGGCGTGGGCGCCGGCGCGGGAGCGAGCTGCTCATGGTGCTCATCGAGCTGAGCGACACAGCGCTCGAGCTTCGAGAGCACCGGAGCGATGTTCGGAGCGGTGGCTGCGGTCCACGAAGCGTCGAGCTGCGCCCTCACCTCGCTGCCGAGCTGCTCGAGCACGGTGATGCCGAGCGTGGAACCCGATTGCTGTACGGTGTCGCTCAGCTCGCGCCAACGCACGAGCTCGGCCTGATCAGGCGCAGTGGCGCGTCCGCGGAGCGCCTCCCCGAGGAGCGAGATGGCATCCGCCACGTCACCGCGGAAGACAGGCCACAGCTCGTGCGACTCCGTCGTCGAAGCGATCGGCGCAGGCGTGGGCGCGCTGGCGACGGGCGCCGGAGGAACAGCTCCACCACCGAGCGCGGCGATCACCGTCTCGAGCTCAGCGGGAACCTGCTCGCCGATCCCGGCTTCGATCTGCTTGAGGATCCATTCGAGCACCCGCATGCCGTCGAGCACCGCGTCGACGACGTTGCGCGGCAGCACGGGCTCAGCGGGATGCCTGGTGAGCGCGTCTTCCATCACGTGCGAGAGCCGCTCGAAGTGCGTGAAACCCAGGCTGCCCGCGCCACCCTTCATGCTGTGCAGCGCGCGCAGCAGCGGCTTCATCTGCCCCGCGGGGCGATCGGCGATCGGCTTCTCCAGCGACAGTAGGCACTCGCCCGCCTGCTGGAGATGCTCGCGCGTCTCCTCCACGAAGATCGGCCAGATCTGCTGCCGGGGATCGAGCATGGCTTCAGGGAGAAACGGAAAGTCGCGCGACGTCGAGCACCAACAACCCGTCGACGGTCATCGCGCTGTAGGGAGCGCTCGGAGGCGGACGCAGCTCGCGCGCCTGCAGCCCCAGCGCCCCGTCGGTCTCTTCGACCGCGACGCCGAAACGCTCGGTGCCCGTGGAGACCACCAACACGAAGCGAAGATCGGCGAGCGGTCCGCCGCCCAGGCCGAGCACCACGCGCAGATCGAGCACCGGCACGATGCCCGCGCGAACCGCGAGCGCGCCCAGCACCGCCGGCGGAGCACCGTGCAGCGGACACAGGTTCTGACACTCCACGATCTGATCCAGCTGCGCGAAGGGCACTCCGTATCGAGCGCCGCTCAAGCGAAACGCCATCACCGTGAGACTGATCTGCGCCGCTTCCGCGCGCGCGGTGGACAGGGCTTCAGCGCGCGCGCGCAAGATGGACTCGCGCCGCTGCTCACCTGCTTCGGCCGCATCGACGAGCGCCTGCTCCGCCGCCGCCAACCGCTGATAGAGCCGCTCGAAGTCGACCGCTGTCACACCGGCGTCCCACGTTCGGGATCGAGACCCAGCAGCTGCGCCACCTGGCTGCGCAGGCCCTTGTTGCTGATGGGCTTGGTGAGGAACTCCGTCGCGCCCACCAGCCGCCCCTGCCTGCGCGACGCTTCGTCGGTGAGCGAGGTGAGCAACACCACCGGCACGTGATGCAGCTGGTTGTCAGCGCGCATCGCCGCGCAGAGCGCGAAGCCATCCATCTCAGGCATCTGCACGTCGGAGAGCACGAGATCGGGCTTCTTCTCGTGCGCCATCAAGAGGCCTTCTTTGCCGTTCTTCGCCAGGCGGAATTCGAGGGGCCAGCCCATCAGGTAAATCTGAATGAGCGCCGCCATCGTGTTCGTGTCTTCCACGATGAGCACGTTGAGACTCATACGCATCCTCGTCCTTCACACTTCATAACGGTTGGTCAGCTCGGAGAGCCGATGGGAGAGCGTGGTGAGGGACGTCGCGACCCGCTCGATCGATCGCGTGCCCGCCAGCGACTCGTTCATCGAGGTGGAGAGCTGGCTGATCGCCGAGACGATCTGTTCCACACCGATGGTCTGCTGCCGGGTGTTTCCGGCGATCTGCCGGCCAGCGAGCGAAGACTCCTTGAGCACTTCAGTGAGGCCCTGAATCGAGCGGCCTGATCCCTGCGCGAGCGTCATGGTGGCGAGCGCGCGCTTGCTGCCCTCCTCCGTCGCCGCCACCGCCTGCCGCGTGCCCTTCTGCACCTCGCCCAGAATCGCCTTCACCTGCCCCGCCGCGAGCTTCGACTGCTCCGCGAGGTTCCTCATCTCGAGCGCGACCACCGCGAAGCCTTTGCCGTGCTCGCCGGCCTTCGCTGCTTCGATCGACGCATTCAACGCGAGCAGGTTCGACTGCTCCGCGAGGTCCTTCACCGAGCCCATGATGTCGCCGATCTGCAGGGTGCGCTCGGAGAGCTCGGTGATGGAGAGCGCGATGGCCTTCACCTGGTCGCCCAGGTTGCTCATCGCCGCGAGGGTCTCGTTCACCGCGTGCTCGCCTTCCTTCGAGAGGTCTTCGCTCTTGCGCGCGATGCCCACCACGGTGTCCGCGTGCGCGGTGGCCTGGCGCGAGGTCTCGGCGATCTCCGTCACGGTGGTGGAGGTCTCGCTGATCGCCGACGCGTGGCCCGAGGCCATCTGCGCCTGCTGCGTGGCAGTGGCGAGAATCGCCGAAGCTTCGCGCTGTACTTCGGTGGCCGCGCCGCGCAGATCTCCAAGCACCGCCTGGAGCGACTGCGCCATGGTGAGGAAGGAGCGACCGAGCGCGGCGATCTCGTCGTCGCCCTTCGCTTCGAACTGCTGCTTCAAATTGCCCTGCGCGATGCCGGCCGCTGCCTCGGAGAGACGCGCGAGCGGCTTGGTGAGGAGCGACGAGACGTAGAACGCGACGATCTGCGCGCCGAGGAGCGCGAGCAGCCCGAGCGCCACCGACGAGAGCGTCATCGCGAGGATCGCGTCTTGCGAGTGCTTGCGCAGCACGCCGACCTGCACCGAGCCGTACTGCTGGCGCTTGGTCTCCGCGGGCGCACCGAGCAGCAGCGACTCGGCGTCCACCGGGGCGGCGCCGCCGCCGTAATAGATGGGCTCCACGAGATCGAGCAGCGCCACGTCGTCGACGGTGGTCTCGCGTTCGTCGCGCGCGTCGCGGCTCTGGGGAGCGGGCGCCTTCAGCTTGCTCGCATCGGCGGAGTGCGCCTCGGCGAGCACGTTCCCCTGCACGTCGCGCAACACCACGTACGCCACGTCGGGAATGCTCTTCACCACGTTCTTCGCGGACTCCTCGAGGCCGCGCGTGTCTTTCTGGAAGGTCTGGAACGCGAGGTTGTTCGAGAGCTCCACGGTGACCGCGCGCCCACGCGAGAAGAGCTCCTCGGTGAGGATCTTTCGCATCTGCACGCTGAACGAGCCGACGAGGAAGAGCGCGACGACCGCGCTGGCGGAGCCGACGAGCGCGGCGATCTTCAGGCGCAGGCCGAAGCGCACGCGCTGAACCGAGGCCGGAGTGGTGACGTTCATCAGAAGATCTCCTTGGTCTGCGCCTTCACCGAGGCGGGGATCGGCACGCCGAGGATCTGCGCGGACTTTCCATTCACGTAGAGGGAACCTGAGGGAGCCTGCGGTGCGGCTGCGCCACCCGAGAGGGCGCGCTTCGCAGCAGCCGCCGCTTCACGGCCCATCTCCTGGTAGTCGACCTCGAGGGTGAGCAGCGCGCCCGCCTTCGCCTGGCCCTGGGAGAAGCCGACCAGCGGCACCTTCGAGTCCATCGCGGTGGTGAGGAGGAACTTGAAGGTGTCGACACCGAGCGTGGCCGCGTCGGGCAGAAGCAACAGCACGTCGATCTTTCCGATCAGCTCGCGCAGCGCGTTGGCGACCTCCGAGCGATCTTTCACCAATTGCTTCACCAGGCTCGCGCCCACGGACTTCGCAGCGCGCTCGTAGTCGGCGACGAGGCCCTCCGAGGTGGCCGAGTAGATGACGCCGAGCCGCTTCGCGTTGGGGAGCAGATCCTTCGAGACGCCGAGCTGACGCCCAGGTCCGACGAACATCGGCACCGCCCTGGTGACCTCGCCCGTGCCCAGCTTCTCGGGAGAAGGCACCAGACCGAAGAGCACCTGGCCCACCGGCCGTGAGTCGAGCACCACGCGCGCCGCATCGAGGCCGATCGCCAGCACCACGGCCGCTGAGGAGGCAGCGTTGCGAGCGGCATTCGCGTCGGCGAGCGAGAGGCTCTTCACCGGAACGCCGACCGAGGCGGTGAAGGCGTCCTCGAGCGCCTTGTACGGAGCGAGCTCGGAGCTGCGCACGACGACCACGCCGTCACCGGCCGCGAGCGCAGACGAAGAGAGAAGGAGAGCGGCGATCGCCGCGATGAACTTCATGATGCCTCCAGCGCGTCTCTGAGGGCGCGCGCCGTGATGGGGTGAATGCCGCAAAGGAGCGTGTCGGGTGCGAGGGCGCCGAGGTGCCGCAGCGCGTTTGCGCGTGCCCGGCCGGCGTCTCGCTCACGTCCCAGGCGACGGAAGAGTGAGGCCTGCGCGGCGTGCGCGCTGACCAACGAGGAATCCAGATAGATGGCGCGACGCAGATGCTCGAGGGCAGCGGGCACGTCACCGGCCGCTTCGTCGAGCGTCGCGAGCACCAGGTGTGCTTCGGCGTGGTGCTCTGCGGCGGCGCGCTCCGCGAGCGTTCTCGCCTGCGCGGCATCACCACCCCGCAGCGCACCCCACGCCTCTGCGGTCCGATCTCTCACGCACACGATCGGAGCCGGAGACTCCCCTCTCCCCGTGGGAGAGGGCTCAGGCTGAGGGCGAGTCACCATCACCAGAGCACGGGGCTCTTCGCGAACCGCGACCGGCTTCCGCAGCAACACCACGCCACCGCGCAGCACGCTCTCGAAACCGAGCGCAGCCGCGAAGTGTTGCTCCGCGCTGCCGAGCATCAAGAAGCCGCCGGGCACCAGCACCGAGTCGAGGTGACGCAGCACCACCTGCACCGCCGCGGGATGCAAGTAGATGAGCGCGTTCCTGCACGAGATCAGATGCGCGCGACGCACGGGCGGCGGCGAGAGCAGGTTGTGAGAAGCGAAGCTCACTGGCCGACGGAAGCGTTCCCCGACCTCGAACGTCGACACGCCCTTCGACGAATCCTCGAGGCGGGTGAAGCACTGCTCCCGCACCACGCGCGGCACGCCGCGGAAGCTCCACTCGGGATACTTCGCGGTCCTGGCGTGATTGAGCGCGCTCGCGCTCACGTCGGTGCCGAGCACCTCGAGCCGATCCGCGGGCAGACCGCTCATGAAGAACTGCATCGCGAGGCTGTAGGGCTCTTCACCCGTGGAGCAGCCCGCGCTCCAGCAGCTGAGCGTCCCCGCGGGGAAGGCGTGCAGCACTTCGTTGCAGGTCGCCACCAACTGCTCGGCGTGGCGGAAGAAGTAGGTCTCGTTGACCGTGGCGCGCTCGGCCACTTCGCGCACGAAGCGGTGATTCGCGTTCCACTGATCAGGAGTGACACCGAGCTCGGTGGCGACTTCGGGAGCGACGCGGGCGAGGCGCGCACGCAGAGACTCTCCGTCGGCCCACCCCATGAGGTCACACACTGCGGCAGCGAGGGCACTCATCACGGGTTTCCCCTCGCGTCGCCGAGGAGTGACGCGAGCACCGAGGCATCGAGCAGCGGCATCACCTTGCCGCTCACGCGCGCGACCAGGTCACCGATCTTCGGCGCGCGGCGCTCGACCGTGACCTCGCGACCCGCGCCACGGCGTTCCTCATCGACCAACGTCACGCCGTTCACCACGGCCTTCACGCGATCGACGACCAACGCGATCGGCGCGGACAGGTTCAACAACACCAGGTGCGCGTCGAGGTGAACGGGCAACGCGGCCCGCCCCTCGAGCACCGCACCCAGCTCGATCGCGAAGAGCGATCGACCACGGCAGGAAAACGCGCCCGCCACCGCCGCCGCCGCGCCCGCCACAGGCTGCAGCGCCACCACGCGCACCACTTCCTCCACCGAAGCGGCGCTCAACAACACGTCCCTCCCTCCCGCCTCGAGCACGAGGTGCGCGCCCGCGAGCTCGGCCTCGGGAGCGGCGCGCAGACGTCGCACCAGTCCCGAGGTCTCGGCCTCGAGGTCACGCAGCCGCGCCTTGAGCGCGGCCACTTCAGTGAGGGAAGGAACGCTCACGACGTCGACTCAGGGAAGAACGCCGCGCTCGACGCTGGTGATCTTTCCGGAGACCACGCTCCAGATGTTGTACGGCGCGACGGTGGGCTCGCCCATCGACGCGAGATCCGCGGGACCGGAGACGCCGTCGTAGTCCACGTCCTTGCCGGCCTTCACGTCGGCCACCGCGGCCGCGTAGTCGTCGGAGGAGACGATCGATCCACCGGTGCTCACCTCGACGTACTTGGCAGCCATCTTCTCGCCGTTGAACTCACCAGCCGCCTCGGCCGCGAGCGCCATCAGGTACGTCGCGTCGTAGTAGTTGGCGGCGAACGAGGTCTCCTCGGGCTCCGCGCCGAACTTCGCCTTGAAGCGATCGACGAAGCCCTGGTAGCGGCTCGCGCTCGCACCCGGGCCCGTGCCGTAGTGCGTGACACCGGCGAACGAACCACCGGCCGCGGTGACGCCGGCCACGAAGTCAGCCTCGGCGCTCGAGTCGGTGAGCAGCCAGGTCACGTTCGGATAGCTGCTCTGGTTCTTCTGGTAGTCCGCGATCACCACCGCGCTCTGCGCCGAGTAGAGCGGGAGCAGCACCGCCTGCACCGTGGGGTTCGCCGCGAAGAGCGCGTCGAGCTCGGCCTTGTAGCTGGTCTGACCCGCGGTGAGCGCCACCGAGGTGACCACGCTGTTGAGCGGATCGCGCGCCTCGAAGGCCCGCTTGAACTCGTTCGCGATGCCCTCGCTGTACGCCTTGCCGTCGCCCGAGTCGGTGAACATCGCCACCTTGCGGAGCGTGCCGTCGTTCGCCTTGCGCGCGAGCACCGCGGCCTGCGCCGTGTCCGGAGCGCAGGTGCGGAAGAACATGCCCTGGTCATCCGCCGTGGTGAGCGCGGGCGAGGTGGCCGAGCCAGAGATCTGCAGCACCTTCGCGGGACCCGTCACCGGGAGCACCTCGAGCGAGCCGCCGCTGAACGACGGACCGATCACCGCCTGCAACCCGTCGGCGACGAAACCCTCGACGATGGTCTTCGCGTTCGCGCGGGTGGTGGCGTCGTCCTTCGCGGTGAACGACAGCTGCTTCCCGAGCACGCCGCCCTTCGCGTTGATCTCGGCGACGGCGAGCTGCACGCCCTGGGTGCGCTCTCCACCGAGCGCGCCGTAGCCGCCGGTGGTGCTGATCACCACGCCGAAGTTGATCGACTCCATGGGTTTGGGACCACAGCCCGCCAACGCCAACGCCACGAGACAACCAACGACGCTCTTCTTCAACATGCGCACTCCAGGATTTGCACGACGGGGAATTGCACTGCGGGGAGATGAATCACTCAAAAGGTCTGAGCGACGTTGAGGAACACCGTGCGGCCCAGCGAGGGCACGTCGACACCGTTGAAGCCGGGATCGCTGAGGGGCTGGGCGAAGATGTTCGCGACGCGGAGCGAGGCCGAGGTCTCACGCTCGCCCCACAGCTTGGTGGGAGGCAGGGCGAGCACCGCCGCGCCGTAGACGTAGGGCGCGTACTTGTAGTCCTGGCCGGCGGCGAGCGCGTTCGACTGCGAGGCCGAGCGCTCTCCAATCAAAGACAACTCAGCCGAGAGCTGCAGGCCGCCGATGGGCATCAGCCAGGTGGTGACGAGGTGCGCCTGGATGGGCGCGAAGAGCGGGTGCGAGAGCTCGGGCGCGCCAGTGATCACCACGGGCTTACCGGTCGCCGCGATGTTCGTGTAGCCGACCGCGAGCCGCACGTGCAGGCGGCGGTGCGGCTTCAAGCGCGCATCGAGCTCTCCGCCGATGAGGGCCTGATAGCTCTGGTTCTGCGCCGAAGAGAAGTTGCCGAGGCGAATGAACTCCACTCGCTCGAGCACCGCCGTCATGAAGCCATTCGCCGCGATGTCGCCGAGATCGTTCGGCAGCTGGTAGCCCGCGGCGAGCTCGACGGTGTGCGCGTGCTGCGGCTTCAGGTTCGGATTGCCGCGAATGTCTCCTACGGCCATCGGCTGCGAGTAGAGCTGGCTCGCCGAGGGCGCCTTGAAGCTGCTGCCGTAGAGGAGCTTCGCGCTGAACGGCTTGTCGGGAGGCGCGAAGACGATCGCCGCGCGGCCGCTCGGGTTGACGCCGTAGATGTTGTGCACGTCGACGCGGCCACCGAGGGTGACGCTCCAGCTGTCGGTGAAGGACACGATGCCCTGGGCGAGACCGGCGACGTTGTAGAAGAGCTTCTTCGCCCCGACCTCGGAGCCGGGGAAAATCGTGCCCGCCTGGCGAACGAGCACGCCGTTGTTGTCCATCTCGTCGACGAGCTGCTTGCGGTTGTACGAGAGAATCACGTGGTCCTCGCGCACCGCGTCCGCGCCGAACACCAGCCGCACCTTGGAGTGCACCTGCCACTGCGCCTCGGCGGATCCGCCCCAGCCAGTCACGCCCTGCACGGGGATCAGCACCTGGTTGTTGAGGCCGAGATCCCACTGCGCGTCTTTTCCCTGCCCGGCGGTGAAGTGCTGCACCGCGAGGGTGAGGTTGAACTTCTCGCTCTTCGGAAACTCGTACTGCAGCTGGTAGTTGCGGTTCTCGAGCTGCACGCGCGTGTTGTGGAAGAGCGTGCCGAGATCGAGGAACTCGCCGACGGTGTCGAGGTTCTGCCAGCTGCCGAGGAAGCTCAGCTTTCCGAGCGCCTTGTCCTGCAGGCTGATCTTCCCGAAGTAGCTGCTCGAGCGATCGAGATCGTTCTGCGAGACGCCGCGCTCGGGGTACGGCATCGGCGACGGCGGCCACACCTCGCGAGTGAGCGCGGGACTGGTGGAAGGAAGACCGAGGCCCGAACGATCGAGGCGCGCGAGATGGCCCGCGAAGAGCACCTCGACGTTGTCCGTGTGCGCGGCGGCCATCGCGGTGCCTTGCACGCTCAAGTTCGATCCGATCACGCCGATGCGCGGGCTGATCATCGGCACCAGCGCCGTGCCGCTCTTGGTGATCACGTTGACCACGCCGAGGAACGCGTTCGCGCCGTAGAGCGCCGAGGCCGGACCGCGGATGATCTCCACCCGCGCGATCGCCTCGACGGGAATCAGCTCGGGCCCGAAGAAGTTTCCCGTGGTGGGACGAAAGTCGACCGCGACGCCGTCGATCATCACCTTGATCACGTTGCCCGACGCGCGCAGGCCGCCGTTCACTCCGCGCACGCCGACGTTGTGCGTGGTGAGATCGGCGACGTCGTAGAAGCCGGGCACCGTGCGGAGAATCGCGGCGAGATCCGAGAGCCCGCGCGTCTGAATCTCTTCCGCGGTCACCACGGTGATCACCGCGGGCGACTGCGAGGCGCGAATCGCGGTGCGCGTGGTGGAGACGACCATCTCCTTGAGCTGCGACTCCATGCTCAACATTTCCTGGAAGAGCTGGTCTCCCTCGAGGAGCTCACCCTCGGAAGGAGGTGCGGCAGCAGCGGCAGGAGCGGGAGCGGGTGCCGGGTCGGACCTGACCTTTTGGTCGGTGACTGTTGAGTCAGAAACTGCGGCGTCG
>CBIHPJ010000117.1:0-15779 GCA_966211295.1 uncultured Myxococcales bacterium | reverse complement strand
TTGGCCGTGGCTCTAGCACCCGGGACTTACTAGTGACCCGGCGCTCACCAGTCGCTCGGGGCTATCGCCTCCTCGAGGTCCAGGTCGTAGCCGTACGCCTCGAGGATGAAGCCGATGTCGCCCGCGATCGACTCGCGGGCGGCGGTCTCGATCTCACTGTCCTCCTCGAAGAACTCTTCCTGCAGCGCGTTGAACTCCTCGGTGGTCGCGTGCGTGAGCGCGTAGACCGCCTCGCCTTGGGGATTCTCCTTCTCGATGCGCGCCGCGAGCGCCTTGAGGATGCCCTGCCCCTTCTTCACCAGGTGCGCGGGGAAGTAGTCGTCGCCGACCATGTCCGCGAGGAACCTGTGCTTCGCGAGCTTCGGGTTTCCGGCGGGCTTCGCCTTCTTCTTCGGGGCGGGCTTCTTCTTCTTGGCGGCCATTCAGGTCTTCTTCCGTACGGTGGGAGCGACCGGGGCTGCCTTGGTGAGGGCACCTTGCGTCACATCGGCACATGCCTTCGTGAGCGACACGGCTCCGCGGCCTCGACACTCGTTGCAGTAGCTCTGCGGTCCCTCTGGATGCGGCGAGGAACTCCGCGCGTCCGTCTGCCCGAAGTCCGACGGGAAGACGTGAAACACGTGTTGTGCACCGTCATCCTGCGAACAATTGGGGCACGACTTCCACGTCTCGCTCTTCGACCACTGCGATGCGCTCAGCGGCTGATGGCAGTTCTGACAGGTCATGAAGCCTCCCTCCTCGACGCCCACAACGCAGGATAGTTCAGCGACGCCTCGAGCGTCGTCTCCGGCGAATCGGCTCTCGCACGACGAGGCGCGCCATATCGCGCCGAAGCTTCAACTGACTCGGGTCGCCGCCTGAAATCTCGACGTGGTGCTTCACGAGGTCCCACGCTGCGGCCATCCGCGCCTCGGGGCTGACCCGCTGCCAGAACTCGAGATCAAACTCCCTCGAGCCGTGTTCCACTGGAGTTGAGAGGCGAGCCATCACGGCTCGCACCTTCCGGGGCATGGCTCAAGAATACTCAGCTCTTCTGCTGCGTGAGTGGAGACAAGAGCCAGACCAGCGTCACTCCGACGCCAAGCGTCACGCCGAACGCGTGAATTGCCGGAGTCGTCGACACGGCGAGAAGTCCGAACGAGAGCAACGTCGAGACTGCGCCGAGTCCGACCGCGAGCCACGCCTCGGCCTGCTGATCTGAGTGCTCGAGCAGGAAGATCCCGTAGTCCACGCCCATCCCGAGCAGCAGCCACAGGGCGAGGATGTGAAAGAGCGTGAGCGGCTCTCCAAGGAAGCCCACGGTGGCGAGTGCGAGACCCGAGGCGACCGCGGTGGGCAACAGCGCACGCCAGGACTTCCAGCGGAAGCGCGTGAAGAGCGCGATGAAGATCACCGCGTAACCGGCGAGCAGCAGCTCGCTCATCCCGAGGCGCCAGCGCTTCATCAGCGACGAGAGGTCTCCGGTGCGATCGATGAAGCGCACTCCGGGAAGTGAAGACAGTGCAGCGAGTTCATCGAGGCGATCGCGCGCTGGCGCGTGCACCAGCACCACGCTCGCGTCCCTCATCCAGAGCGCCTTCAGTGGCTCGCCCATCGGCGTCGAGAGGACCTTCTCGACCGTGAGCACCGGAGACTCGGCAGGAGGATCCGCTGGCGCGTCGTCGAGTTCTTCCGCCAGCCGCGTGAGCACCGCATCGCGCGTGCGACGAAACACCACCTGCTGCGTCTGCTGCCGTTGCGGAGAAGGCACCCAGGAAGAGACCGCTTCGTATCCGCTGAGCACTCCTGTCTTCGCCAGCTCGTCGAGCTTCGTGGTCAGGGCTTCTTCACGCTCGAGCCGCTCCGCCTCCGAGATCCCACGCACCACGAAGAACTGCGCAGGACTCGACAGACCAATTCGCTGCGCGATCGTCTTCTGCGCCTCCAACAACGCCGGAGGACTCGCCTGCAGCGCGCGGATGTCGTCGAGCGCGTGCAACTTGTAGATGCCGATCGCACTCACGACCGTGGTCACCAGCACCGCGATCGCGATCCCTCGAGTGGAGAGCGACGGCCACTTCGCCCGCGTCGCCGCCCACACCGCGGAAAACTTCGTGGCCTTCACCTCTCCGCGATCGAGATACGGGAACCAGGCGAGCACGGTCAGGAACGCACCAGCGAGGCCCGCTGACGAGAACACCGCCACCTGCCGCAGGCCCGGCATCGGAGCGATCGCCAGCATCACGTAGCCCGCGATGCTCGTGACCATCGCCATCAAGAGACCCGGCGTGAGGTGCTTCAAGAGGTCGCGCCGATCGCGCTCCGGCTGCGCCTGCCGCGAGGCGAAGTAGTGGATGCCGTAATCCTCTGCGACGCCCACCAGTCCCGCTCCGAACACGAGCGTCATCAGGTGCACCTTGCCGAACAGCAGCGCGCAGACCGACATCCCCGAGGCGACTCCGAGGCTCACCGAGAGCACCACGAGAATCAGCGGCCGCGGAGAGCGGAAAGCGAGCCACATGATCACCAGGATCGCGATCAGTGATCCCAGTCCGACCGTGTTCACTTCGGCGTTCGCTTGAACGGCGGCTGCTTCTGCGAAGAGCGGGACACCGGCTGCGAGGATCTCCACGTTCTGAGGCACGGCCGCACGAGCAGCGTCGATCGCGTTCTTCAGGTGCGAGATGCCATCGATCCCGAACGCCGCTCCCACCAACCGATACCGGAGCAGCACCGAGTGATCGACCACCAGGTGCTCACCCTTCGGCCGCACCTTCGTCGCCTGCGCACGTTCGCGGAGAAACTCCGGGAAGAGCTGCAACGGATCGTCGCGGAACTCACCCATGCGCTGCGACATCGGCTGCTGCAATTGCATCAGCGCGCGCTGCTCCAGATCTTCCGGAGTGGCGTTCTCGAGCCGCGTGAGCTGCCCCTTCGTCATCAGCCGATCGCGAAAGGGCATCAGCTGATCGATCGCCGACATGTCTCCCTGCGGACCAGCGATTCGCTCCAGCCGATCCGTCTTCAGCGCAGCGACGAACTGATCCGCCGCGGCCAGCGAGTCACTCTCCGTCTCACCGGTGATCAGCACCACGATCGATCGTGAAGCTGACTCAGCGAGGTGATGCAGCGCCTCCTCCGCCGCCTGGTCGCGCTCGTCCTTGGGCAGCAGCGACAGCAGATCCGTCTCGATCTGCAGCCCTCCGGTCCACAAGTAGACCTGGTGCGCGACGAGGAGCGCGGCGAGCAGCGTCCAGGTGATCGTGATCGCCTTCATGCTTCTGGCGTGAGCGCGATCGTCGTCGAGTCGCCGTTCAATTCCTTCAGCAACACGGAGCGCACCGCGCGATCACCATCGATCGTGATGCTGGTGAAGACCTTCTTGAGCCCCTCCGACTTCGGCTCCAGCGCGATGTGCCAGCCCTCGCTCTTCACTTCACCCGTCGCGGTGAACTGAGACTCCAGCGCAGGGAGATCGCCCGCGAGCAGAGAGAAGAGCAACTGCGTGATCATTTTCACCGTGGGCTCGGTCTTCGAGTCGAGGCGGAAGACTTCCTTCCCGTTCTGCGTGGAGGAGATCTCCCCGGCCTTCACGGTGAGCTCCGAGGGGAACGGCTTGAGCGTGTTCCACTGCACGCCCTCCCCCTTCGTCACCACGTAGGTGCCCGACGACTTCAGCGGTCGCTTGAAGCCCTTCACCTGCTTGGTCTGCTCGAACGTCCCCTTCTGTACCGCGGCGTCGTTCAGCTTCGCCTTCACCTGCACCGCGAGGGAGTCACCCGAAGCAGCGAGCAACAGCGAGAGCATCAGCGCATTCAAGGTGTCACCCCGAGCCGCTCCCAGAGAATCCTGGGACACACGTACTGCATCTCCAGCGTCTTCGCGTCGACCGCCACCTGCAGCGTGTAGCCCTTGGTCACCTTGTCCCCTGAGATCGCACTCGTAATGAGGTACTCGACGCGAAGCCTGCTCTCGAATTCGGTGATCTCGGCGCGGACTTTCAGGGGTTGGTGGAGCGTTGCCGGCTTCACGAATTTCAGCCGCATGTCGATGATCGGCCAGACGTAACCGGACTCACGCATCTGCTCGTAGTCGTAGTTGAACTTCTGCATCAGCGCGGTGCGCGCGAGCTCGAAGAACTTCACGTAGTGCCCGTGCCAGACCACCGCCATGGGATCGAGGTCGTAGAACGCGGGCTTCACTTCGATTTCGTGGAACAGCTCAGGCACGCGGCGGCTCCCAGAAGGGGAAGAAGTTGAACCAGTCGTAGGGCGATTCACGGCAGAGCAGCTCGAGTTTTTGCGCGTACTGGGTGACGTATTCCGCGGCCGCCTGCTCGCGACGTCCACGCGGGAGCTCGATGCGCTCGGCCAGCTTCTCGAAGCGCACGTGGTAGCTCGCCCCTTCGCGCAGCACCGAGAAGAGGATCACCTGGCACTTGAGCGCCGACGCGAGGACCCACGGGCCAATGGGGAACCACGCGGTGCTCCCGAGGAACGGAGCGGGCACCGTGCGTCCGCTGGAGTCCGAGAGCGGCACCCGGTCCGCGGTGATCACCACGAATTCCCCGCGCTCTACTTTCTCCGCGAGCAACGTCGCCGTCGCGGGCGAGAGATCGCTCACCTGCAGCAGCTTCACCTGCGAGTCGGGAGAGAGTTTCTGCAGCACCGAGTTGAACTGCTCCGCGTGGCGCGTGTGCACCAGCACGTTCAGCTTCGGGCCGTTCTTCCGCTCGGCCGCGAGCCGGCACACCTCGAGGCAGCCCATGTGCGCGGTGACCAGCACTCCGCCCTTCTTCGCGTCGATGGAGTCGAGCATCACCTCGCGCCCGGTGAACTTGAGCTTCTGGAAGGGGTAGCGCCCGCTCACCGCGATCGCCTTGTCCATCAGCGACTCCGCGAAGGCGCCGATGTGGCGATACGTGGTGGTGAAGCTGGGTTTGATGCCGAGCCGCGAGAGATATTCCTTCGAGCTGGTGCGCGCGAGCTTGTGGCGCAGCACGTAGAAGAACAACACCGGCGCGAGGGCCACGCGGAAGAACCAGCGGCCCAGGTACTTGTCCACGAAGTAGAGGAACCACGTGCCGAATGCGAAGCCCGCCTCGGCGACGTTCCCCCAGTGCGTGGAGCGCGCGTCACTCATGACCGCAGCTTCCGCCACAGCAGCTTCGGCAACCGAATCAACATCCCGAAGAAGAGGCGCGTGTGCATCCCCGAGATGCGCACGTTGTCCCAGAGCACGTCGAAGTGACTGACTCCGTCGAGCGGGTACGTGACGTGCGTGGGGATGTTGATCACCTTCGTGCCGCCCCACACGAGGCGCACGGCGATCTCGGGATCGAAGTCCATGCGCTTGCCGATCGACGGAACGATCGCGGCGAGCGTGCGCGGGAGCGGATACACGCGGAACCCGCACATCGAGTCCTTGATGGCGAGCGAGAGCGTGTTGATCCACACCCAGATGTGCGTGAGGTAGCGGCCGTACAGGCGGCCCTTCGGCACCGTCGCGTCGTACACAGGCTGGCCGGTGATCAGCGCGTCGGGATTCGCGGTCGCTTGCTCGAGGAACTTCGGAAGGTCGACGAGGTTGTGCTGACCGTCGGCGTCGATCTGCACCGCATGCGAGTAACCGAGGCGTGCAGCTTCCCCGAGACCCGACATCACCGCAGCGCCCTTCCCTCCGTTCTGCGTGCGCTTGAACACCACGATCTCGGGCGGCTTCGCGAGGGAGTCGAGCACCGCGGCGCAGGACTCCTTGCTCCCGTCGTCGACGAGGATCACGGGGAGACCCTGCGCGCGCACCTTCTCCACCACGGTGCCGATCGCGTGCTCATGGTTGTACACGGGGATCACGACCACGGGCTTCATGCCGAGAGCACCACCCGTCCGCTCGAGTACGTCGCGGTCTCTGAGGTGAACTTGAAGGTCACCGTGGACTTCTCCGGGTTCCAGTCGAGCGCGAGCTTCACCTCGTGGCCCGGCATCATCAACGCCTGGAATTTCAGCACCTCGACGCGCGAGAGGTTGCCCTTGAAACCGAACGCCTCGCGCGCCCAGTTCACTGCCCAGTCGACCTGCGCGATCCCGGGGACCACGGGCGTGTTGGGGAAGTGACCCTCGAGCACGCGCAGCGTCGGAGGGATCTTCATTTCGAGCACCGCGTTCACCGGAGTCTTCGTGGTCCAGGAAGGATCGGGGCGCATCGGTCGATCGGAGAAGAGCAGGAGGAGCGCGGCCTCGGTCACTTTGCCCTGCGCGTTCTGCGGGAGGGTGTCGACGAAGCGGAAACGGCGCGGGAGCGCGATTCGCTCCACGGTGGTCTCGAGCGCGGCTTTCAGCTTCTCGATGAGGTTCTTCCGATCCGCGTTCTTGTCCGCGAGGACGGCGGCGAGGCCGACGGAGACTCTCGCTCCCTGCAGCACGACGGCGCGGGCATCACTCACCAGGCCGCTCGCGATGACGGTGCGCTCGATGAGATCGAGGGACACGCGCTTCTCTTCGATCTTCGCGATGCGATCCGCGCGGCCGAGGAGCTTGAAGCTGTCGCCATCGAGCTCGATTCGATCCGCGGTGGTGTACCAATTCAGATCCGCGAGGTGCGGGCTCTGGAGCTCGAGTGCTCCTTCAGGAGATTGGCGGAACTGCACTCCCTTCAGTGGCTGCCAGCTCGACTGCAGTCCTTCGCGCCACGCGATGCCTCCCGTCTCGCTGCTGCCGAAGACTTCGAGGGGTTGGTGACCAAGGATCTCGCGCGATCGTTTCGCGCCTTCTTCGGAGAGCGGTCCTCCCGAAGAGAACACCGCGCGCAATTGGGTCTGCCACGTGCGGCCTTCAGGCAGGCGCTTCAGATGTGCGGGACTCGAGACGAGCACGCAGGGGCCGGTGGCGAGGGCCTGCTCCAACTCCTCCGGATACTCGAGCCGACGCGGAGTGAGCGCGCGCTTCGTCAGCACCGGCCACAGCACCGAGAAGAGCAGCCCGTAGATGTGCTGGTGAGAGACCGTGGAGAAGATGCTGACCTGATCCGGCAGCCGGCCGCCGAAGGTCGACTCCAGCGTCTTCACCTCATCGAAGAGCTGGCGGAGCTTCTTGGGGATCGCGGTCGGGGCTCCGGTGGAACCGGAGGTGAAGACCACGAGGCCTTCGAACTCGAGATCTATTTCACTCTCTCCTGACGTGGAGAGGGGAAGATCAGAGGCGAAGCCGTCGACATGAGGCTTGAGCGCTTCCACCGTTGCAGGCAGCAGATCTCCAGGAAGGACGACTTGCGTTCCTTCCGCCCAGAGCGCGAACAGCGTCTTCGTGAAGGCTTCTCGATCTTCCATGTAGAGCGCGATGCGCTTCATGGCTGGCTTCGCCTCACCTTCAAACGAATCAGGTACTCCACGCCCGCGAACACGCCCATCAGGCCGTACGCGATGCCACCGTTGTAGAGTGCCCACTGCGCATCGGTGCCCCACAGCGAGGTCGCCGCCGCGATCGAGCCGTTCACGATGAAGAACCCGCACCAGGCCATGGTCACCTTGCGCGTGTACTCCACTGCGCGCGGAGGGAGATCAGGTTCTCTCAAGCGCGCCAACCGCTCGACCATCGAGGGCGGTTTGAAGAGCGTCACTCCGAAGAGCACCAACAACGAGCCATTCACGAAGACCGGATACCAACGCAGCGGCCACCCGACGTTGAAGAAACCGGTGATCGCCGCCAACGCGAACGCGCCCAGGGCGAGGCCGATCCACTTCTTCTGACCTGCAGCCGCGAGACGCAGCGCTCCCAGCAGCACGAGCGAGAGCGCGAGCCAGCGCGGCTGAACGCGATCACCCAGCAGCCAGATGGCCAGCGGATACGAGAGCGTCAGCGCTGCGAACGCGACATTCCGAATCACTTCGGCTGAGAGGCCGAGGCGTCTTCGTTGATGAGCAAATACAGCGCGTCGACCACGTCCTGCACGGTGCGCACGCTCTTGAACGCCTCCGGCGACATGCGCTTCCCGACCATCGGCTTCATCCGAACGATCAGATCGACGGCGTCGATGGAGTCGATGTCGAGCTCCTCGTACAGCCGCGACTCCGGCTTGATCTTGTCGACAGGGATGTCGAACGTCTCGTGCAGGATCTGCACGCACTTCGCAAAGAGCTGCTCCTTGGTCACGACGCGACGCCTCCTGCACTGGCTGCACGATGAGAGGTGACGAGCTCTGCGAGCGCTTGAACCGAAGCGAAGTGCTTCTTCGTCTCAGCCGCATCTGCCGACAGCTTGATGCCGTACTTCTTCTGCAAACCGACGCCGAGCTCGAGGGCGTCGATCGAGTCGAGGCCCAGGCCCTTCACGAACAGAGGGGCCGAAGGGTCGATATCCGCGACCGTCACGTCCTCCAACGAGAGGGTGTCGATGATGAACTGTGCGATTTCCTGCTCAAGGGGTTGCACGACCGGACTCCTGCTCGAAGAAGGACCTCAATTGCTCATTCAGCCGCCGCACTGCAACAGGTTCCGCAGTGCCAGATGCAAGAAAGGGGTCTACCTGAAGATCCTCATGAACGCGGATGACGAAGTGCATTCGTTTCGCGGGCACCCTGTACCACTTCTGGGTCTTGGCCAGCCCACGGGGGGTGCAGGTGATGACCACCGGAGTCACTGGCTTTCGGCAGCGAATCGCCACGTTCGCCGCCCCCCGCTGGAGCTGCACTTCTCCGCTGAGCGGCGTGCGGGTGCCCTCGGGGAAGATCACCAGCGTTTCCTGCTGCTGAAGGGCATTGCGGCAGTCGTCGACCAGGGCCACGCCTTCGTCGTTGGTGATGTACCCGGCGGCCTTCACCGGAGCCCGGGTGAAGGGATTGCGCGCGAGCGCTCCTTTCACCACGCAGCCTGACTGAGGGATGAGCGAGATGATGAAGATGACGTCGATCAGCGTGGGGTGATTGGCGAGGATCAGCAGCCCCGCGCGGTGCAGCTTTTCGATGCCGTAGAGCTCGTAGGAGATCACCCCCACGAAGCGCATCAGCCCGATGAAGAAGCGGAAGAAGTGGTGAACGATCACCCGCGAGACGCGCACGCGCGCCTCCTGCTCGCGCACGAAGATGTACAGGAGCGGCATCCCGAAGAGCCCCAGCAGCACGCCCCCTCCGCCGAAGACGAAGAAGCAGAAGCCCGTGGCGACGATGCGCCAGGCGCGGTCAAGCATGTCGACTCCACCGCCAGCCGGCGGTCTGATCGGCGCGCGCGTAGCTGGGCTCGTTGCCGAGCACGAAGCGCAGCACCGAGAGCCCGTGCGGGACCGCGGTCGAAGTCGAGGGAGGAAGCTCAGCGTCCTCGAGGGAGAACTGGTTCCCCTTCGTGATGCGCCACGCGTACGCGAAGTCGGAATACGGCTCGTCGTAGTGGCTCGCGTAGATCGCCGGCGGACCCGCGTCGTAGTTCACCACCATCACTTCGGGCTGACCGTCGGCGAGGTGCCCCGCGGCTTCCATCATCGCGGCCTCGAGGGTGAAGAGGCCGTTACTGACGGCGGACACGTTCGAAGTGTCGCCGCGGATGATCGAGTACTGCGCGGCCACCGCGTTGTGCACGGAGAGCGCGAACGAGGCGGGCGAGAGCGGCTCGTTCTTCGCGAGCGAGGTGAGGAGGTCCGCGCCGCGCCCGGGATCTCCGTGACGGGAGGCGAAGATCAGCGGCATTCCCTTGGCGTCACCCTGGCACCACTGCGCGACCTGAAACGCGGGGCGGCCCAGCTTCTCGAGGCGCCGGCGGGCCATCGGAGGGACTTCGGTCAGCGGCGGCGTCTCGGTGCCCAACGGCGCGACCGGAGGCGAGGCGGCCCATGCACGCCAGGCGTCCTGCGTGGTCAGTCCGGGGGCCCAGGCGGCCCAGTTGGTGATGGTGAAGTCGAGGCGCAAGAAGTTGGGCATTAGCCGGTTTCTCCGAGGGTCGGAACCCTCTGCGGGCTAACCGTTACATCGAGCCCGCGCCGTCCAGAACCGGGGGCTGCAGCGCCCAAATCTCAGGGCGAGACCACCGTCCACATCTGCCCGGTGAGTACGCAGGAGCCATTCGCGCAGCTCTGCCCTCCCCACGCAGTCGCGCGATCGGTGGCCGGTTGGTACCAAACCGAGAAGTCGAGCGTGTGATTCGGCGGACCTCCCGGCGTCGCGATCTGCGTCCACACCGGCGTGCCTCCGAGGCCATTCGCGTTGCTCAAGCTGAACACGCTCAACGCGGGCGTCGGCGCGTTCGTCGCATTCCCCGCGAAGACGATCAATTCGTTCTCGGTCGGGTCGTAGACGGCCTGGTTGCCGAAGTTCGAGTTCGGCGGCGTGCCGGTGGGATTGAGCTGAATCCACGCAGGCGTGCCGCCGAGGCCGTTCGCGTTGGTGAGCACCCAGGTCTGCGTGTCGACGTAGCTGCCCTGGATGATCATTCGATTGTTCGCCTGATCGTACGCGGCGACGTGCGTGGCGCGCGGAGCGGGATGCGTGCCGGGGATGGTGAGCTGCGTCCAGGTGATGGTGCCCGAGAAGATGTTGCTCAGGACCCAGACCTCATCGAGCAGCGGCCCGCACGCGTCCTGGCCGCCGTAGACGATCAGCCGCTGATTCACCGTGTCGTAGACGCCGGTGTGCAGGTTTCGAATCGAGGGCGGTGAGGCCGGGAACCTCTGCGTCCACGCAGGCGTGCCGCCGAGGCCGTTCGCGTTCGAGAGCACCCAGGTGTCGTTGTTGGTGTTGAAGCAGTTACCGATGTTGTGGTTTCCGCCGAACATCACCAGCGCGTTCTGCGCGGGGTCGTAGCCGATGACCGGATAGCCGCGGACCTGCGGCAGCGGCGCGCTCGGAGTGAGCTGGATCCACGCCGGCGTGGAGCTGCCGTCGGCGTTGGTGAGCACCCAGGTGTCATTGTGCAGCGTGGGCACCGAGGAGATGTTCCCGTCCGCGCCGCTGAACATGATCATCCGGTTGTTGAGCACGTCCATCGCCGAGCGGTGCGCATAACGAGCAGAGGGCGCGGTGCCGGTGGGGAAGCGCTGCGTCCACGTGGGCGACGGGCTGCTCACGAAGGTCGCGGTGGCGGTCGCGTTGGCGCCGGAGAGCGTGATGCTGCAGGTGACGCCGCTACACGCGCCCGACCAGCCCGAGAAAACGAAGCCGGCATTCCGCGTCACCGTCAAGGTCACGGAGACTCCATCAGCGAACGATGCGGAGCAGGTGCCGGAGCTGGCGGTGCAGTTCGTGATTCCCGCCGGACTCGAGTTGACCGTCCCTCCACCGTTGGCGAGGACGGTGATCAGGTGCGACGCGACGCCGCAGACATTAAGTGAGCCGGAGCCTCCGCAGGTCGCGGGGCTGGTGCAGGTGCCGCAGGCGATGCTGCTTCGAGTCGTGCCGCAGTTGTCCGCGGCGGTGACGGAGCCACAGTTCTTCCCGAGCCGCGTGCAGAACGTGGTGTCCGTCTCCGGAGTGCAGACGCAGACGTTCGACGCGTTGCAGTTGTCCGTGCCAGAGCAAGTGCCACAAGACACGCTGGTGCGGCTCGCTCCGCAGTTGTCGGTGCCGCTTACCGAGCCGCAGTCCTTTCCGAGGCGCGAGCAGAACGTGGTGTCGCTCTCCGGAGAGCACACGCAGACGTTCGTCCCGCTGCACGTGTCGGTGCCCGTGCAGGAGCCGCAAGGGACGCCGTTGCGCGTGGTGCCGCAGTTGTCCGCCGCGGTGACCGAGCCACAGTTCTTCCCGAGCCGCGAACAGAACGAAAGGTTCGTCTCGGGCGTGCACATGCAGACGTTCGCGCCGCTGCAGGTGTCGGTGCCGGTGCAAGCGCCGCAGGACACCGCGGTGCGCGTGGCGCCGCAGTTGTCTGTGCCGCTCACCGATCCACAGTTCTTCCCGAGCCGAGAGCAGAACGTGGTGTCCGGCTCAGGCGCGCAGGTGCAGACGTTGGCGGTGCAAGTGTCGCTGCCTGAGCAAGTGCCGCAGGTCGCGGTGCGAGCGACGCCGCAGTTGTCGTTCGCGCTCACCGAGCCGCAGTTCTTCCCGAGGCGCGCGCAGAACGCGACGTTGGTCTCGGCGGAGCAGCCGCACACGTTTGGAACACCGGAGCCACCGCAGCTCTGATTCCCACCGCAGGTGCCACAGTCGGCGGTGCGGCTGGTGCCACAGTTGTCCGCCGCGGTGACGGAGTCGCAGTTCCTCCCCAGGCGCGCACAGAAGGCGGTGTTGGTCTCAGGACCGCAGCCGCAGACGTTCGGAGTCCCCGCGCCTCCGCACGACTCGGGCGCGGTGCAGCTGCCGCAATCGGCCGTGCGCGAGACTCCGCAGTTGTCAGCCGCGGTCAGGCTTCCGCACGTCGCTCCGGCTCGCGCACAGAACGCCGCGTTCGTCTCGCCCGTGCAGCCGCAGGAGTTCGCAGTGCCACCGCCTCCGCAGGACTGAGGCGCCACGCAGTTGCCGCAGTTGATGGTGCCGCCGCAGCCATCGTTCAGATCGCCGCAGCTCGCGCCCACGCCGCTGCAGGTCCTCGGGACGCAAGACAACGTCGAACGCGCTGCGAGCGAGATGGTGAGTTCGGCCGTGTTCTGGGCATCAGATTCGATGATGAGGGAGGCGCCGTCTGCTCCTTCGGCCGCGGGAGCGGAGTACGTAACCGTCACCTCCACGCGCTGCGACGGTTGCAGCACCTCGGGGGTCGTCCCCACGGAGAACGTGCCGCGTGTGTCCTGAAAAAGACGAACCGCGGAGATGTGCAACGTGGCGTTGCCGTCATTGCCCAAAGTGAGCACGCGCTGAGTCTGCGTGCCCGACGTCTGCTGACCGAAGGCGATCGCAGCGGGATCGGCGGTGATCACCGCGCGCGCCTGGCCGGCGTTTCCGCGATCGCAAGCAGTGAGAATCGACAACGACGCAACGAACAGAATTCGGAGGCGCACGTTGCGCGCAGTCTAGACGAGCGCGGGGCTGACGAACGGCAATGAGCTAGACAGTTGCGTATGGCGCTGCTGGCGGGACTCGATCGCATCGACTGGGGCAGGTTTCACCACGCATACGGCCCGGCGACGGATGTGCCGGGACTCTTGCGCGCGGTCGCCTCCGATGAGCTCGCGCCCGAGTCGATCAGGGAAGCGGCGAAGAAGCGCGGCACCAGCATCTTCGAGCACGTGACGTGGACGCTCTACGGCAACGTCTTCCACCAGGGGAGCGTGTGGGGCGTCAGCGCGAAGGTGGTGCCGTTCTTCGTCGAGATCCTCGAGTCCGACGTCGAGGTGGAGCGGCGTCGGTTCATCGTCGAGTACCTGCACCATCTCGCCCTTTCGTATCCGCACGACACCTTTCCGCGGCCGTTCGATCTGCAGGGCCTGCTCGATGCGTGCGCCGACGTGGAGAAGGCGAAGCTGCCGCAGTCGGTGATCGATGGAGACGCGTTTGGGCGTCTTCCGGAAGGCACCGATCCCAACGCGGCCAACGGTGTGGGCGCGTTGTGGATTCGCGACTGCTTCCTCGCGGTGGAGGCGGCGATTCCTCGCGTGGCTCCGTTTCTCGAGGACGTCGACGACAAGGTGGTGGGCAGCGTGATCTCGCTGACTGCTTCGTTCCCTCGCGCGAAGGCCTCCAGTGCGCCGCGGCTGTGGACCCTCGCGAAGGAAGAGACCGATTCACCGCTCGCGGGAATGGCGCTCGTCTCCCTCGCTGTCCTCGGAGAACCCGGAGTCGCGACCGCAGCTCAAGTCGTGGCCGATGCGGCCGCCGGAAAATTGGGCGCGCTCTATGCCGCCATCGCCGAGGTGCTCGCGTCGCGTGGGGGCGAGGTGAGCGCTCCTGCGCAGGAAGCGCTGCTCTCAGTCCCCGAGGCGTGGATGGAGCTCGACTGCCCCTTCGCGGGCTCGGTGGCCAACGTGGTGAACCGCGCGATGGTGCGGCTCCCCTCCTCTGCTCGACAGCGCGTGGTGGAGACCATCGGTCGTGCGCTTCAGGCCGCGAAGGGTTTCGGCAAGCTCGACTCCATGGGCGCCCTGCTGCGATTGGCGAACATCGAAGATCCCCATCGCCTCGATGAGCTGCAGCGCGCGGTGATTCGTCTTCTCGCGGAGCACGGCGATTGGAATCCCAAGAGCGTGAACGCGAACCAGTCAGGAATGCTGCGTAACTGGGGGCTGCCCACCGAGCAGGCCGCGCTCAAGCGACTGTTGTGAAGAGCGGAGCACGCTCACTCCTCGATCGGACCGCAACTGCGCCGCATGAGAGGCGTTCGTGATCGGCGTCCGCGGCGTTGCTCGTCGCGCACAGGCCTCTCAGCTTCGGGCGAAGATGCCAACGCGACTCATTCCTCACAGAAGGTTGAAATGGCGCCTATTTCACGCACGTCCCCTCTGAAGTCGTCTTTCTGTGAGGAAATTGTGCTCGGATGTCGGCATGCCCGGTCCCGACTTTGCGAAGCTGTCGAAGAAGGCGGCAGAGCAGCACGGTCTGATGACGGAGGCAGATGCCGATGCGGTGGGCGTCGATCAAGCCACCATCTCGCAGCTCGTCGAATCCGGGGCATGGGAGGTGGTGCGACCTGGCGTCTTCCGGAAGAAGGCGAACTCGCAGACCGAAACGCAGCAACTGCGCGCGCTGTGCCTCTGGCTCGATGAAAAGAAGACCGTCGTCAGCCATAGGTCGGCTGCTCGGCTGCTTGGATTCAAGCTGGACGCTGCTGATCTCGAGGTGACCACTTCGGAGGACAGCCCGGTCGATGTTCCTGGAGTGATCGTTCATCGCAGCAAGGCGATGGACGAAGCCGACCACAAGAACTTGCGAGGAATAGTCGTGACGACCGGCGCGAGGACGATCATCGATCTGGCAGCCGTCGTTTCCGAGGAAGAGCTGGCGTTCCTCGTCGAAGAGGCCTGGCGGAAGCAGATCGCTACTCCTCAGTTCGTACGGAAGCGGCTCAAGGTGCTGGCGAAGAAAGGTCGCCGCATCGGTGCGCTCCGAGAGATCTTGAAGGACACCGACACACGTTCGAAACCGCTCGAGAGCGCGCTGGAGGTGAAGGTGTGGCGAATGCTCAAGAACTCGGGCCTCCCGCTTCCAAGGCCGAACTACGAGTTCCGCGACGACTTCGGACAGCCAGGTCACGTCGACTTCGCCTATCCACATTGTGACCTCGCCATCGAGTGCGACGGCTTCGAGTTCCACAACAACCCGAAGGCCTTCGAGGATGACCGCCTTCGCGCGCAGCGGTTGGCTGCTGTCGGCTGGCGAGTGATGCCGCTGACCTGGAAACAGGTGAAGAACGAAGAAGCGAAGGTGCTCGAGCGAATTCGTCACGCACTCAAGTTCCGCAGCCGCTCAGTACGCGGTCGACCTTAGCTGTTCCTCACAGAACGCCGTTTCTGACTCTATTTCGCAAGCCCTTCCTTTGGCGTGTCGCTTCTGTGAGGAATGCCCACCTC
Organism: uncultured Myxococcales bacterium; assembly: GCA_966211295.1. Taxonomy (GTDB): domain Bacteria; phylum Myxococcota; class Myxococcia; order Myxococcales; family Myxococcaceae; genus Archangium_A. The sequence goes on along the minus strand of CBIHPJ010000117.1, from coordinate 384 downwards.
GTGAAGTGAGCGTCCTCGCCGGAGGCTCGAGGGCCCGCGCGCGCGAGGCGCAACACGAGATCTTCACCCGCCACCCTGCGCTTGAGCTGTTGGTGAGGGCCTACTTCGTCAGCGCGGAGAGAACGCGCGCGAAGCTCGGCGCGGCGAGCGTGCCTCCGCTGTAGCCGGTGGCGTTGGTCTCGATGCCCACGAGGATCACGAAGCGCGGCTCCGGGCCCGCGGGGAAGCCGATGAAGTTTGCCCAGCTCACGCCTTCCTGCAGCGGACACGTGCCGGTCTTGCCCGCGATGGTGAGGCCGGGGACCCGCGCCTGCTTGCCGGTGCCGTCGTCGCGCATCACCGTCTGCGCGAGGAGCAGCTGCATGCGGGTCGCCGTGCGCTCAT
>CBIHPJ010000116.1:0-15838 GCA_966211295.1 uncultured Myxococcales bacterium | reverse complement strand
TCGGCATGCTCGTGCTGATCGCGCTGCTGATGCACTACCTCGGCGTCGTCCCTGACTAACTCTCCCTCTCCCTGCGGAGCGGGGAGAGGGGCGGTACTTCGCTCAGCTCAGCGGACTGATCAGCACACGAGCGCCATCAACACTCAGTCGCACGGGCCAGGCAGTTCGAGGCGCCCTTCGTGCACACTGAAGCAACCCATCCCAACCAGATCCGTCAATGATCTCTCTCGAGCGAAGATGCCTCTTCAGCGCGCTCGCTGCGTGAAGCGCCTCAGTGAGATCGACAGGGAAGCTGGCGTCGTGCGGCTTCTTCGCTCGCGCGTACATCGTGCGTGACCAGAGCTCGAGAGAGACGATCGCGTCGGCGCCCGCGAACTCCGGCTTGCGCGCTTCGGTGGATGCCCAGTTGAGGAAGGCGTCTCCGATCGATCGAGTGCCGCGCTCGAACCACTCGCGGAAGATTGAGCTCGAGGTGAAGCGCGCGAGTGCCTGCATCGTGGGCGCGACCGCCGCTCTCGAGAGTGGCACTTCGGCATCGAGGCGCTCGCAGAGGACTGCCAGTCGGTAGTCGAGTTCGGGGCCTGGGGTGCGATGGACTTCGTCGAAGAGTGACCAGGAGCTGCTCAATGAAGTGGGCATGCCCTCACCCCGACCCTCTTCTTCCTTGAGACGCTGCGCCTCGTCACCGCTTCGCGGCGCCGCGAGACGGCTCGCGCCCGATGGGAGAGGGAGACCCTGGGCGGGCACGGACTTTCTGAGTCGCTCCAGCACTCGCCGCGCGACCGGCTCAGGATGTCCATCTCCCTCGTACGTCACTGCGCGCAGCGACGAGCACCTCGGCCGAATCGCATCGAACAGCGCCCACGTCTCATCGCGAATCGGCTGCGGATGATCATCCGCGTACACGCGACCCGTCACCACGCCGCCCGCGATGTGCAGCTGCGCCACGCGCTCCCACGGGAACGAATCGATTCCCTCGAGCAGCGGCAACCCGCGAGTCAGCTGATGTGAAAGCAGGTGACCGAGATCGATCAGCAACATGCAGCCCGTCGCCTCGGACAGCTTCTGCATGAACTCGAGCACGTGCAGCTTTCCGCGCTCGGTCATCACCACCGGATTCTCGAGCAGCAGCGGCACCGGCATCGCGTCGCGCACGTGCACCGCATGCTGTACGCACTGACCGAGTCCCTCCGAAGTGAGCGGAGGAGAGAGGTACAGATACCCCGGCAGCGCATTCCCGCCGTGATGCCACCAGCCGACATCGTTCGACACCCACGGACTTCCCACCGCGGTGACGTGAGAAGCGGCGAGCGCGAGACGGTCCTTCGACTCCAACTCAGGGCCGAAGAGATTCAAGTGCACCGGGTGGTACACGAGCGGCACACGCTTCTTCTCGAGCTCGGGAAAGAGCGACGCCTCCACGCGAGCCTGCGCGACGTCGAGCGGCGCGGAGTACTCCACGTAGTCGAACAGTCCCGGGTGCGCGTCGAGCAGCGCGAACGGCCGCGGCACGTCACTCACCTGCGCGTTCGAGGACAAGCCGAGGCCTAAGTACGGAAGGGTGCTCACGAGGGCCGCTCTTACCTGAAAGCCGTGCTATCGCTCGCGACGCCCAATGAACTCTCTTCCGCTGTGGGTCGCGCAGACGTTGGCTTCGGCGTTCCTCGCCATCCTGTTTCTCCAGTCGGGCCTGGACAAGGTCCTCGATTGGAAGGGGAACAAGGAATACATCGGTGGCTACTTCGCGAAGTCGCCGCTGCGGCGCTTCAGCACGTTCCTGCTCTTCAACATCACGGTGCTCGAGGTCTTCACGGGCGTGGCGTGCGCCGCGGGGACGATCGTGGTGTTCCTCACTCGCAGCTCCGGAGTGGCCTTCGGTGGAGCGGTGCTCGCGGGCATCAGCGTGGTGAGCCTCTTCCTCGGGCAGCGATTGACGAAGGACTACGCGGGCGCGGCGGGCATGGTGCCGTACGCGGTGTTCGCCATCGGAGCGATTCTCCTCCAGGGGCACGATCTCTAAATGGGCGGCCTCAAGAAGCTCTTCGGAGGAGGAAGTTCGGAGCCGACTCCGCCGGCGCAGCCGCACACGCAGGAGCAGTCCGGTCCTCCGGGTGAAGATCTCGGCGCGGCGTTGATGCGGCTGACGCGCACGTATTGGACGCGCGCTCCCGATGAGCTCGCCCGATTGCAGTCAGAGGTCGACTCGCTCGCGTGGCCGAAGTTGCTGCGGCTGCATCACCTGGTGTGTCTCGAGCTGCTGCACGTCACCGGAGCGCTGCAGAAGGACGCTCTCGCTGCTGAGCTGCCGAAGGACGCTGCGGGTGATCTGTATTTGAAGACCGCCGCCCGTCTGCAGGGAGCAGGCAGCCCCTATCTCCCCAAGAACGCCACGGTGATTCAGCGTCCGCGTGGAACGGTGCAGCTGCCACCGAGACAGGGCGAGCTCCGCAACGCGTCGTCGTCACACCACGGCGCGCTCGAGGTGCTGCGGCTCAACAAAGCCAATCATCCCGTCGCGCTCGACTTCATTCCGTACCAGGAGCTCGTCGCAGTCGCGCTTGGGCCGCCGAGCCTCTTCCCTCCCGCGAAGGTGCTCTTCCGAGATGGTCATGAACAAGTGGTGTGCCTGCCGCTCCTCTACGGAGCGAGCTGGTTCAGCGCCGAGCCGAGTGATCAGGATGGATCGATGACGCGCTTTTGCTGCCACCACAAAGACGTGACGGGCGGCATCGGGCTCGGTCACCAGGACTTCATGTCGGGCGGCGTGATGTTCGGGCTCGGCTCGGTGATGCAGATCGACTTCGCGCGCTGATCAGGTGATCAGCAGGTTCGCTGTATTGGACACGACGCGGCCCGCAAACGGCATGGCGTGCGATCTCATTCGCGATCCTCCCACATACCTTTCGTAGCGTTCCCAATCGATGGTCGTCTGCTCGTAGACGAACTCGACGCGTGCCTCGCCCGGCGGAAGCTCGATGGTCCAACCCAGGGATTCAGGATCGTCGGGCTTCACGTTGATCACCGCAGAGAGATCGAAGGCGATCCGATCGTCGGGTCTGAGGACGAACTCGTAGGGTGAGGCGACCGAGCCGGACGAAGGGATCGATTCGAGCCAGGGATTGCGCCATTCGATCAGTTCCCCCGTCGGCTTCTGGAAACGCAGCGAAGCCGCGCGTGGATACGGAAGCCGGAGGCAGAGCTGACTCGAGTCGAAGACGAGCCGGAACGTGAGCCGCTGCGGTTGAGTCTGGAGGTGTTCGAGCGTGAGCCGAAAGGGGTGGGTCATGGGTTGCTCCCGATGAGAACGCTCACCGCGTTGGAGACCACGCGACCTGCGAAAGGGATTGCGTGCGCACCCGGGTGCGATCTCCGGGCTTCGGCTTCGTAGTGCGCCCAATCGATCTTCTCCTCGTAGACGAACTCGACGCGCGCCTCGCCCGGAGGTAGCTCAATGGTCCACCGCTCCCCGGGGGCCTCGAAGATCGATCGCGGCGGCGTGTTGATCGCAGCGAACACATCGAAGGCGATGCGGTCGTTCGGGCGGAGCACGAATTCGTACCAGGGCTCGCCCGAGACGAGCGACCCGGTCATCCAGTGGTTGATCAACTCTCCGGAGGGTTTTGTGAAACGCAGGCCGAGCTGCTGCGGATAGGGAAGCTGCAGGTAGAGCTCGCTCTCGTCGAAGGCGACGCGAAAGGTGAGCCGGTGGGGTTGCGTGAGGACGTGTTCGAGCGTGAGCCGAAACGGACGGGTCATGGGTTGCTCCAGTGCTGAGTGGTTTTGGGAATCAGCTCGAGCGACTCGCGAAGAAATCAGCGCGTCAGCTGCGAACTGAGAGCACCCTAACTTCACGACCGGTCTCGATCAACCCCGCTCATTTGTCGGGGGCCCGAAACGCTTTTGGGGATAGGGCATCTCACGAGCCACCATGAGCGATCTCCTTTTTTCCGAATTCAAGCTGGGCCAGTACACGCTGAAGAACCGAGTGGTGATGGCGCCGATGACACGCAGCCGCTCTCCGGGCAGCGTGCCCGCCGACATCGTGGCGACGTATTACGCGCAGCGCGCCGACGCCGGGTTGATCATCACCGAGGGCACTTCACCTTCTCCTGATGGCCTCGGCTACGCACGCATCCCCGGGCTGTTCAACGACGCCCAGCAAGCAGCGTGGAAGAACGTCACCGACGCCGTGCACGCGAAGGGTGCTCGCATCTTCGTGCAGCTGATGCACACCGGCCGCGTGGGTCACTCGCTGAACCTGCCCACTGGCGCGCGGGTGGTGGCGCCTTCCGCCGTCGCGCTCGCGGGAGACATGTACACCGACGCGAAGGGTCCCCAGCCTTACCCGGTGCCTGAGGCGATGACCGAGGCCGACATCGAGAAGGCGATCTCCGAGTACGTGGAGAGCAGCAAGCGCGCGATCGCCGCGGGCTTCGATGGCGTCGAGCTCCACGGCGCGAACGGGTACCTCATCGATCAGTTCCTCAACGTGGCGACGAACCACCGCACCGATTCGTGGGGCGGCAGCGTGGCCGGGCGAGTTCGCTTCGCGGCAGAGGTCGCTCGTCGCGTCGCGGCCGCCATCGGTGGAGATCGCCTGGGCATTCGCTTGAGCCCCGCCGGAGGCAACAGCGGAATGATCACCGATCCAGAGACCGCTGCGGTCTACGCCCAGCTGGCGAAGGAGCTGCGCGCGGCAGGGCTCCTCTTCGTGCACCTCGTCGATCACTCCGCGATGGGTGGACCGACGCCGAACCCCGACGTCACGAAGGGAATTCGCGAGGCATTCGGAGGCACCTTGATCCTCGCCGGCGGCTTCGATGCGGCGAAGGCAGAGCAGGCGTTGGAGGACAAGAAGGGTGAGCTGGTCGCCTTCGGCCGCCCGTTCATCGCCAATCCCACGCTGGTGACGAAGCTGAAGACCGGCGCTGCGCTGCGCGCTCCCAACTTCAAGCTCGCGTATTCGCCCGGCCCCGAGGGCTACATCGACTACCCGCTCGACTGAGCGTCACTGCGGGCCGAAGCCGAGACCACCGGCGACGGTCCACACGATTCCGCCGAGGAGCAGCATCGGTTTTCCGAAACGGCGATCGAAGAAGCGCACGCCCGCGAAGATCAGCAGCGCGGCGCAGAAGAGCGCGAACGCGAGCCCGAACTTGAACTGCCAGGTGAAGTACGGGCCGGTGGTGCTGAGGCCGACGATCGGTCCCAGCACCATCGAGAGGAACACCATCGCAGGTGCACCGAGCGACTGAGTGGCCAGCAGCGTGACGAACGCGAGCGCCGCGGGGCCGGAGAACAGCCAGAGCACGATGCCGCGCACGCGACTCACTTCGCAGACTCTCGCGGATCGAAGTTCAGCTTTTCCCGAACTTCCTGATCAGTGAGCTCGCGGTACTCGCCGAGCGGCACGTCGAGCTCGAGTCCGCCCACCGCTTCACGATGCAGCGCGAGCGTCGGCAGTCCCACCGCGGTCAGCATGCGCTTCACCTGGTGAAATTTTCCCTCGGTGAGCACCAATTCCACCGAGTCTTCACCACGCACCCGCGCCTTCGCGGGACGGGTGAGCTCGTTGCCTTCCAGCTTCACTCCGCGACGAAGTGGTTCGAGTTTGGAATCGCTCACCTTCGCTCCCACTCTTGCGACGTAGCGCTTGGCGAGGTGCGTCTCCGGAGAGGTCGCATGTGCGACGAACTTCTCGTCGTTGGTGAAGAGCAGCAGACCCGTGGTGTCGCGATCGAGGCGGCCGACCGCATGCCAGCCGAAGCTCAGCAACTCCGCGGGAAGCACGGTGCGCAGCGCGTCGAACACCGTGCCGATGCCTTTCGCATCGCTGCCGTGCGTCACCACTCCTGTAGGCTTGTGAAAGACAAGTATTCGCGTCCGCCACTCGAGCGAGACATCGCGCCCATCCACTGACGCGCGTGAGTCTTCGCGGACCGGAGCCATCGGCTCCTTCTCTTCTCGCCCGTCGAGTCGCACGCGACCCGCGCGAATCGCGTGCTCCGCCTCCTGGAGCGGCATTACGCCCGCCCGCGCGAGCGCCCGCGAAAGCCAATCGGTGTTCACGGCACCGGTGCGCAGCCGTGCGGCTTCAAGCCACTTCGGCGCTTTCTTCGGGCGAGGCATGGTCTTGTCCTACCCCAGCGGAACGCTGCAGTCGCAGCGAACCGAGGGTAAGGTCCGCCCGCCCCATGCAGTCCCCGATGCTCGCGCGGTACGAGATTTTGGGCCGGCTCGCCACCGGTGGCATGGCCGAGGTGTGGCTGGCGCGCAGCAAGGGCATCGCGGGCTTCGAGAAGCTGGTGGTGATCAAGACCATCCTTCCCAACCTCGCGCAGAACCCACAGTTCGTCTCGATGTTCGTCAACGAGGCGCGACTGGCCGCGATGCTCAGTCACCCGAACTGCGTGCAGATCTTCGATCTCGGGCAGGAGGGCGAGTCGCTCTACATCGCGATGGAGTACCTCGAGGGCTTCTCGCTCGCTCGCGTGATGAAGCGCGCGAAGACGCGGAACATGAAGCTGAGTGATCCGATCGTCGCGCGCATCATCATGGATGCGGCGAGCGGCCTCGATTACTCGCACCGCCTGAAGGATCGCGAAGGACGGGAGATGCACCTCGTGCATCGCGATGTCTCGCCCGACAATCTGCTCGTCGGATTCTCGGGCCAGGTGAAGGTGGTGGACTTCGGCATCGCGAAGGCGGCGACTCCTGCGCTGCTCGCGTCGGCCACCACCGCGGGCACGGTGAAGGGCAAGCACGGCTACATCGCTCCGGAATATCTGCTCGGGCAGCAGCTCGATGGGCGCGCTGACGTGTTCGCGCTCGGGGTGGTGCTCTATCGCGCGCTCTCGGGGCGGCGGCCCTTCGTCGGTGAGACCGAAGCGGCGATCTCGCTCGCGGTGATCGGAGACGCACCGCGTCCGTTGCACGAGCTCGCTCCCGAGCTCAGTCCAGCCCTCGTCGATGTGGTGATGAAGGCGCTGGAGAAGGATCCCGCGAATCGTTTCGAGTCTGCGCGCGCCATGCGGCAGGCGCTCGAGGCCGCGGTCGGTCACGCGGCGGAGAATGAAGAGGTCGCGGACCTGATGAACGCGCTGTGGCCCGCGGGCGATGAGGAGCGCGTCGCGCTCCACAACTTGTCCACCGGGCAGAGTGAAGAGACCAGCAGCCCCGCGCTTCGCTCCGTGGTGTCTGGGACGTATTCGAACGTGCCGCTGCCTCCCGCGCATACGGAGCAGCCCACGCGCGCGCTGCCGCGGCCTCTGCCGATGCCCCTCGAGGCGCTCTCTCCCGCGGCGCAATCCGAGCAGCTCACCCGTGAGCTTCCACGCCCGGTGATTCCGGCCGAGGCACTTCCCCCTTCTCCCGCGACGACTTCGGGGATTGGCACTGGACCGCTCCCGACGTTCGATACTTCAGAGCAGCCGGTGTTCGAGGATCCCGCGCCGAGCCGCCGCTGGATGGCGGGACTGGCGATCGTGGTGCTCGTGGCGCTCGCGGGCCTGGGGATGTTCTTCAAGGATCGGAAAGCGCCCGAGGTGAACGGGGCGACTCCGCCTCCGGTGGCAGCCCCGGGGCAGGGGCACCTCAGCGTGACCACTCCGGTGGTGGTGAAGATCTTCGAGGGGAAGCAGGAGCTCGGCAGCTCTCCGCTCGAGCTCGATCTTCCTCCCGGTCCGCACACGCTGCGGCTCAGCAACAAGGTGCTTGGAATTGATCAGAGCGTCGAGGTCACCCTCACCGCGGGGCAGACCAGCAGTGTGAGCGAGCTCGGCAAGGGCAACATCATGGTGAAGGTCGAGCCGTGGGCGTACGTGAAGATCGACGGCAAGCAGCTCGGGCAGACTCCGGTCTCGGCGCGCGGGGTGTACGAGGGCGTGCACGTGGTCGAGCTCAACAACACCAACCTGCACGAGACGCGGCGGCTCGAGGTGAAGGTGAAGGCCGGCGAGACCCGGACGATCAGCGTGAACCTCGAGGCCGAAGAGTAAGCACGGCACCGCGGAGCTGGAGTACACGCCGCGCGTGATGCGACTCAGCTTCCTGGCGGTGGCGTTGGTGGTGTTTGGAATTGGCTGCGTGAAGAACGAGCGCGCGTACCAGCTCGAGTACGCGAAGGAGCTCACTCCGCAGCAGCTGCAGGGACAGAAGGTGGCGACGAAGGCCACGGTGCCCGCGCTCGCTCCGCAGCCTGCGCGCGTCTTCAAGATCATGGCGTGGGTCGAACTCGATTACCAGGCGCAGGTGCTGCACTGGAACGAACGGGTGAGCGTGCAGATCGCGCGAGCGAGTGAAATCGCCAGGGCCGCGCTCAACGTCGAGCTCAAGCTGGTGGCGATCGAGACGTGGAATCACCGCAGCGAGCGCGCCACCCTGGAGGCGCACCTCTTTGCCCTGGAAAAAGAAGATCGCGCCGACGACGTGGATCTCGCCATCGGCTTCGTGTCGTCGCTGGAGATCTTCACCGAGAGCCAGGAGCAGCTCGGGCTCGCTCGCCTGCAGGGCCGGCACGCGATCATTCGCGCGATGGACAACTCGGCTGAGCACCAGGCGATCACCCGCGTGTTCACCAAGCTCGACGAGAACGAGAAGGACGCGCTCTATCGCGAGCGCAAGCTGCACAAGGAGATCACGCTCCTGCTGCACGAGTGGGGGCACATTCTCGGAGCGCCGCACGACACCGAGGGCGACAGCCTGCTCAACCGGACCTATGCGATTCAGCGCAGCCGCTTCTCGCCGATGACCGCGCACCTGCTCGTGCGCGCGCTCGAGCTCAGGGAGAAGAAGGTCGATCGCAAGACGTACGCCCAGAGCCTGCACGACTTCATTCGCGATGCGTCGGACGACGCGTGGAGCCTGCAGGACAAGGCGGCCGAGCTCGCCGATCTCCAGAAAGTGATTCGGGGGGCGGATGATGACTCGTTGATCCTCGCGCAGCAGCGGGATCGCGCGGTGTACCTCGAGGTGAACAAGCTGCGCGGGCAGGAGAAGTGGGCGGAGGCGCTCGCGGCACTTCGTCCCCTGGTGGAGCGGGATGATCCGCATCCCTCGGCGCTCAGCCTCGCGTGTCAGCTCTCGGGGATGGCGAGTCTGAGTGGGAAGGAGACGCTCGAGTATTGCCGGCGCGCTGCTGCGCATCCGCAGGCGGAGGCGGGGGCGTTGTTGATGTTGTCGCAGGTGCAGGCGGCGGCGAAGGATCTGCCGAGCGCCCGGACCACGTTCATCTCGGCTCGCGAGAAATTCCTCGCGGGGCCGTCGGTGGCGGTGGAGAGCTCGGCTGCACTCGGATCAGTGGCGAAGAATCTCAGCTTCGTCACGTGGGCTGAGCAGTCGTCGAGTCGTGCGCTCGGTCGTGCCGCTGCGGATGACGTGGTCGAGTGGGCGGCGAAGAAGCGGCGGTGGGTTGGACTTCCAGCGAGTGCTTCGTCGCCGAGTCCAGACGCGGAGCCGGGATATCTCGATCGCTTCGTGCAGGTTCAGACTGAGATGGATCGCGCGCAGCTCAGCAAGGCGGAGGCGACGCTCGCTTCGCTCGAGAAGGACTTTCCTTCCCTGCCGGGGCCGCTCACGTTGCGATGTGAGTTCTGGCTGCGGAAGAACGCGAGGAGCAAGGCGGTGGCCGCGTGTGAGAAGGCGGTGACTGCGTATCCCGACTCGCTGCAGGCGCACTATCTGCTCGGCGTGATGCACTCGCTGGCCGGCGCACACAAGCAGGCCGTCGAGCATCTGGAGCTCGTGGTGGCGGGTGATCAGACCGTGGATGATGCGTGGCAGCGATTGGCGATGGCCTATTCGGCGCTCGGTGATCGGCAGAGTCGCGAGCGGGTGCTCAAACGCACGCCGCGATAGTGGGCCAGTCGGTGCGGGTTGATCAGGATCTGCGCAGGCGCCTTGAGGTGCGTGGTCGATGAGGGTGTGGCGCGCTGCTTGACCGTTGCAGGCCACTCTGCCTCGGACTTTTCGTCACCTGGTGACTTTGCCTTCGTGAAGTTGGTGACGTGGGAAACGAGCGTACGACCCGTTGTACGCAGGCTTCCCACGTCGAAGCTTCGGCCAGCGAGTGAAGAGAAGTTCGAGGTCGAGAGGCACGTTCGCACCGAGCAAGGCGGCTGATCACTCTTCATCGCCGCCCCTCGAGCTTCCTCATTCACTTCTTCTTGGCCGCGGGCACCGAGGCCGCCTTGGTCGGGCCGAGCACGAGCTCGTCGTCGAGCATGCGCACCATGTCGTCGAGCTTCGCGCGGTACGCCGGGTACTCCGACGCCGAGAGCCGCTCACACGTGGTGCGCCAGGTCTGCTTGCTCTTCACCACGCGACCCACCTGAGAAATCTCACGGCTCAATGACAGACACGGCAGGCTCACCGTGCCACCCGCGGGCAGCTTCTTCGCCTCGAAACCCTCGGGCAGCGTGAGCTCGAGCTGCATCTGCTGCTGCGTCGGAGTGCCGAGCAACAGCGGATGATTGCGCGTCGCCAGCGAGAACGTGTTCCGCGGATTCGCATCGGACGGCAGCTTCACGCGCAGCGTGTCACCCTCGGATCGCGCGAAGGTGCCAGCGGCGACCTCCATGCGAATCGCCGCGGGAACGCGCAACGACTCCACCTCGAGCGCGCGCACGTCGTTCGTGGTCGCGTTCGGCAGGTACGACGAAGCGATGCGCTGACCGACCTGCGAGAAGATCGCCTGGTTCTTCGCGGTGCGGCGGATCAACGAGCCAGAGCGGCCCACCGCCTCCAACGTGAGGGTGCCCTTCGCGCCGCCCTTGGCGTCGATGTCGAGCGCCACGGTGGTGGTCTCGCGATTCGCCTCGGGATTCTGGAAGGGGATCTCGCGCCAGGTGTGCACGTTCGTCTTGGGATCGAACACCAGCGACTGCGTGCCCACGTCATCCGTGCGCACCGAGCCCACGTCGAGCAGCTCCGCGGTCGGATCGTAGAAGCGCGACGCCACTCCGGTCTGCTCGGGCACGTAGACGATCGCGTGGTTGAACTGCTGCATCGGCACGTCCTGCCGCACGGGACCCGCGTCGCGCGTGCGCACCAACGCGAAGTGCGCGTCGAGGCCCAGCTTGCGCGCGAGCTCGATGAAGAGCACCGCCTTGTCCTTGCAGTCGCCGTAGCGCCGCTCGAGCGTCATCGACGCCGGGTGCGGCTTCACGCCCGCGATGAAGCTCTCGTAGTCCTGCTGGTAGCGGATCTCCTCCATCACGAAGGTGTGAATGCGCTCGAGCTTCTCCTGCGGCTCGGGGTCACCCTTCGCCAGACCGCGCGCGATCACCTCGAGCTCCGGGCTGTCGCGGAACACGCCTTCGAGGAGCGCCTGCTCCCACGAGAGCCACGTCTTCCAATCAGGCACGGTGGAGAGACCGATGTTGATCGCGAGCTCGCCCACGGTAGGCATGCCGGGCTCGCTGATCAGCGGCGGCGTGTTGCGCGTGGTCCAGGTGAAGCGGAGCAGATCTCCACGCTTCTCCTGTTTGTGCTCCGCGGCGCCGACCTTGAACTCGTGCAGCTTCGCGGTGAGTGGAGCCCAGAGCACCAGCGTCGACTCTTCGCGCTGATCCCCCACGCCCTGGAAGCTCCAGGTCTCGTTGTAATAGCGAGCGAGGTAGCCCTTGGGCGGCGTGTCGAGGCGGTACTGCAGCACCAGCGTGGAGCCCGGCTGCATGCCGCGGAAGAGGATCTGCCGGTTGCGCTCGCTCGAAGCCTCGGTGCGCTGACCCTTCTCATCCACCGCGTAGGCGTGCAGCAGGCGCAGGCGTCCACCGCCCACGCTCTGGCGAATGATGCGATCGCGGCCCTGCGCGTTCCACGCATGGATCACCACGGAGACCACGTTCGAGGTGCTGCCGTCGGTGTTGAGCAGAGTGACTTCGTGATCGAGCAGATACGCGATGTCGGCGCCGGGGAGCTGCTTCAGCTTCGTGCGCGCCTTCACCAGCTCCTCGAGCTTCGACTCGTCGGGCATGTCGTTCATCCACTCGCCGCGGGTCTCGGGCGAGAGGAACTCGACGCGATTGGCGAGCGCTTCGTTCTCGGGGTTCAGCTCGACGGAGCGCTTCCACATCGTCACGGCGCCCGCGGTGTCACCACGCTCGTAGGCGAGATCACCGAGCTTGCTGCGCGGAACAGAAGCCTCGGGAGAGAGCCCCTCGGCCTTGAGCAGCGCGGCCTCCGCGGCCTTGGTGTCACCGAGGCGGCGGTTGGTCTCAGCGAGCGCGAGCCAGGTGGAGTAGTCCGTCGGCCACGACTCGAGGCGCGCTTCCTGGTGCTTCTTCGCTTCGCGGAAGTCGGCGGCGTCGAACGCGAGCTCGGCCTCACGGCGGAGCGCCTCGGGGTAATAGGGCAGCTCGTTGAGCACGTTGTCGAGCATGGCGATGCCCTCGTCGCGCTTGCCGTAACGAACCAGCGCGCGGGAGATCTCGAGGTCTTCATCAGGCGTGGTGCCGAACTTCTCGGCGCGTGCCTTCAGGGTGCGGAGCTCGTCTTCGGTCCAACCTTCACCGCGCCAGAGGTCCGCGAGCAGGTCCCACACTTCGCGCAGCTGCGGCGAGTCCTTCTGCATCTGGAGCAGACGCTCACGCGCCTTCACCTTGAGGCCCTGCTGCAGGTGGAAGCGCGCCTGGCGCAGGCGCATGAAAGGGAGCTCGGCTCCGACTTCGGTGTCGAGCACGCCGAGGAGATCCGCGGTGCGGCCGCGCTCCTGGTTGTACCAAAGCGCATCGACCACCCAGCTGCGCAGCACGAGTGAGTGAGGAAGCTTCGCGGCTGCGGCGTCGGCGAACTTCACGGTGGTCGCGCCACCCGCTCCGAGGTGAGCCCAGCCCACGAGGTGCGCGAGCATGCGCGCCGGAGTGTCGACCAGGTTGGCCACGCGCGAAGCGAGCATGGGATCGAGCTCGCGCTTGAACGGCGCGCCGTCGTACGGAGTGACGCGCACAGCGAGGTGCCACAGCCCTTCGCGGTGAGCCTGCTTGATCAGAATGGTGTGCTTGCCCTTCTTGAGTTCCACCGGGATGACGAGGTGATCAGGCACGCTGCGCTCGAGCTGCGCGGCGGCGAAGACCAGCTTGCCGTCGACCCAGACCTTGAGCGGATCACTCGAGGTGATGCGGAGCGCCTGCAGGCCATCCGCGTCCGTCGTGAAGTCACCCTGCGCGAAGGCGGCGGCCCAGCGCGACGGCGTCATCAGCATCAGCAGGTCGTAGCGACCGCGCGGATCCTTCGGAGCGTCCTTGCGCCACTTCACCGGGCCGGCGCGGCCTTCGTAGGTCTCGTCGAGACCGGGGCGGAGCTCGGGAGCGAGCTCGAGATCGAAGCCCTTGCCCTGGTCGTTGTCCCACGTGCCGGCGATGGCGAGCTCGACCTGTCCGGGGATGTTGTTGATCACCTCGTTGCGCGCGGTGAAGTCACCTTCGGAGTTGAGCATGCTCGCGAGGTGCGAGGCGGCGACCGCACGCACTTCGGGATTCGGATGCTGATCGACGAGTGAGCGATAGAGATCGCGCACCACCGCGCGCTCGCTCCAGGTGAGATCGAGCGTGGCGAGCGTGTGCAGATGGAAGAGCGGCGCATCGCCGTTGGTGTCACTCAACACCGCCACCAGATGCTTGATGACGTCGGCATCGCGGGCCTCGAGCTGAGCGAGGCGAGCGGCGAGCTCGTGGTACAGCGCGGTGTTCGGTCCAGCGGCCTGCGCGTCGGCGACGGCGGCCCGGAGCTGAGCGGGAGTCTCGGCGCGATAGAAGGACTCCGCGGCGGCGTTGAGCTTCGCGTCGTCCTTCGCGGTCACTTTATTGAGGGTAGGCGCGACGGTGACGCAGCCCGCATAGAGCAGGGCGGTAAGAGCCAAAGCAAAGGTGCGCATGGGTGGCGCAGTTATACGCACCTGCTCCGGGATTTTCAGAAAGGGTTGCTCGTTAGGGGAGGCACACGTGCTCCCTCTCCCTGCGAGAGCGGGGAGAGGGTCGGGGTGAGGGGCGCTACTTCGCGATCTGCGGAGCTCTTCGCGCCTTCTTCGGGCCCGTCTTCTTGAGATGCGTCCGCAGATTCAACTGCTCGCCAATGACCTCCATCACGCCGGTCTCCGCCTCGAGGAACGTCATGAGATCGGCAGGACTGGTCGTCTCGTCGCCGAACTTCTCCACACCCGGATAGCCCGCGGCCTTCATCACGCGCACCACCGCCTCCGAGCAGAACAACGCGCGCGACGAAGTGAACGGGTTCTTGATCTTGTGCCGGAAGAACTTCGCCACCGTCACGAAGAAGATCCCGATCAGCCCGCGCACGTCGTACTCGTCGCCGAGCCAACCACCCGCCTCCGGGAGTCCCGTGGCGAGTGGATGCGCCGGCTGCAGCAGCTTCACGATCTTGTTGTTCTTCACGAACTCGGCGAGCGAGATCAGCCGGAAGCCCGTCTCGTGCGCCTCGAGCACCAGGCGCAATTCGAAGAGCGGATCCTCGACGAGCAGCCACGTGTGGCTCGCCTTCGAGTTCATCATTCGGCGAATGAGCGCGGAGATCGGGTTCCACGAACGCGGGGTAGAGAACCCCACGAAGACAGGTCGCTGGATCAAGGTCGCAGCCTGCGCCGCGTGATAAGGCGTCTCTGATGTCGTCATCGGGGGCTCCGACAGAAGAGGTTATCTTTAGCGGCGCGGTCGAGGGGCTCTTCTTCAAGGGGCTCGGCGAGCGCGTCACGCCGCAGCTGCGCGACGAGCTGAAGGCGATCGGCCTCG
Organism: uncultured Myxococcales bacterium; assembly: GCA_966211295.1. Lineage (GTDB taxonomy): Bacteria > Myxococcota > Myxococcia > Myxococcales > Myxococcaceae > Archangium_A. Next base: position 1,094 of record CBIHPJ010000116.1, on the reverse strand, counting down.
ATCTCACGAAGGACCTGCTCCCCGCGTATCCACGCAAGGTGTGGAACGCGGCCATTCCCCTCGCGGCGCAGCACGTGTGGCCCGAGCTCGGAGTGTCCGACGCGCACGTTCGTCTCGGCCGCGCGATCATCGACGGTTTCAAGCGCACGCTGCTCGGGGGCGCGCTCGCGGGAATGGCGAAGGTGCTCGGTCCCATGCGCACGCTGGCGCGCATGCGGAAGAACCTGCGAACCGGCGCGAACTACAACGAAGTGAACCTCACCACGGAGACAGACAAGCGCGTGCTCTTCTGGATCAATGAGCCGTTCATTCATCCCGGCTATGTGCAGGGATTGATCGAGGGCTCGCTGGAGATCAGCGGCGGGAAGAACAACTCCGTCGTGGTCGTCACGAAGGACGAGTGGGGCGCGACCTACCGCTGTTCGTGGGAATGATTGCTTCGTCTGTGCGTCGAATGCCTGGAGCTGAATTGGTCCCTTGGACCACCCTCACTGAGCTATTCTTCGGTCGGGAGGTGGTCGGGGATGACGCAACACATGCAGTTGTATCGGTACCATGGCAGCAAGGTTCATGACGATCGGCTTCGGGAGAATCGCGATCGCTGTCCGTCGCAATGGACTGAGAAGGCGCTTGCCACTCAAGTCGTCGACGGCGTCGTAAGAGACGAGAGCGGAAATCCGCTCACGACTGGCCGAATCGATAGTCGAGCCGGCGTCTTCATTTTTGCCGTCGCACCGACGACGTTTGAGATGAGAATACACCTCGACGGGGACAGGTCGCTTGCCGGCGCGATCAAACACGAATCACTTTTTCACAATGAACATGTCCTCGCGGCCGGCGAGATTCAGTTCGAGAATGGCGAGCTCGTCGATCTGAACGACGCGTCAGGAAGTTACGCGACTTATGGCAGCCTAACTCTGCCGTCTTTTCAGGAGGCGGTCCTCAAAGCGCTCATTGCCGCGAAGGTACGGTTCTCTGAGAAAGTACATCGCCTCCTCACGAGTGGTTCACGATGAGTACCCTTGATGGGATCGACCCTGACGGGTGGTCGGCGCTTATCGACGACGCGATGACTCGCAGTGGTCTCGAGGACT
>CBIHPJ010000115.1:0-15850 GCA_966211295.1 uncultured Myxococcales bacterium | reverse complement strand
TCCTTCTTCGCCGTGTTCTCGGCCTTCTTCTCAGCGGCCTTGTCGGGGCCCTTGCCGGGCGGCGGGCCACCCTGGGCGAAGGCGGCGAACGAGAGAAGCGAGGAGAGGATCAGTGTGTTGAAGCGCATGGTGTTGGTCCTTTGAGTTGAAAATCAAAAGGCAGAGCCCGCGAGGACTCTGCCTTTGACGAAGCAGGAGAAGTTCCTGCTTACGGCATCGGGAAGCCGGTCAGGTGGATGTTCGAACCCGACATCGCCTTCAGGTTACGAACCTTGTCCGCGCGCTCCTGGCTGACTTCGCCGATCGGGTGCAGGCGCACGGCCTTGCCGATCACGCGCGCCGAGCGGCGCGAGTACAGGAAGATGTTGAACGAGTCGGTCTCGTGGTTGAGCACGTAGATACCGTCGGTCTCGGTCGGAGCGGAGAGCACCGCGCCAGCCGCCGCGGCGCGAACGAGCGGGTCAGAAGGAGCCGACTGGCCGGTGAGCGCGCCGATGAGGCCGCCGATCGCGTCGCCGATGCCGCCGTCCTCGGCGCCCCAGCAGATGAACATGAGGATGCAGTTCTTGGCGGCCTCACCCTGGATGCGCTCGCCGAGCGTGTAGCCCACTTCCTGCGGGCGCGACCACATGGCCGCGGGCTCCGGGCTCATGCTGGCAGCGGGGTCGATGTACGAGCGCTGGCCGTGCGCACAACCGAGCGCGACAACCGCGAAAAGAGAAACGGCAACGAGGTTCTTCATCATGTGTGGTGCTCCCTCCCTGAATGGGGCCGCGAACCTACACACGGAAACAGGGGCTTCAAGTACGAAGTGGTCATGACATCCCGGGGGGTGCGACTCAGCTTGCGGCCGAGCGATCGCCAAATTTCAGGGAGAGTGATCGCCACGCTCACCTGGCCCGCAGAGCACGACGCGGAAGCGCGCGCGTTTCTCCGCGACAATCTCCTCGCGGAGCGGCTGGGTGATTCAAGGAAGGCTGATGCAGCGCTGAAGCGGGGCTTCGTTCCGGCGAGCGAGCGTGGAGCGTTTCTCGCGGACCGAGTGGTGTTTCTGCCCGAGCCTCCGGCGGCGCTCTCTGCTGCGATCGATCTCGAAGATCTCGTCGCTGAGTTTTCCGTCGGACTTCAGCAACTGCGCGTGGCAGAGCCGGAGCTCGATCTGGTCTTCGAGTTCTTCACTGCGTGATGCTCGCTATTTCGCCGGAGGAGGCGGGCGCGGAAACACCAGACAGGTCTCTGGGAAGAACGCGCTCTCGGGTGAGACGTAGTTCACCGCCATCGAGCGAGCGACGTTGATCAGCTCCATTCCGAACGAGGGCACGAAGCACACGTCGGGCGCCGACTTGAACTTCGCCTGCACCTTCTCGAAGCCCTTCTGCAGGGTGGTGAGATCGAGCTGGCCTCCACGCAGCGGCACGGTGGGGCCGTTGGGATCTCCGCCGGGGAGCTTGCCCAGGTTGGTGGTGAGCTCGAACCCGTCACCGCGGTGGATCACCCGGACTTTCCCGGGCACGGGCTCGTCGATCCACGCCTGGAATTCGGCGGCGTCGCGCAGCTTCAGCTTGAACGCGATGTTCGCTTGCGGATGTTTGAGCCACACCTCTTCCTTCGCGTCGGCGAGCTTGGCCAAGAGAGGAGCAACCTGCGCGAGGTAGGTCTCCTCGTCGGGAACGAGCAAGACCGGACCAGTGCCCGCGGGCACGACAGACTTCTCTCCGTCGAGCTGCACCACGCGCGCATTCGCGGGAGGCGGAGGACCCACGGGATTGAACGGCACCACTTCGTAGAGCGCCTCGCGGGGATCGCCCGCATCGACGGTCACGCGCTCGAGTGGCTCGAGCGGCTTGGGCTGAGCGCGCGGGATCGGTGCAGCGGGTTTCTGTTCAGGGCAACCGAAGAGCAACACCGCTGACACCAACACCGTGACCAACCCGCTGACTCGCATCACTTCTCCGCTTTGGCTTCGGGGAACGCGCGTCCCACGCACTCGGCAGACGCGAGGCCCTTCGTAACCGCATCGAGCGCCGCGTCCTTTGGATTCTTGAAGAGGAACATGCCGTCGAAGCGTTTGACATCTTCTGCGTGGCCCGCGTTCCGAATGTAGATGGCCTTCACGCGATCGGGGAATTCGCTCCTCATCTGCGCGTAGACCTCGGGATCGTGTTCGCCCGAGTCACCGACGAGCACGACCTGGTTCGGCAGCTCTTTCAGCAACGCGCGGATCACCGGCTGCTTGTAGTTCGAGAGGGTCTTGGGCCCGATGTCGCGCAGGTAGATGCCGAACGAGAGCGGAAAGCCGTGCGCCACGAGGAACTGACGCACACGACCCAGGTACTGCGCAGGAGAGCCGCTCACGAGCGCGAAGCCCGGACGTGCGGTCTTGTCTTCCTTGAGACACCCGTAGAACGCGGACATGCCTTCGACCACCGGCTGCGTGGTCTCGTCTTGCAGCAGCGCGGCCTTGATGAGCTTGCTCCCGCCGGCGGCCACGTTGGTGACCGCGAGGGTGTCGTCGAAGTCGGAGACCACGAAGAAGCCGGCCTTCGGATCCACGATGTCGACGGTGGCGGTGCCGGTAGCGGCGTCCTTCACGTTCGCTTCCGCGGTGGTGAGCCCCACTTCGAACGGCGTCTTCTCAGCCGACAACGTGACGCTGAAGTTGCCGTCGTGGCCGCTCTTCACCTCGGCCTCGCGGCCGGCGTAGCGCACCATCACCGGCGCGCCTTCCCAGTTGGAAGAAGTGAGACGGCGCAGGTTCTTCGAGAAGGTCGAGCTGCCGCTGGTGCCGGCGTGCTTCAGCACCCGGCCCGAGATCGTGACCTGGCCCGGAGTTCCGACCGCAGGGAAGAGAAGCACGGCCGCATCAGCCCACGCCGTGGCGGCGAGCAAGGAAACGACTGCAAAGAGCGATCGCATGAAGCGCGGGACCATACTTCAGCGCCTTGCGGTGGAGCCTTCTCTCCCGGAAAAACGATTGGCCCTCCGGAAGAGCAGCAACGCGCCCAGCAACAGAATCTCCCCGCCCGATCCGCAGCCGCAGCCGGTCTGTACGGGGAGGACCCAAAGCTCGAAGTCCGGCACGGACTCACGCGTCGCAGCGAAGACATAGCCGGCGCGCACTCGCGCCATGTCACCGCCCTGCAGACCGGCATACTCGCGGCGCGCCTTTCCGTCGGTGACGACGAAACGTCCGGTTCCGTCGGACTCTTTCGCCATCGTGAACCCGATCGCCTCGCCGTCGCCACTCGGCAGAAGCGGGGCCTCGGCTTCATCCTTTCCGGCTGCAATCTTCTCGAGGCCGTTCTGGATCGTGCCAGACCACAGCGCGCGCTCGGGCGGGTGATCTGCGGGTACGAAGCTCATGCAGAGCAGGTTGACGCGATCGCCCGTGATGCTGAGCCCCAGCGGCTGGCAGGCGACGGGGACGGCCTCGTCACCGCTCCCGCTGAGCGCCCTGAGCGCGCCGCTGCTGGCCGCCGAGTACCAGACGATCGAGCCGGACGCCGTCACCCCGAAGTGCAGGGGCGGCTCTTCGCTGAACTGTCTGCTCTCCATCACCACGCGGCCACCGGCGCGTCTCACCGCGAACGTCCCCAGGGCGTGAGAGACCACCACCGCGACATCGGTGGCCGCGACGAGCTCGAGGCCGTTCTGGGTGAGGATCTCGGGCAGCGCCGTGTTCGCGCCTGACTCCAGATCGACGACGTTCGCGAGGCCCGTCGCTCCGTCGCGCGTGACGTACCAGCAGGCCTTCTTCCCGCAGCGCGTTCCGCCCGCGAGCTCCACATCGCCGACGAGCAGGAAGGTCCCTTCCGCCCGCACGAGAGAGGTGGTGCCGTTGGTGTTCCGAATGAGCGCGCCGGCAGCTCCCGTCTTGATCTCCGCCGCGCAGCCCACCGACGGCAACTCCCTGCGCACGCGTTCTTCGTCGACCGTGAAGGCGTCGCAGCCGTTGCGACCGACCAGCAAGCCCCCCGCGACACCGAGGACGCCGAACGGCGGTTCCCAGCTGTCTCCGTTCGAAGCGAACGCGAGGAAGCGGCCTTCCTCCAGCGCGAGGACACTGTGGCCGAAGAACTCTGCGGAGCTGCCGACTCGCCTGGTGCCGCTCGCGGTGCCGTCGGTGACCCACGCGCCCTGCGTCGTTGCGTAGATCGCGCGCACCCCATCAGAGCCAACGAGCGTCGGTTCGGAAGAAGCTGTCGGCCAGTCGGGGAGCTCAGCCGGGACACTCACTGAGCCCGCGTCCGTGCCGTCGGTCAGGAGAAAGCGTCCCTCATCATGGAGCTGCAGGAGCGCGCGTCTCCCCACCTGACGGGAGCGCTCGACGTTGCTGATTTGGCGACACGTTCCAAATTCGGCGAGGGAGATCGCCCGGAAGTTCCCGAGGAGCACGTCACCTACGAGCTTCTCGAAGCCGAAACAGCCACGGAACTGAGCGGGGGACGCGGAGCCCGAGCGAGCGAGGACGAAGCTGCCGGAAATGTCACTCAAGCGGCCGTCAAACACCACGTAGTCCGCTGACGCGGCGTAGGTGTCGATCCATTGATCACCGGCCGCGAAGAGGAGGCGCGTCGACGTGCCAGCAGGCGTGCCGTCAGTGATCAGAAACTCCTGCCCACCATCAGGCCTCCTGCACCCGAGCCAGGCAGACTCGCCACCGCCCAGGATGGAGCAGGTTCCTGACGGGGGGAGGTCCTGGCCCAGCTCGTTCCGAGCCGGAGTTCCGCCGACGACCAGGTGATCTCCCGCCCGCGCGAAGCCTCCGAAAGAGAGTGGAATTCCCGTGTCGACCAACAGCCCAGCCTCGTCCACGCGAGTGAGCGTGGCGCCGGCGAAGAACAGGCTGTTCCCCAGCGCGACGCGCGGATTGTTCGCCGTGGTGAAGAGTCGCGTTCCTTCAGCCGATCCATCCGTGACGAAGGTCCCGGCCGAGCCAGCCCACCAGACCGAGCTCGTCGAGTTGGTCTCGACGAAGGAACTCAGGTCGTCGGCAGCCGTGAGGAACGTGAGCTGCGGACTCGGCTCGACGCCGAGCCGCTGGACCTCAGTGCCCGTGAAGACGATGAAGCCATCGCCGAAGCGACGCGCCTTCACGCCCGCGTCCGCGACCGAGAGCACGCGCTGCGCAGCCCCCTCCCACCCGCTCCAGAAGAGCGCGGTGCCGCCATCGCGCTCGACCTGCGTGTAGAGAACGCCCTGCTCGTTGGCTTCGATCAGCTGGGCCTGCGTGGTGCGTGACGGGCCCGTTTCGATGTCCACCAACTGCGTGGGCTCACCGAAGGCCGGCAGCGCCGCCAAGACCACCAACCCGACCGTCACCATCGCGCCAACCTACTACCCGCACAGAGGAAGAGTGAACGAGGCCGAGGGGTGGTACCTTGCGCGCCGCCAGAGCCGGACGCCCACGTTGTCATCAGCCGAGACCACCAGATTCGGAAAGTACGAGCTGCTCGACCGCATCGCCGCGGGCGGGATGGCCGAGATTTTCCGCGCGCGCTACGAGCCGGCGCCCGGCGTCACCAAGCAGGTGGTGATCAAGCGGATCCTCCCTCACTACGCGGAGAACAAGGCCTTCATCGGCATGTTCACCAATGAGGCGAAGATCGTGATGGGCCTGTCACACGGCAACATCGCGCAGGTCTTCGACTTCGGAGCGATCGACGGCGACTACTTCCTCGCGATGGAGCTGGTCGACGGTCACCCGCTCTCCAAGGTGGTGAAGCGCGCGCGCACGATGGGCATCCCCGTGCTGCCTCCCGAATTCTGCGCGTACATCTGCGCGGAGATGCTCAAGGGCCTGCACTACGCCCACGCGCGCCTCGATGAGCAGGGCCGCCCGCTGAAGATCGTCCACCGCGACGTGAGCCCGCAGAACGTGCTCATCAGCTACGAAGGCCAGGTCAAGCTGGTCGACTTCGGCATCGCGAAGGCGCGCAACGCGAGCAGCGAGGAGACGGCGGCGAACGCGGTGAAGGGCAAGTACGCCTACTTCGCGCCCGAGCAGGCGAAGGCGAAGGAGCTCGACGCGCGCACCGACGTGTTCGCCGCGGGCATCGTGCTCTACGAGTTGCTCACGGGTCAGCTGCCGTTTCAGGGCCGCTTGATGGACGTGATGGCCCGCATCGTGCGCGGGCAATTTCAGAAGCCGCGCGAGCTGAACCCGCGCATTCCGCCCGATCTCGAGCGCGTGGTGCTGAAGGCGATGTCGCTCGAGAAGGGCGACCGCTACCAGACGGCGGAAGCGTTCCAGCAAGACCTCAACCGCTTCCTCGCGAACAACCACCCCGAGTTCACCGGCGGCATGCTCACCCTGTTCCTGCACCTGCTCTTCGAGGAGGAGCTGGTGAAGGACGGGCGGCCGGTGCAGCTGCCGCGCGAGTTCGTCGAGCGTTCGCAGAAGTGGAAGCAGCCGCTGCCGCCGCCTCCGACTCCGGGCAAGCGTGACGAAGCGGAAGATCCGACGGAGATGGTCGCGGTCAACGACGCGAAGTTGAACTTCGCTTCGACGCCGAAGTTCGACGACCTGCCCCCTCCCCCGCCCCGCTTTCCCGGGGTGAAGGCGGTGAGCCTGCTCGCCGCGGCCGCGATCGTCGGCTTCGGCGCGGTGACGGTGCTTCAGCGATTGAAGGAAGGCGAGATCGAGATCAGCAGCGTGCCGACCGGCGCTGAGGTCTGGGTCGATGGGAAGCTGCTCCCTTCGAAGACGCCCACGCAGCTGGGGCGCATCTCTGGTGATCGCACGCTCAAGCTCGAGGTGAAGGCGCCCGGGTTTCTGCCGTGGAAGAACGAAGTGCCGCTCAAGTCGGGGCAGCATTTGCTCGTCGAGGCGAAGTTGCAGGTGCCTCCGCCTCCCGAGCCTCCGAAGCCGCCGCCTGATCCGGTTCCGGTGAAGGTCGAGCCACCGCCAGAGCCTCCGCCCGCTCCTGATCAGGTGACCTGGCCTGCTGCGAAGTTCTCGCTCGATGCGAAGCGGCATCGGCTGGATCTCACGGCCGCGGGCGCGACGGTGGTGAAGCTCGATCCCTCGAAGACCTATCGCGTGTCGCTGCTCGGTAAGCAGCTCACTCCGGGCTGGGGCTTCTACGTGGTGAGCGATGGTGGAGCGCAGCCCGGCTCGTTCGGTCCCGATCCGCTGCAAATCAAGAGCGCGTCGACCTTCTACGCGTTCCATGTTCCCGCGAGCCTGCTCGGCTCCGCAGAGAAGGATGAGACCAAGCCGCGGCAGCTCTCGGTGCAGATCGAAGGACAGAAGAAGCCGCAGGTGAAGAACGTGCCGCCGAGGCTCACCTTCCCTTCGTCTTCTCGCGTGACGGTGACGGGACTGACGGCGACCACCGCGTACGAGCTCACGCCGCGCCAGGGCAATCCCCCCGCGATCGCGCGGGAGAAGGGTTCGCCGCTGCAGCTGGTGATCGTCGGGACTCCGGCGGGAATGATCATCGCGCCGATTGATCAGGTGTTGCGGCTCGAAGGCATGGAGTCGTTCTGGGTGACCTATGCGGACGATCTCGATGACGAAGAGTCAGGCCGCCTCGAGGTCGAGCTCCGCGAAGTGCGTCCGGTGAAGCCCAAGAAGAAGAAGTGAGCGTCACCAAACAGACCGCTACGTAGGATCCTGTAGCCGAAAAATTGATCAGCGCCGTGGCGCACCTACTCTGTGTGTGAAGCAAGCCCACACACGGAGAATGATCATGAAGAAGCTCCTCATTGCAGTGACGGCGATGTCGGGACTGATGGCTGGCGCGGCGCTGGCCCACACGGTTGTCATGACCCACCCCAGTGATGCGGAGGTGAACCAGGCCATCGACTCCCGACTCCACGCGATGCTGGTGAAGCTGAACGCGGAGAAGAAGTAACCGGCTTCGCTGCCTCGCTTTCTGGCTTCACTTCGCAAAACGGGCGTGGTGGAAGTCTCGCTATGCCCGACATCACGTCGCTCTCGGTCGGCGACAGGCTTGTTTATCCGAACCAGGGCCTGTGCTCCGTCACCGAGATCAAGACCGAGGAGATCGCCGGTCAGAAGCTCCAATTCGTCAGCCTCGTGATCCTCGAGACAGGCGCGAAGGTGAAGGTCCCTCGCGAGAAGCTCGAGAAGAACGGCGTCCGGCGCGTCTCCAGCGCTGAAGACGTGAGGAAGGTCGTCGAGTACTTGAAGAGTGACTCCGAGAAGGCGTCGCTCGACTGGAAGAAACGAGCCCGCGAGAACACCGCGCGCCTCTCTGAAGGCGGCCTGCTGGGACTCGCCGAGGTGGTGAAGGGACTGCAGGTGCTCTCCGAGCTCCGCCCCCTGCCCCCCAAGGAACGCGAGCTCTACAACGACGCGCGGCACCTGTTCGTCGAGGAGCTGTCCGCCGCGATGGGCGTGCCTCCGGCGGATGCGGAAGACGCGTTCGACATTCTGCTCTTCGTGCCCGGCAAGGATCGTCCCAAGCGCACCGCTGAAGAGTTCGCGGGCCTCGGTGAAGAGGGCGATGAGCTCGGCCTCGACGGCGATCTCCTGGGCATCGACGGGGGCTCCGAGGAGTCGTCGTCGGAAGAGAGCTCGGAAGAAGAGAAGAGCGAAGAGGGCGAGTCGGAAGAAGGTGGCGACGAAGAAGACGGCGCGAAGAAGAAGAAGGCGCCTGCCGCTGCTGCTGCTGCTCCGAAGGCGCCCAAGGGAGCCAAGAAGTCGCTCCTCTCCGACGTCGAAGTGACCATGCCCGCGTCCCAGGCGCTCGCCGAGGCGTTGCCCAAGAAGCGCGGCCGTCCGCCCAAGCCGAAGCCTGAGTCGACGGAGCCGCCTCCGCCGCCGAAGAAGCGCGGCCGTCCGCCGAAGCCGAAGCCCGCGGTGACTGAGCCGCCTCCGCCGCCGAAGAAGCGCGGCCGTCCGCCGAAGGCGAAGTAACTGATTTGGAGATCACGTGATCCGCATCTTCACGCTCGACGAGTTCGATCCCGCGCTGCTCAAGCAGCTCACCAAGTCGCTCTACACGGCGTTCGGCGTGGGAGCCGAACACAGCGGCGCGGTGACGGTGCCGCACGGCCAGCAGGAGCCGTACGACGCCAACAAGCTGCTCGACGCGATGCCCAAAGTGACGGCGCTCGCGGACGACAAGGTGCTGTACCTCACCAGCCGCAAGCTCGCTCCGCGCAAGCTGGTGTCGGGTGAAGCGCCGACCTACGGCCTCGCGCGCTACGGCCAGCAGCGTGCGGTGGTGACGACCGCGAATGTGAAGAACGTCGCCGAGAACGTGAAGCTGCTCGCCCGCTATGCGATGCAGGAGGTCGGTCACACCTACGGCCTGCACCACTGCCTCGATCCGCGGTGCGCGATGTACCCGCAGTGGACTCCGTCGTACGTGCTCGGAGAAGCGAGTTTCTGCACGTACTGCCGTGACTCGAGCGAAGCGAAGATTCGCACCACGAAGTCGTGACTGAGAATCGAACGGCTCGCGGTGAGGGCATCGCGCTGCTGGTGGTCGCCCTCGCCTGCGTGGCGTTTCAGCTCTGGCTCCCGAGCACGCACGTCGCCGAGGCGGATTACCAGGCCGTCTCGCAAGTCCTCGCGGCTGAGCGCCAGCCCGGAGACGTGGTGCTCCTCGTTCCCTGGTGGACCGAGCGCGCGCGCATCTTCGTGCCCGAGGGAATTCCGGTCGTCGGGTACCAGGGCAGCGATGCTGATTCGCTCGAGCGCCATCCGCGCATCTGGGTGCTCAGCGAGCCGCACCAACCGCGCTCGGGCATCGGTGACTTCGAGCGAGTCTTCCTGCCGTCGCGAAATCCGCTCGGTGAAGAGCGCCGCTTCGGAAATCTGCGGCTGAGGCTCTTTCAGAACGGCCGCCATCGTCCGCTCGCGTTCAGCGCCGCCGACCTCGTCGCGCAGCAACAAGCGCAGGTGTACCTCGAGGGGCCCGACGGAAATCGCCAGCCGTGCGCTCCGATTCAAGGTGGCTTCCGCTGCCCCAACGGCCGCATCGTGGCGAAGGAATGGCACGAGGTGCACTTCGCTCCGTACGAGTGCGTGAAGCTCGAAGCGCCGGGTGGGCCGACGCGCGTGGTGGTGGAGTTCAACGCGCCCGCCGCCGCGGACCAGAGCTCGCTCACCGCGGGTTTCATCTGGGAGTACGGCTCGTATTGGGACGGCATCACGCCGGGGAGCATCGCGCTCGAGGTGAACGGCGCCCCGCAGACGATGGAGCTCGCGACGCGTGACGAGCTGATGCACCGGATCGAGGGACCAGCGATTCCTGAGAACGCGCGCGTGCGCTTCTGGCTCAGCTCGCAGAATCCGTCGGCGCGCGTGGTGTGCGTGGTGATGAACGGAACGCGGAGGGCTCCATGAGCGCCAACGATCTCCCTCTCCCTGCGCAGCGGGGTGAGGGGCGCATTTCCGATCGCCGCATCGCGTGGATCCTCTTCTTCGGCGCGCTGCTGGCGATCCTCGCCACGGAGAAAGAGGTCGGCTTCGGCCGCGACGAGAGCGTCTACTTCCACGCCGCCGAGCAGCACGCGCGCTGGTTCCAAATGCTGATCACCTCGCCGCGCCAGGCGGTGACCGATCAAGCGATCAGCCAGTACTTCGAGTTCAACCACGAGCACCCCGCGCTGATGAAGAACCTGTTCGGGATCTCGTACGTGGTGCTCCACGAGAAGCTGAACCTGCTGCGGCCCGCGGGCGCCTTTCGCTTCCCCGCGTTCGTGTTCGCAGCGTGGATGCTGCCGCTGATCTTCGGACTCTCGCGGCGGCTCTGGGGACAAGGCGCGTCGATCTTCGCGGCGGTCTCATTCCTCCTGATACCGAGGCAGTTCTTCCACGCGCACCTCGCCTGCTTCGACGTGCCCATCGCGACGATGTGGGTGCTCACGGTCTATTGCTTCGTGGAGGCGCTCGAGAAACCGCGCTGGTGGCTCTACACCGGGCTCGCGTTCGGCCTCGCGCTGGGAGCGAAACACAACGCGTACTTCATCCCCGTCACGCTGGTGCCCTTCATCCTGTGGCGCGGCTGGCACCTCACGAGGGAGTCAGCGCAGGCGCGCGGGCTCTTCTTCGGGATCAACGGCGTCTTCGTGTTCGGCGGGTTGCTCTACGGAGTGATGGTCGCCGCGATGGGCGCGCAGAAGTTCCAATCGAGCTTCGAAGTGCAGAGCCCGCAGTTGGGGCTCTTCGTGATCACCTGCGCGGTCGGCGCGTGGCTCACGTGGCAGCTGCGCGCGATCAACGTGGACGCGTTCCGCACGATCGCTCCGCTGGTGGCGATGGCGATTCTCGGGCCGCTCGTCTTCTACGTGCACTGGCCCTACCTCTGGCACCACCCGGTGGATCGCACCGCCTGGTACCTGTCCTTCCACCTCACTCACAATCACTACACCTGGTACTACCTGGGTGAGCTGCTGCGCGCGCCGCCCTTCCCGCTCGCGTACGTGGTGGTCGTCACCGCGCTCACGGTGCCCACGTCGATCTTCGTGCCGATGGTGTTGGGTTTCGGCTGGTTCTTGTGGCGGGTCGCGCGCAGACAAGAGGTGACGCTGTTCGAGTGGATCGTCGCGGCGAACGCGGTGATGTCGATCGCGCTCATCAGCCATCCGAACGTGCCGCACTTCGGAGGCGTGAAGCACTGGTTCCCCTCGATGCCCTTCCTCTCGGTGTTGGCGGCGGGTTCGCTGGAGCGTGGCGCGAAGGGATTGTCGGAATGGTTCCTTCCGAAGATGAAGGCTGCGACGGAGCCACGCATGCTCGCCGCGCTCGCGGTGCTGATCTGCATTCCCGCTTTCCTTCAGACCGCGCACGTGTACGAGTTTGGAACGAGCAGCTACTCGGAGCTCGCGGGTGGAATGCCGGGCGCCGCTTCACTCGGCATGCAGCGGCAGTTCTGGGCGAACAACCTGAGCGGCGTGTTGCCGTGGCTCAACCAGAACGCGCAGCAGGGCGCGCGCGTGTACTTCCACGAGAACCACGGCGGACAGATTCGCGACAACCAGCGCAACGGCATGCTCCGCGCGGACATCATCGCGGTGGGCTCGCCGAACGAAGCCGACTTCGCCATCTACCAGTACCACCAGGAGTTCCGAGAATCGGAGTTCAGCATCTGGCAGGCGTTGGGCACCACGCGGCCGGTGTACGGGCTGTACCTCGACGAAACTCCGCAGCTCGTGGTGTATCGGCGCGGGTATCGCTAAGGCGCTCCCTCTCCCTTCGGGAGAGGGTCGGGGTGAGGGTTAGACCGCTTCGGAATTCGTCATAAGGTCCTGAACAATGCGTTCACTTCTCGTCGCTGGATTGCTCGTCACCGCGGTCGCTTGTGAGAAGTCGTCGTCGAATGCGCCCACGAAGCGCGCGCAGATCAGCCGCACCGGCGGCACGACGTTCGAGATCATTCCGACCGAAGGCCAGTACGGCTACTGCCTCGCGTACACCGTCTCGCGCAGCGGCCTCACCCGTCAGCTCACGATGTCGCGCAGCAACCTCTCGTACGAGTGCGCTTCGGGGCGTCCGGTCGGCGGGCACGCCTACAAGATGCCGCTCAACGAAGGGCCGGTGCGCGTCTACGTGTTCTTCACCAGCCAGGCGGTGAACGCGGCGACGATCTCGCAGCAGATCCTCGATGCGAACGATCGCCAGGCGCTCACGCTGATGAACATGCGGCTCCCCGGGCAGGCGAACCTCGAGGTGCTCGACTTCACGCCTGAGGAAGACGTCGCGCCGCAGATCGGCGGACTCGTCGAAGTCGATGCTGGCACCGTGGCCGAAGCTGCTCCCGCGGTCGATGGCGGTCAGCCCTAAGTTCCCATGCGCCTCGCGCTCCTGATCCTCACTGCGCTGGCGCTGAGCGGATGTCCGCGCGATCGGCTCGCGCAAAAGGACTGCCAACAAGACTCTGACTGCGGATCTCCCGCGAGCGCGTATCGCTGCGAGACGCAGACCGGCGTTTGCTACTGCCGCACCGATCAAGCGTGTCCCGGAGCGCAGTTCTGCAACGTCGCCGGCTTCTGCCAAGACCGCTCGGGCTGCGCGTCGAATCAAGACTGCGCGGACAACACGACCTACTGCGACACCGCGAGCGGACAGTGCGTGCCGAAGGGCCGCTGCACGTCCGACCTTCAGTGCGAGCTCGGCCAGGTCTGCGACACCAATCGTGGATCCTGCGTGGCGGGCTGCCGTCGCGACGGTGATTGCGCGGGCACGAGCTGCCGCTGCGGAGACGTGCCGTGCGCGTGCACCGGGAGCACTCCGGAAGAGTTGGCGCGCTGCACGCTCGGCACCTGCGATCCCAACTTCTGCAGCAACGACACGTTCTGCAGGTTCGGTGAGCTCTGTGCTCCGCTGCCCGACGCGGGCGTCACGCGGAACACCTGCTACAGCGACTACGACTTCGATCGCCGGCCTTACTGCGCGCGGTGTACCTCGGGCGGCGGAGTCGACACCTGCGGACGCGGACCCAACTTCTGCATCACCGACACTCGCACCGCCTCCACGTACTGCGGAGCGGACTGCTCCATGGGCCAACAGTGCCCCCGTGGTTACGGCTGCCGCGACATTCGCGTGGTCTTCACGAGGTGGCAGTGCAACGGAACGACTCCGTGTCCGGGCGATCCCAACCTGCCCTGCACGGACGACACGCAGTGCCAGCGCGGAGGCAAGTGCACCAAGTCTCCGGGGCAGACGAGCGGCTACTGCGCGGGCCAGTGCATCTTGAGAGAAGGCGCGTCGTTCGGCTTCTGCAGCTGCCAGGTGAACGAGGACTGCGCGACGGAACAGTGCAGCGCGGGCGAGTGCACCATCACGCGGCGCCCGTGCGCGAATGACGATCAGTGCAAGACGATCCGCTGCGTGGACTTCGAGGGCATCGGCGCGTGTCTGATCGGACAGAACTGCACTCCGAGCAACGGGCTGACCTGCGTCGAAGTGCAGTGATGTCGCGAGGGGGCTTTCTCGCGGCACTCCTCGCGCTGCCGACGATCTGGATGGCGGGTCTCTGGATGTTCGACGCCGTGAGAGTGGTGGCGAGTCTGCTGCTGCTCGGCCTGCTCTTCGTTCCGCGCGTGCGTGCGTGGCGCGTTCCCGAGGCGGGTCGGGCGGAGACGATCGTCTTCGCGCTCTGGGCAGCCGGGTTCTTCACGCTGCTCATCGCTCACATGCTGGCGCGGGCGCATCTGGGAATGCAGGGGATCGACTTCGCGATCTTCGCGCAGGTGATCGAGAACATCGGCCGCACTGGAGTGCCTAACGGCTCGCTCGCAGCACAGGCAGCGGCAGCGAATTTTCTCTGGCACCACTTCAGTCCGGTTCTCTACCTGCCGGGCGCGTTGGCTGCGCTCGGAGTTCCCGCGCCCGCTGCGGGCGTCTTCGTTCACGCCGCGGGTGCCGCTGTTGGCTTCGGCGCGCTCTTCGTGCTCGCTCGCAAGAACCTGGGCGTCTCCGTGGCCGCGTGCATCTTCCTCGCGGCGATCCTCGCGTCGTCGATTCGCACCGAGCTCTTCTGGGGGTTGCACGACGACACGTTCGCGATCGGCTTCGTCGGGTTGGCGCTGTGCTTCTGGCTGCGCGGGCAATTCGCGGCCGCCGCGATCGCAGCGCTGCTCACCGGGACCTGCAAGGAGAGCTTCTTCTTCTTCATGGCCTGGTTCGCGATCGTGGCGCTGTTCTTTCACCGCGACTTTCACCCGGGGACTCCCATTCGCTCAGCGGCTCGCGTCTTCGTGCCGCTGATCCCCATCGGTCTCCTCGGAGGGGTGGCGTATTTCTTCCTGCAGCCGGTGCTCGCGGGGAAGAACTTCGATCACTTCGGCAAGCTCGCGACGTTCGACGTCCTGATCTCGCCGCGCGTCCTCTTCGAGAAGCTCCTCTTTCTCGCGAGTGTGCTGAGTGGATCCTGCGCGCTCGGGCTCTTCACGCGACGAGGCCGCATCGTGCTCGCGATGGCCCTACCGCTCGTGGGAATCGTGGCGATCGCGGGTGACCCCGAGCTGTATCGGCCCTTCGGCTACGCGGGCGTGGTTCCGAGTGTCATCGCGTTCTTCGCCGCGGTCGTTTCACTCGAGACGATGAAGGACCGCTGGCCCGTGATGGTGTCAGCGCCCGCGATGATCTTCGCGGTCTGCTTCGCGCTGAGCTTCACCACGAATCTCCCTGCGCGCGACGTGATCTCCGCGGCGAGAGAGGACGGCTTCTCTCCTGAGCACCTCGCGTGGATTCCGTCGGACGCGCGCGTGGCGGCTGATCCCGGCGGGGCACTGGCGCTGCTGCGAGTGCAGCACCTGCGACGACTCTTCACGGTGGGCGAACAGGAGACCCCGGAGCCCTTCGACTTCGTGGTGCTCCGACCTGGAGGCTGGGAATCACTCCCCGCCAACGTCGAGCGCGTCACCGAGCCCTGCCACCCCTCGGGGAAGTGGGTGGTCAGGTGCCCTATTCCTGCCGGCAACTAGCGACGGCAAGATGATCAACGTGCGCGTCGCCGTTCTCCTTCTCGCGTTGGGTCTGCTGGGCTGCGAGCGGAAGCCCGTCCCCGAGCCATGCGCGGCGAGCCCCGAGACTCTGAACTTCGGCCTGGTCGAGGTCGTTGGACCTGGGAAGACGCTCACGCTCACGCTGCGCAACAAGACGGAGAACCTGGAGAAGGTTCGCATCGAGCCGCTCCCGTTTCCGTTCTTCCTGGAGCCCAGGGGCATCGTCGCACTCGAGCCCTTCGACGGAAGCCAGAAGGTGTTCGTCAGTTTCAAGCCCACCGATGGGCGCCTCAGCGTGAGTGAAGTGGTGATGAACACCGAGAGCGGCACCTGCGACGTCACGGTGCCCATCCGTGGACTGGGGAGCGGCTCGGTGCGCTCGGATCCGGCAAAGCTCGAGTTCATCTTGAGCAAGGACGAG
>CBIHPJ010000114.1:0-15877 GCA_966211295.1 uncultured Myxococcales bacterium | reverse complement strand
GGCACGCGCACCGCGATGGTCGCGGTCACCGTTCGCCCCACCGTGCTCACCTTCACCTCGGCCGAAGAGGCGGTGGACCTCGTCGATGGCGGTGCGAGCGTCCATCTCTCGTGGAACACGGCGAACGCCGAGCGAGTGCGTCTGCTCACTCCGGATCGCGGCGCGCTGGTCGATACCACCGACGGCGGCACGGGGACCTTCACCGACGTCCTCCCGCCGCCGATCGATGCGAGCCGGCTCTTCCGCTACGAGCTCGAGGTCTCGGGAGAAGGCCGCACCGTCACCCGCGCGCTCACGCTCCCGGTGCGCGGTCACCCGGTGATCAAGACGCTCACCGCTCCGCGCTTTGCGCGTGAAGGCCAGCCCTTCACCGTGAGCTGGACCACCACCGGCGCTGATCAGCTCTCGCTCTTTCAGGACGACGTGGAGATCTTCCGCGCAGCCACCGGAGTGCAGGCCGCCTCTGGCAACGTGAGCATCTCGGCGCTCGCGGGCATCGTGGCCTTCGAGGCCGTCGCCACCGGCAATCACGGACAGTCGCGCCAGAGCATCGAGGTCGAGGTGGTGAAGGCGCCGCAGCTCGCGCTCACTTCGAGCCCCGCGGTGATCGCGCGAGGAGCACCCTTCACCTTGAGCTGGTCGGGCCAGTCAGTGCGCTCGCTCACGCTCTACGACGCTGCCGGGAACGTGGTGTTCCGCGAGAACAACGTCTCGGACACCGGGACCTTCCCGCTCACCTTCAAGCTGGGCGCCTCAGGCACGTACCGCGCGGTGGCGGACAACGGACTGCACGAGCTCGCCACGGCTTCGCTCACCGTCGCCGTGATCGATGCCTTCTCCTTCTCCGCGCCCTCGGGCTCGCTGCGCAGCGGCCAGCGCGTGGACCTCACGTGGACCCGCGGAGAGACGGTGCTCGGGTTTCCTCACGACGACGTGGTGGTGCGCCCCGGCTCGAGCGGCTTCGACGACATCTCGGTCACCGGCACGCCGCTGGTCTTCAGCGGCCCCTCGCTCGACGAGGAGACCGCGCCACTGGTCACCACCTTCCGCGCGCCGTTCTACGGACGAATCGTCGGTGAGCAGATCACGGTCAGCACCAACGGGTATCTCACCTTCGGCAAGAACAACGCGCAGAACAGCGCCGACGTGGTGCTCCCCAGCGCACGCCTGGAGCCGCTCTCCCTCGCTCCGCTCTGGGATGACCTGAAGCTCTTCGGAGCCACTGCGCAGTGGCAGGTGAAGAATGACGTGCTGATCGTTCAGTGGACGGGCGCTGCGACGGTCTCTCCGGCCACCACGAACACCTTCCAGGTGAAGGTGTGGAGCAACGGGCAGATCGACTTCGAGTACCAGACCATCGGCTCGCTCGTGGGGCACGCTGGCGTTCAGGGGCCGCGTGGGGATCAAGGTCTCGCGCTCCCGACGCAACCGGTATCGGGCCTCGGCGTGACCTTCTTCGCGCCGAAGCAGAGCCCGATGCCGGTGCGACTCGTCGATCGCAATCCCGTGGGCGGCTTCATCGACGTGAGCGGCTCGCTCGTCCCGGTGAGCGTCGCGCTCGACGTGGTGCGCCCCGAGGAGCTGCAGCTCTCCGAGGCGATGATGGAACCCGCGCTCGCAGTCGGCGCTCCGGGCCGCTGGTTCGAGCTCTCCAACGCGCGCGACACTGCCGTCGACCTGAGCGGTTGGACCTTCGACCTTCCCGATGGCGGAGCAGGAGCGCTCACCGGACAGATCGCCGCGAAGGGCGTGCGCGTGTTCGGAGTGAGCGATGACTCCGCGCTCAACGACGACGCGCATGTCGACGTGGCGCTCAGCGGCTTCGACGTCTCCGGCACGCTCGACAGCTTCACCTTCGGCCGCGAGGGCGCGTTGGGTTCGTGGTCGTGGAACAACCCCACCACCAGCGTCTCGGTGGTGAGCGACTTCGGGCCGTACCGCTTCAGCGGTGACACTGCTTCTTCGCTCAGCCGCCCGCATCGCTGCTCCGCGAATGCGGTGTACGGCAACCAGCCGCTGCGGCAGCGCGGCACGCCCGGCTCCGACAGCACCTGCGGCTTCGGCTACCGGTGGCAGCGCACCACTCCCGCCTTCTTCGACATCTCGGAGAGCGGCACGAAGCTGATGGGCAAGGTCACCGCCGCGACGCAGGTGAACGTCGATCTCTCCAGCGCGCCCTTCCCCTGGTTCGGCAGCACCGCGCGCGGCGTGCGCGTCTCGGCCGATGGCTACCTCACCTTCAACCTGAGCGCGGCGAGCGATCTCTTCACGAACAACTTCCCTTCCACCAACGCGCCCAACTCGGTGATCGCGGTCTTCGCGGATGATCTCGTGGGACTCCGCGCCGATGCGGCGGTCTTCGCGCGGCGCATGAGCGCTGGTGAAGATCCCTTCGCGGCCGCGCCGCACTGGATCATCCAGTGGAGCCACCAGAGCCACGTCACCGGAGACGATCTCAACTTCCAGGCGAAGCTCTTCGACGACGGCGTCATCGAGCTGCACTTCGGCCAGATGCTCGGCGGCCCCTCGGCGACCCAGTTCGCGGCCGGTGTGAGCGCCAACACCTGGATCGAGAACCCCAATGGCACCCAGGCGCTCGTGATCAACGCGAGCTCCGACACTCCGGGCATCTCGCCCTTCACCGCTTTCCGCATCAGCCCCCGCCCATGAACAAGCTTCAGCTCTCGCTCCTGCTGGCCTTCACTGCGCTCGTTGGCTGCCGCCGTGAGCAGCCGCCGACGGAAGTTCCGCCGTCGCCGCTCATCGAGACCTTCACCACTTCGGCGAGCAACCTTGCCGCGGGCGCGGCTGTCACGTTGAGCTGGAAGGTGCAGAACGCCACCAGCCTCGAGCTGCGTGAAGCCACGCTCGGCGCGCTCAACGTGCCGGTCGACACCTTCGAGGGCAGCCTCGAGGTTCATCCCAGCGCCACTGCGCTCTACGTGCTGACCGTGCGCGGCCCCACGGGCAACGACACGCGCGCCGTCGCGGTCACCGTGGGAGCTGAGAATCCAGCGCCGACCTTCCAGGCGTTGCCGTCGATCATCCCGGGCGGGAGCTCCACCACCCTGGCGTGGATCGCTCCCGGCGCGCGGCAGGTCGAGCTGAAGGCGGGTTCGCAGGTCATCGACGTGCAGGGCCAGCGCACTGCGGGCGCCGTGACCGTGCGTCCCCTCGAAGACACCCAGTACTCGCTCACCGTCGATGGCCGCACGCTCACCGCGCAGGTGCAGGTGCAGGCGGCGGTGCTGCGCTTCGCGAGCGAGCGCCTCGCGGTCGAAGCAGGCGATCCATTGTCCCTCTCATGGGACACCGCCGGCGCCACGCGGGTGGTGCTGAAGTCCGAGGGCCGCGGGGTGATCTTCGAGTCCACCACTCCGGCCACAGTGCGCGCGGGGAGCTTCACCGACACCGCGCCCTCGCTGCCCGCGGGCGCAGTGCTCAGCTACGAGCTGACCGTCGAGAAGGGCGCGCAGACGACGAGTAGGTCGCTCGAGGTCTTCGTGGGCGTGGGCGTCACCATCGTGCGCCTCGACGCCAATGAGATCGCCACGCAGGGCAGCGTCTACATCGTGCGCTGGACCACGCTCGCCGCGGACAAGGTCGAGGTGCGCATCGACGGAGCGACCGCGTTCCTCACCGCCAATCCTGCCCAGGCGCTCTCGGGAAGCCTCACGCTGCTCACGCCGCCCAACGACTTCACCCTCGAGGTGATCGCCACCAACGTGCGCGGAGGGCGCGCCACTCGTTCGGCCCAGGTCGACGTGGTCGGCGTGCCCGCGAGCATCACCGCGAGCGCATCCCCCGCCACCGTCGCCGCCGGCAGCTCGACGAGGCTCAGTTGGGACTCGGCGGAGGCGCGCCACCTGCGCATCACCGATGACCAGGGCCAGCCCGTGTACGCGGTCACCGGCCAGGTCGCGGAGAGCGGCTCGGTCGCGGTGTTCCCCAGCCGCGCGAGCACCACGTACACGGTCTCCGCTGACAACGGGCTGGGCAGCACTCCCGTGACGACCACCGTCACAGTCACCGTCACCGGGAGCCTGCTCGACGTGAGATTCTCTCCGGCGGTCACGCTCTCGGGAGGCCGAGTCTCGGTCGCTCCGAGCGAGAACGACGCGCTCCTCGTGGGCTTCCCGCACGGCCAGGTGCTGGTGGGAGCGCACGCGGACTTCATCGACATCAGCACCACCGGAGAGCAGCTCGACATGTCGGCGGGCGTGCGCGCGGTGCCGCTGAATTTCTCCACGTGGCTCTGGGGTCAGCGCCAGACGGGTAGCCTCTACGTCTCGCGCGCGGGGTGGATGTCGTGGAGCGGCGCGTCGCTCGGATCTCTCGCCACCGGTGCGTACCCGCTGCCGGACTCCCAAATCTCTCCGCCCTTCATGATCGCGCCTCTGTGGACGCGACTGGTCACGGCCGCCAACTCCGCCGTGTACCTGCAGGTGATGGGCACCGCGCCCAACGAGAAGCTGATCGTTCAGTGGACTTCGATGCAGATGGTCAACCAGCCGGGCACCGAGATGACCTTCCAGGTGCAGGTGGAGCAGACCGGCGCCCTCTCCTTCCAGTACCGCACCGTCGAGCTCACGCCCGGCGACACCACCGTGATCACGGTTGGCGTCCAGGACGGAACGCGGCAGATCGCGGTGAAGCCGTCGTTCATTCCGGTGAGCGACAGCGCGCTCTACTTCTTCGGCCCGGTGAGCACCGCCGACGTGCAGGCCGCGCGCGGCTCGAAGTGGGGCGGCTTCGTGCAGAAGAACGGCGTGAGCACGCTCGTCTCGCGCGACGCGAAGGTGGTCTCGATGCCTTTCGACCTGGCGATCACCGAGGCGATGCTCCGCCCCTCGGCAGCCCTGGATGCGGGTCAGTACCTCGAGCTGCTCAACCGCACGCAGGCGCCCCTCGAGCTGACCGGCTGGTCGGTCTCCTCGGGCGGAACGAGGTTCAGCTTCCCCGACGGCTTCATGCTGCAACCCGATCAGCCCTTCGTGCTCGGAACGTCCGACCTTCCCGAAGAGAACGACGACGCGGGCGTGCAGCTGAGCTGGGCTGACGCGGGCTTCGCGCTGCCTCTCTCTGGAACGATCGCCATCGGCAGCGGAGGCGCGAGCTACAGCGTTTCGCTCAGCGCGAGCGTCGCTGGCACCGCCACGGTGATCGACCCCGGGCCCTTCCGCACCGCCAACGACCAGAACTCGAAGATCCTCGTGTGCAACGCGACCACGCCCTTCGGCGGACAAGCGCCGCAGCAGCTGGGCAACCCCGGCAGCCACGGCGGATGTGGCTTCGGGTATCGGGTGATGCCGATCGCCGAGCACTTCGTCGACGTGACCGACGGGGGCACCGCGCTGGTGAACTCACCCGGCGCCACCGTCGACGCGCTCACGATGCCGATCACCGTCGCTCCGCAGGTGAGCGATCCCGCGCCGCTGCTCTTCGGCAATCGCACGCCGATCGTCTCGATGAGCATCGACGGCTGGCTCTCGATGAACGCCATCAACACGGTGAGCTCGAACAACAAGACCTCGCCCGACAGCATCCAGCCGCGCGGGCTGATCGCGCCGTTCTGGGACGATCTCCAGACTCAGCGCTTCCTCACCCCGGAGAGTGATCTCTATTGGAAGCGCATGGCGCAGGGAGAGGACGCGCTGCGCCCCGAGCCGCACTGGATCTTCCAATGGCACCGGGTGAGCCACCGCTCCTTCATCCCCGCGGAGTCGGACGACCTGAGCTTCGAGGTGAAGCTCTTCGAGGACGGCACCATCGAGTACCACTACGCCGACCTGCGCTCGGGCTCGTTCAGCGATTGGTCCAACGGCAACTCGGCGACGGTGTGGCTGGAACGGCCCGACGGCGGCACGGCCATCACGCTGTCCGCGAACTCGCCTGACGTGAAACCCCACACCGCCTGGCGCTTCATTCCCCAGTGAGCACGCCCATGAACTCTCGCATTCTCCTCTCTCTCTGCGCGCTCACCGCTGGACTCGCCGCTGCGCAGCCCGCCAACGACAGCTGCGTTGGCGCCCTGCCGATCACTCCGCCCAGTGGCTATGCGTTCTCACGCTCGTCCGTCAGCTTGATGCTGGACGCGGGCATCACGCCCGAGAAGCCGTTCAGCTGTGGAGCGACCGCGGCGCAGACGGCCTGGTACACGTTCACGCCGAGCGTCACCGGGCGCTACCAGCTGCAGACCACGCTCGCCGAGGCGCCGGGCGGCAACGTCACCAACACCGTGCTCGCCATCTACGAGGGCACGTGCGCCGCGCTCACCGAGGTTCCCTTCGGCTGTGACAACGATTTCACCGGCACCAACGCCCAGTCACGCGTCCTGCCCACCTTGACCGCGGGCACCACCTACTTCGTGCAGGTCGGCAAGATCGGAGCGGCCGCCGCCAGCGACGCGCTGCAGGTGACGGTGAACCAGAACCTCGCCGCTGAGAATTGCGCCGGGCCGATCACCAACATCCCGCTGAACACCACCATCCCCATCTCGCTCTCTGCCCAACCGGATGCGGGCGGAGTGGGGACCAACGACTCGCAGCTGAGCTCGATGACCTGCTACGTGGGCACGGGCAACACCACGAGCACCGCGCCCGCCTTCTGGCCCGGCGTGGGCAAGGACGTGGTGCTTTCGTTCACGCCGCCGCGCGACGGGCTCTACAGCTTCCGCATCGGGGCCACCGGGCTGAACACGCGAGGCGCGGAGAGCGCGATCTACCTGACCGACAGCTGCACCGAGGCGATGGTGCCTCCTCAGCTCTGGTCGCCCCCGCAGTGCATCGCGGCCGCGAATCGCGCAGGCAACGGAGTGATCAACCCGGAGGAGCTCTCCTGCATTCAGCTCACCGGTGGGACCGACGTCTTCGTGTGGATTGACGAAGGGTCGACCTCTCCGATCCAGGGCGCGAGCTTCCCTCTCGAGGTCACGGAGTGTCAGCGCGAGCTCGAGCCGAACAACACGGCGGCCACGGCGACCGCGCTGCAGTGCCCGCTGACCGCCGGCATCGTTCCGAGCGGAGACGTCGACTACTTCGATCTGGGCGTGGCGCCTGCGAACGCGCGCCTGTTCTCGATGATCGAAGCGGGTGCCGCCAACTTCAACATGGGCACGCAGAGCAGCACCGCCAACCTCCAGCTGCGCGTCACGACCGGAACCGACACCGTCGAGTTCGACAACGACGACCTCGACAATCCCTTCAATGGCTCCGCGCCGGGCGTGGCAGGAACTCCGCTCGACGCGGGCGTGCAGCACTTCCTGCGCGTGAACAATCTGAGCGGAGCGGTCGAGCCCTATCGCGTCTACGCCGTGATTCAGGCGTCGACCCCGGCGACAGAGAGCGAACCGAACGGAACGCCCGACGAGGCGCAGGGATCGATCGAGAACTATTTCTCAGGGACGATCAGCGCGGCCACCGACGTCGACTTCTTCGCCTTCGAAGCGACCGCCGGAGAGGTCGTCTACCTCGCGCTCGACAGCCTCCCTTCGCGCACCGGCAACACCAACGCGACCAATCTGAGCCTCGAGCTCTGGGGCCTCGACGGCAAGCGCATCGGCGTCAACGACGCGACCGTGGCGGTCAACTCCACCGTGACGGTGAACATCGCCGACGCGGGTACGCCCACCAGCCCCTCGGAGCACCTCGTGTATCGCGTGCCGACGACGGGGCAGTATTTCGCCCGCGTGGGCGGCGCGACCATCACCACCAACAATACCTACCTGCTCTCGATCGCGAAGAACTGCAGCACGGGCAACGGCATGCGCGGTCCGACGCTCACGGCGCTGGTTCCGGTCAGCGGTGCACTGCCGGGGGGAGACACCATCACCCTCACCGGGACGAACTTCGGCTTCGCTCCCAAAGTGACGTTCGGAGGATCGGCGGCGCAGGTCGTCTCCAACACCGCCACCTCCCTCGTGGTGATCAACCCGCTGGGCGCTGAAGGTCCTGCCGACGTGGTGGTGAAGACCGCGGCGGGCAGCGCGACGCTCGCGGGCGGCTTCGAGTACCTCTCGCCGATCGTTCCTCCGACGGTGACGAGTATCTCGCCGCTCGAGGGGAGCATCGCGGGCGGACTCACGGTGACCATCAACGGCACCTTCTTCAAGCCGGGCGCCGAGGTGTCCTTCGACGTGGGCGGCGTGATCGTGCCCGCGACGAACGTGCAGATCGTCAACATCAACCGGCTCACCGCGACCACTCCGGCACACGCGGAAGGCGACGCGACGATCATCGTGCGCAACCCGGTGGACAATCTGCAGGGCTCGCTGCCCGACGCGTTCCGCTACAACGACGCGCCGCGCATCACGGGCGTGAGTCCCAACGTCGGACTGACGACGGGCGGACAGACGCTCACGCTCACGGGCACGAGCTTCCGCGGAGGCGCCACGGTGCGCTTCGGCGCGACGCTCGCCACCAACGTCACGGTGACTTCAGGAACCTCGCTCACGCTCACCACTCCCTCGGCTGCGGCGAGTGGACCGGTGGATCTCACCATCACCAACACCACCGACGGGCAATCGAGCGTGCTCGACGACGGCTTCAGCTTCGTCTACCCCGCGCCCACCATCAGCGCGGTGAACCCCAACCGCGGACCGGCAAGCGGGGGGACGGCGATCACCATCACCGGCACCTTCTTCCTCCCGGCCCCGACGGTGCTCGTGGGTGGAGTGGCTGCCACGGCGGTGGTGCGCGTGAATGCCACGACGATCACAGCGCGCACTCCGGCGGGCACCGGAGCGGCTGACGTCGCGGTCGCGAACTTCGATGGCCAGGCGGTGACTTCGGCTGGCGCGTTCACCTACGAGCCTCCGCCGTCGCTCACGGCGATCACTCCAGTGCACGGACCGATTCGCGGAGGCACGCGCATCACGGTCACCGGCCAGAACTTCAAGCCGGGAGTGCGGCTGCTCATCGGCGGCAGCCCTGCGATGTCCGTCATCCTCACCGGAGACACCACGCTCACCGGCCTCACGCCCTCGGGCCCCGGTGGACCGGCTGACGTGGAGACCATCAACCCTGACGGTCAGCGCGCGGTGCTCACCGATGGCTTCAGCTGGGACGCAGCGCCGGTGATCAGCGGCCTCACTCCGGTGACTGGCTCGGTGCAGGGCGGCACGGTGGTCACGGTGACGGGACGGAACTTCTTCGCGGGCGCCGAGGTGCTCTTCGGTACGCAGAGCGCGACGAACGTGACGGTGAACTCGGCCACGGAGCTCACTGCGGTCGCTCCTCCGCGCGCGGTCGGTGTGGTGAGCCTCACGGTGCGGAACACCGACGGCCAGCAGGTCGAGAAGCCCAGCGCCTTCCGCTACGTGCTCTCGCCGATGCTGACGGAGATCTCGCCCGCGACCGGTGACTTGAGCGGCGGCACGGTGACTCGCCTCACCGGCGCGGGCTTCGGCGCGCAGACCACGGTGTCGTTCGGTGGAGTGCCCTCTCCGCTCGTCACGCTCATCGACTCCACGCACCTCGACGCGGTCACCCCGGCGCATGCGCTGGGCGTGGTGAATGTCATCGTCGCCAATGCGGATGGCGCGGCGGCGGCGTTGACGGATGCGTTCACGTTCACGCGCGGTGCGCCTGAGGTGATCTCGGTCGCCCCGCTCTCAGGGGACATCTCAGGCGGATCGTTGATCACCGTCGTCGGCTCGGGCTTCGCTGAAGGAGTCACCGTCTCCATCGGCGGCAATGACGCGACTGACGTGGTGCTCGTCTCGAGCGAGCTCCTGCGCGCGGTGGTGCCTGCGCATGCGGCGGGCCCGGTCGATGTGACGGTGACCAACGATGACGCTCAGAGCGCGACGGCGATTCGCGCCTTCAGCTACGTCACGCAGCCCGATGGTCAGCAGGGCCTGGTGGCTGATGGCGGAGCGGTGGGACTCGGTGCTCCTCCGGAGCCTCAGACTCCGTGGACTCCGCCCAGTGGCTGCGGTTGCTCGAGTGTCGAGGGATCTGTGATCGCGTTCGCTGCCCTCGGCATGTTGCTTCGTCGACGTTCTCGTCGCTGAAGTACGCCCCTCTCCCCCGCCCTCTCCCCGCTTCCGCAGGGAGAGGGAGCTCAAGGGGTTGGGCGCTCGCTTCTCCATTCGGTTGGGTGAGAACGGTCACCACCCTTGCGGTGGAACCCCCACCACTGACCGGCGTGCGAAGAATCCGAGAACCGTAAGAAGGCGCTCCCCGCTTCACGGCTGCACTTCCCCGAGCCCACAAGCAGCGCCGTCCTGGCGCGACCCAACAAGGGAGCCGAATGCAGAGCCTCAATCGAATCGTTTTGTGCGCAGCAGTTGCCCTCCTCACCGCCACGGGTTGCTCCGGCGGTGGCAATTCCGAGTTCGAGCTGTCGAAGGTCCCCGTGGAGACCCCCGCTCGTCTCGACCCCTCCGCGCCTGCTCCGAACCGCGTGGTTCAGCCTGGCGCCCCGGCCTCGAGCTCGCCGGCGAACACCAATCCGTCGGAGACGCCTCCGACCGCTGAAACTCCGCCTTCGGGCGAGACGCCTCCTGCCGCTGAGACTCCGCCCACTGCTTCCGCTCCGATCGTCGGCGTTGCCGCGCCCGCGGAGGTGATGATGACCGTGGACACCTCGGCCAATCAGAAGCCGATCAGCCGCTACATCTACGGCAAGAACTTCAACGGCAGCACGTGGGCAGCGCAGCCGCATCTCACGATGCAACGCATCGGCGGTAACCGCTGGACTGCGTACAACTGGGAGAACAACGCGTCGAACGCGGGTTCTGACTACCAGCACATGAGCGACGGCTATCTCGGCGGTGGTGAAACGCCGGGTGAAGCCGTCCGCATGCACGTCGCGAACGCGCAGGCGGCCAACGGCGCCACCCTCGTGACCGTGCCGATCGCCGGCTACGTCGCGGCGGACAAGGCGGGCAGCACGTCCGGCCAGTCGGTCGCCGCGCGCTACAAGCAGATCAAGTCCAGCAAGGGTGCGGCCCCGGTGTACCCGCCGGATCCGAACGACGGCTTCGTCTACGAGGACGAGTTCGTCAGCTGGCTCGAGTCGCAGTTCCCCGGAGTGCACGGCACGCAGAAGGACATCTTCTACTCGCTCGACAACGAGCCCGACCTCTGGAGCGGCACTCACTCCGTGATGCACCCGGCGAAGGTGACCTACGCCGAGCTGCTCGCGAAGAACATCGAGTACGCGACGATGATCAAGTCGATCGCCCCGGCGTCCACCACGTTCGGTTTCGTGAGCTACGGCTTCCAGGGCTTCAAGACGCTGCAGGACGCGCCTGACGCCGCGGGCCGTGACTTCACCGACTTCTACCTCGACGGTGCGAAGGCGGCAGAGACTGCGGCGGGCAAGCGCCTGATCGACGTGCTCGACCTGCACTGGTACCCCGAGGCGACCGGTGGTGGCACGCGCATCTTCGGCGAAGACACCAGCGGCGCCGTGGTCGAGGCGCGCATGCAGTCGCCCCGTTCGTTGTGGGACGGCTCGTACGTGGAGACCAGCTGGATCTCGGCGGCGCTCGGCAACACGGCGATCGGCCTGGTTCCCTCGATGCAGGCGAAGATCGCCGCGCACTACCCGGGCACCAAGCTGGCGTTCACCGAGTACTACTACGGTGGTGGCGCGCACATCTCTGGAGCGATCGCTCAGGCCGACGTGCTCGGCGTGTTCGGACGTGAAGGCGTGTACGCGGCGTCGCTGTGGCCGATGTCGTCGAACATCAGCATGATCGACGCGGCGTTCCGCATGTTCCGCAACGTCGACGGCGCGGGCACCAACTTCGGCGACACCTCCGTGAAGGCGAGCTCGTCGGACAACCAGACGGCCACCGTCTACGCGAGCACGAACACCGCTGACGGCAAGGTCGTGATGGTGCTGATCAACAAGGCGGCCGTGGCGAAGACCACGTCGGTTGGTCTGACCCACGCGGCGGCGCTGAATCACGCGGCGGTCTACCAGCTCACTGCTGGCAGCGCGGCGGCGCAGAAGGCCGCGGATCTCACCGCGACGCAGCCGAACTCGTTCACCCTGACGATGCCTGCGCAGAGCGTCACCACGCTCGTGTTCGGTAGCTAAGAGAAGAGCGGGAAAAGAAGTGTGGTGCCCCGGCTGCCCGTTTGGAGCCGGGGCATTTTCTTTTCTGCAACTGGTGGGTCTTCAGATTGAAGCAGCGCGCAAATCTTCCGTCTGTGACGCAGCACCTCGGTGAATGAGCGAGGTCCCCCGCGTGTTCAGCGGTGAACGACGGAGGTACGTCATGAAGAACCTGTTGCTTGCAGTGGCGTTGATTTCGGGCGGCTCGGCGTTCGCGCAGGGATGGCGCGGTGGTGGTCACGGCGGCGGTCACCACGGAGGCGGCGGCCACTATTACGGCGGTGGCGGCGCGTACCATGGGGCGAGACCGGTCTACGTGGCGCCTCGCCCTGTCTACGTCGCGCCGCGTCCTGTCTACGTTGCGCCGCGTCCGGTGTACGTGGCGCCGCGCCCCGTGTACTCGCGCCCGATCTACGTGGCTCCACCGCGGTACCGCTCGTACGGCTACAGCTATGGGTACGGGTATCCGGCCCCTGGCATTTCGATCGGTCTGCCGCTCGGAGCGGTGTCGCTCTCCATCGGGGCGCAGCCGTACTTCCTCTCGAGCGGCACCTTCTATCTGCAGTCGGGCAACGGCTACTCCTCGGTCGCGCCTCCGATTGGTGCGGCGGTGAGCGTGCTTCCGCCTGATGCGGTCCGGCAGGAGATCAATGGCTACACGTACGCGACGTCGAACGGCGCGTGGTTCGTGTGGGACGGCAACCAGGGCGCGTGGGTCGTCGTGAATTGCCCGTATTGATCAGTGAGTGAGTGAAGTCCGTGGCCCCGGTGCTCTTCTTGGCGCCGGGGCCATTTCGTTGCGGGCCAGGGGGCGAGCGCCCGACCTGATCGAGATTAGCGGCGTCGTTTCGCGTTCGCGGTCGGGAAGGTCTCGCGCTCTGCGTCAGCGGGGTTCGAGCCGTCAGTCCCCGCAGCGAACTCCTGCTCCGCGCTGGTCTCGACAAAAGGCCCGCCTTCTTCTTCGTCCAGGTCCTCGTCGCGAATGTTCTCTGCTTCCTGGTCGCCAGAGGTTTCAGAGGAGACCGCGGCTTCCCCGAGTTCTTCGGCGAGCGAGTCCTCCATCGCTTCCTTCATGTACTCGGGCGAGTCGGACATCGAAGTCTCCGCAGGCTCGTTTTCGACGTCGCTCCTCAGCTCCCGCTCTTGCTTGCGAAGACGCCGGCGCTCCACGGTTGCCTTGTTGACGGTCTTCGCCTTGCTGACGGTCTTCGTTTTGCTGACGGGCTTCGCTTTGCTGACGCTCTTCTTTGCCGCGGTGGACGGACTGGATTTCTTCTTCTTGCCCGTCGTCGGCGCCTTCCGCTTCTGCTTCGGCGCGGGCGACTTACGAGCTGAACGACGTTTCGAACCGGTCTTCTTCATGTGGGCTGTCCTCGCGCGGTGAGTTTCGGAAACTGCAACTCCACTGCCAGCATGTCATCAGAGTGTCTCGAACTCCGCTCCCGAGTCACCCGGCAGCAGCACCGCGCGCAACCGGGGCCACTTCGTTGCGGGTGCTCTAGCGCCTTCGCTCGCCCGAAGATCCAGCACCTCGAGGCGATTGAGTGGAGGCAAGCCCACGAGCGACGCCGGTCCCTTCAGCGTGAGCGCCACCAGCTGCTGCATCCCTGG
Organism: uncultured Myxococcales bacterium; assembly: GCA_966211295.1. Taxonomy (GTDB): domain Bacteria; phylum Myxococcota; class Myxococcia; order Myxococcales; family Myxococcaceae; genus Archangium_A. The sequence goes on along the minus strand of CBIHPJ010000114.1, from coordinate 2,197 downwards.
TTGTGCAAACGCAGCGCTCAGATCTTCCGCGTACGTGAGCGTGAGCTGCCGCAATGGCGCGACCGCGAAGAGCGCCTTCGCATGCGCAGCGAATGCACGCGCGCTGAGTTCCACGTGCTCCACGAAGCCTCCGCGGAAATTCCACGCGTCGACCCGTTTTTGCACTCCGTTCGCCCAGACGTCTCCGAACTTCTGCAGGTGCGTGGCTGCCAGCGCCTCCATCTTCGGATCCGGAGTGCGCCCCGCCCTGCGCGCCTGGCGGATCGCGATCTGCGCGAGGATGAACTCACCGCACTCTGGATCCGTGGCGCCGATCGCATCTGCAAACACGAGCCGCGGCGCATCATCATCGGGCCGCGCGAGCACCTGCGCGAAGAGCTCATCGAGATTCGCGTCGCGAGTGCGCCGAGGCTGCGCGGCGAGGATCGCGTCCCTCACGTGAACGAATACCTGGCGCCGTGAGCCCAAACGAATCCCACTGAAGCGCCGCGGCTCGCGCGCAAGGATCTCTCGCCCAATTCCCGAGGTGATCTTCTCGGGCGGAATCACATCTCCGCCGGGAGGCACCATGCGTGCGAGCGCCTCCAGCGCTTCGATCGCGTCGTCGACATCACTGAGCGCGCGCGCCTTCTCCTCGCTCGACATGAACCACGGCCGCTTCCCGTTGGCCGTCTGTTCTCCTTGCTGCACGAGCCACGGCAAACCGCGCTCGTCGGAGTACGCGAGCAACTGCCCCGGGCACTGAAGATGAAGCGGAAGCATTCAGCCCCAGAACTTCCACCAGGGCTTCGTTCCGCTCTCCGTCTGCACAGGAGCGGTCGGTGCCGCGGGCTTCTCCGGCGTCACTCCGAACATCGTGAACTGCGTCTGATCCTTCGGGCAATTCGGCGAGGCCAACTTCTTCAAGCAGCGATCGCACCAGTGCGCGTTGCACGTCGCGCACTTCCCGTAGTCGAGCGCCCAGTTCTCAGGATCGTTCTTGGCCACGGGATTTCCGCCGGGGATGGCGGAGATCGAGATCATTCGGACACATCCACCGGTGCACGCGTAGGCAGGCATGGGCGGAAGAATGACCCAAGGGTCACGACTTTTGAAGCGCGCCCATCGCTGGTGCTAAGCACCGCGGCCATGGCCAAGCAGACCCGGCGACACTTCCTCCGCATCACGGCGATCAGCGGTGCAGGGCTCGTTCTGGGCTGCGGCGTTCCTCCGGCGGTCACTGAAGACGGAGGCGTGCCGCTCAACGAGCTCGACGGAGGTTTCGAAGCCGACGCGGGTGAAGACGCTGGAGTCGACGCCGGCCAGCCGATGACGCCGGATGAGCCCGAGCAGATCTCCGAGGCGTTCAACTTTCCGCTCGGTCTCGCCGCGGGAGATCTCGAGGCGACGCGCGGCGTGTTGTGGACTCGCTACGACGGCGCATCTCCGCTTCGCCTGCGCGTGTGGCGCATGGACGGTGACGTCTACGCGGAGCGAGTGGCGGACGCGCTCGTCACTCCGGGTGATGGCGGCTTCGTGCACCTCGACGTCGCGGGTCTGCAGCCGGGCCTCAAGTATCGCTACGCGTTCTTCGAAGAGAACATGCAGGGCACGCTCACCGCGCGCTCCGCGATCGGCCGCTTCCGTGCGGCGCTCGCACCGGGACAGAAGGAGCCTTTGCTGATCGGCGCTTCGAGCTGCACGAAGCAGGGCACCACTCCGGTTCCGATTGGGGCGGCGGGCGATCGCGACGATCTCGATCTCTTCCTGCTCCTCGGAGACACCTCGTACAACGACGGCGCGATGACGCTCTCCGAGTACCGCACGCGTTGGGCGGCGAACCTCGGGAGCCCGGAGTACCGCAAGGTCCGCGCCGCGACGTCCGTGCTCGCCACGTGGGACGACCACGAGGTGACCAACGACTTCAATCCCGAGACGATCAATCAGACGCAGTTCGCCACCGCGCGGAAGACGTTCTTCGAGCACCTGCCGCTGCGTCGCGACACCACGGATCCCGATCGCATCTGGAAGTCGGTGAAGTGGGGAGACACCGCCGAGTTCTTCGTGCTCGACAGCCGTGGGGAGCGAAAGCCGTCCACGCGTTTCAACGGACAGCCGCACCAGTATCTCTCGCCGGCGCAGCTCGATTGGTTGAAGGCGGGGCTCAAGGCGAGCACCGCGGTGTTCAAGGTGATCTTGAACTCGGTGCCGATCACCG
>CBIHPJ010000113.1:0-15892 GCA_966211295.1 uncultured Myxococcales bacterium | reverse complement strand
TTCCTTTTGACGCTGCGCCTCGGCACTGCTTCGCAGCGCCGCGAGACGGCTCGCGCTCCCGAAGGGAGAGGGAGACAAGACGCGCGCCGTCGTGCAGCTCGAGAGGCCAGAAAGCGAAACGCCGACCGAACCGTGAGTGGTTCGAGTCGGCGTAAGTGACTGCTGGGGTTAAGCCTCTCCCCGACCCTCCTTCTGAGGACGCTGCGCCTCGGCACTGCTTCGCAGCGCCGCGAGACGGCTCGCACCCCCGCGGGAGAGGGAGACAAGTTAGCGAGCGACGACCATCTTCAACTTGCCCTCGCGCCTGGTGAGCACCACCTGGCTGCCGCGCTTCGCCTCGGGGAGATGATCGATCACCTGCACGATGTCTCCCACGCGTCCTCCAGGCACCGTGAGCTTCACGCGCTTCTCCGCGCACGCGCCCTTCACGCATTGCTGCACCTCGACCTCGAGCTCGGTGACGATCAGCTTGGTGTTCGGCATCCAGCGCGAGTTGGTGTTCACCACCTCGCCCCACGCGATCTCCTCGGGCTCGACGGTGCGACGCTCGTTCATCACCGGCTCGGCAGCGACGGCGGCGGCGGCGCTCACGGCCACCACGGTGGCAGCGACCTTGGCGCGACGGCGGAAGGCGAGCAGCAGGCCCAGGTTCACCAACCACACCGGAGCCGCCGCGGTGGCAGAGCAGCCCATCACGGGCTGCGGCTCGGGCGTCTTCACGTACAGCTCCTCGAGCCCCGCGATGTCGTCCGCGCCCAGCGTGCGCTTGCTGGTCTCGCCCGGCGCCGAAGACGGATACATCACGCTCTGCACGTCGTCGTTGTGCATCAGCCCGAGCGCGTGGCCGAGCTCATGCGTGAGCGTGTTCTGCAGGTCGTACCGATTCTCACCGGCGACCGCGGGGCGATCGAAGATCTGAAAGGCCGCGTGCTGGCGATTGATGACGATGTCCGCGTCGAGCACCTCGTTGGTCCACGCGTTGTACGAGACCACGGTGGCCGCCAGCGCCGTCTTCTCCCACGGCCACTCCTCGTCGAGGAACATGATGTCGCTCTGCTCCGAGTCGCTGTAGCCGTAGCCGAACCGCGGCTGCTTCACGCCTTGCCGCACGGTGAGCTCGAGGCCCGGAGTCTGCGCCGCCACCGCCTGCACCGCGGCGATCACGGCCTGCTCCGCGTTCGGCACGCCGAGCGCTTCGCTGAGTCCGGGAGCGATGACGAACTCCACCTTGTTCTTCCAGCGAACGACGTCGCCGTTCGCGCTGTTGGTGCGAAGTTCGAAGGCGAAGGCGGGAACAGCGACCAGGGACGCGAGGACGATGTGCTTGAGCATGGACCTGCCCGTGAGCACGGGCCGTGCCGCGCTTAACTCGCGATCTTCAAAGGATTCGCAGCGATCGGCTCGTGGTCATCCGAGCCCCCGGGAGTGGGCGCGACTACCGGGCGCTCGAGGACGATCGGCAGCCGCAGGGTGAAGGTGCTGCCGAGGCCCGGCGTCGACGCCACGTCCACATGGCCACCGAGCGCGGTCACGGTGCTCCACACCGCGGTGAGCCCGAGACCCACTCCGCCGCCCACGCCGCGCGTGCTGAAGAACGGCTCGAAGATGCGAGGCAGGACCTCGGGCTTGATGCCCACGCCTTCGTCCGCCACGCGGATCCACGCCTCGGCGCCGTCGATGCCAGTCGTCACGGAGATCTTTCCGCCCGCCTGCCTGGCGTTCATCAGCAGGTTGCCGAGCGCCTGGTCGAGGTTCAGTGGCACCGCACGCACGCGCGGATCGCTGGAGAAGTCAGTGGTGACCTTCGAGGCTTCGGCGCCCATCGCCGTGCTGATCGCGCGAGTGGCCGCGTCTTTGAGGCGCATCACCTCGATCGCTCCGGTCTGTTGGCGGGCCATCGCGCGCAGCGCCCGCACGATCGACGACACTCGCTCGGCGCCGACCAACGCATCGGTCGCCACTTCACGCACCTCGGCGAGCACCTCGGGGATCGGCTCCGGACGCTCCGTCTCCGAGATGATGGACCGCAGGTTCGAGATCATGAACCCGAGGGGGTTGTTGATTTCGTGGGCCGCGCCCGAAGCGAGCTGGCCGAGAGAAGCGAGCCGCTCGGACTGACGCAGGCGCCCCTCGAGCTGCCGCTGCTCCGTCACGTCGCGGTAGTGCACCACCACCGAGCCGTCCTCTCCCGCGGGGAAGGTCGACACCTGCAGGTGCAGTTGGCCGATGAGCAGCTCCGCCTGCCTCGCCCCGCCATTCTTCGCGCCGATCACCGGGCAGCCGGGGCAGGGCGAACGGCGATTGGCGAGGAGCTCGTAACACTTGCGGCCTGGCACCGCGCGAACCTCCACGCCTGCCTTCTCCGCGTAGGCGAGGTTGGCGCGGGTGAGCGTCATGTCTTTTATCAGCGCGAGCGGCTCGCTGATCGCGTCGACGGTGGATTCCCATTCGCGCTTGGCCTTCACCAGCAGCTCAGTGCGCTTCTGCACCTGGCGCTCGAGCTCGGCGTGCGCGAGCGTGCCCGCGGCCTGGGCCTCCTTCATTCGCTTGATGGCCAGCGCGTTGAAGATCGCGATCGCGATGTGTGGCGCGATCATCGACAACAACTCCATCTCAGACGCGGCGAAGGCGCGCCGATGCGCGTCCTTCACCACCTGCAGCACGCCGATCAGCTCTCCGTGCGCGAGCAGGGGAACGCTCATCAACGAGCGCGGAGCGAGGGTGCCCGGGTTGTCGGTGAGGTGCTCGTAGCGGCCGTCGCTCAGCACGTCGATCACGTTCACCGCGGTTCGGGTGCGTGCGACCTCTCCGCTGATTCCTGAAGCTTCTTCTTTGACCTCGCGCACCCGGGTCGGCTCGCCGCCCGACACGGAGCCCCGCAGCACGGGACCGTGGGGGCCCCACACCAGCAGCAGCGCTCCGTCAGCGCGAACCAGCCCGCGCGAGTGCTTGACCGCGGCGATCACCACCTCGCCGGGATCGGTGACGGAGATGATCTCCCGAATGAACTCGATGACCGTCTCGCCGGCGATCTCGTAGTGCCCCGATGGCTGCTTCATGGCGGCTCACGGGGCCGCGTCGAGGAGGATCGCGCCGTCGTGATCGCGGCGAACCTGGGTGAGGCCCGGGTACTCGCGCTCCATCGCGTTGAGCCGCATCTGCTGCAAGCGCACCATCGCCGCCAGCTTGCGGTTCTCCCGCTCGAGGTCGAGCCGCTCGAGACCGAGCGAGAGCGCGACGCTGAGCTCCACGTCGTCCCAGGGCTTCAAGAGGAAGCGGTAGATCTCGCCCAGGTTGATGGCGTCGATCGCGGTCTGCATCTCGGCGTGACCGGTGAGCATGATGCGGCAGGTGTCGGGGGCGCGGTTGCGCACCACCTTGAGGAACTCCAGGCCCGTCATCTCGGGCATCAGGTGATCCGAGAGCACGATGTCGGGGCGGATCTCCTTCAGCGCGGCGAGCGCGTCGGCGGGCCTCGAGAAGGGGAACACCTTGAAGCCTTCGCGGGTCAGCGAACGCCGGAGCGCTCGGAGGATCTGCTCTTCATCATCGACGACGAGAATGGTGCGCTGCTGGGTGATCGGGCTCATGGTGTTCTCCGTTTCAGGGTTGGGATGAAGTCACTTCGCGAGGGCGGTGGCGGTGGGGTTCGAGCTGGTTTCCAGTTGCGCGAGCACCGATTGCAACTCGCTGGCCACCTCGGCATCCGCTCGAATGAGCGCGCGCTGGTACCAGTCAGCGGCGACACTGGAGTCGTGCGCGACCTGCGCGATGAAGCCGCTGAGGATCGACGCCTCGGGATGATTCGCATCGATGGCGAACACCTTGGCGAGAGCGCGCTTGGTGGCTCCGCGCTGATCGAGCTCGAAGTGACAGAGCGCGATGCCCATCAGCGCGTCAGCGTTCTTCGGGTCGAACTTCGACGCCTGGAGGAAGTGTGAGTACGCGGTGTAGGCGGTGCCGCGCTCGAGAGCCCGAGTGCCCATCGCCAGCTCGTACGCGAGCGCCTTGCTCACCCCGGGGTGAGGACGGCGCAGGCTCGCGAGCGCGCTCGAGGGCACGCGGTTGAGACGATTGCCCGCGGGCTTCAAGGTGAGGCGCGCGGAGGCTGGCTTCTGAGTGACCACCGGAGCAGGCACCGGAGAGGGAGCAGGAGTAGGAGCAGCGACCACCACCTGCGGGCACACCGGCTCGATCACCGGCCGCTCGACACGACGCTCTTCCCTCACCACCTCGCGCGGCGCGGGCACCGCCGCCGAGCCCTGCAGGTGCATCAGTCCAGAGCCAATGACCACTCCAGCCGCCAACAGCAATCCACCTTCGATGCGAGGGTTCATCGCTGAGCCCTCCGCTCATCGGTGACGACGTTCGAGTAGACGATGGAGTACTCGAGCGGACCGCGCAGGAAGGTGAACTGCAGCTCACCGTTCGCGAGGTGCGTCACCGACCAATGAGCGATCGGCCCTTCGAAGCCGAACGAGGCGCCGCGCTTCGCCCAGCGGCCGTGCGCGTTGCCGATGGAGTAGCGCCCGTCGTCCATCAGCTTGAGGGTGCCGAAGTTCGCCGCGGTCTCCTGTCCGTTGATCCGCGCTGAGCGCTGCGTGTATTCGCCGAGCAAGCGAGGCGCTCCGGCCGGGTGCAGCTGAATCGCCAGGGTGTTGCCCTCGAAGCTCACGAAGAGCGAGCGCGTCTCTCCCGAGCTCAGTCGCACCTCGCACTCGCGCTCGAGCATCGTGGGGATTCGCCGCTCGAACGCGCCCGTCCCACAGCGCGCGCCGTGGGGCGCCTCGATCGTTTTCATTCCCACCACCACGTCGGCCTGGGCGACGGCCACCTCGCGTTGCCGCGAGAGATCCAGTGCCAGCGGTTCGACAGCGAGGAACTTCTGGGCGAGCGCAGCGGGCGCCAGCATCACGATCGTCAGGGGAAGAAGTCGTTTCATCGTGGGAGCCCGCCTGTGCAACCGGCTCGCCGTCGCAAACGCGCGAGAATTCACGCGCTCAAAAGGTCAGCTCAACCTCCGTGGTCAGCCCCGCCTCCTTGTCGCGCCTGTCGTGGTCAACGCTGACGAGTGAGGTGGATTGGACTGGGAGCAGAGCGATCCAAAACGCTGCCCAACTCGCAAAACGGTTGGATTCAATTGGGTAGCCACGAGGTAATGGAGTTGCAGCGAGGGCGGGCATGGTTGACCTCAAATCTGCGCGAGTGCTGGTGGTGGATGACGACGCGGGCGTGCGAGCGGCGCTGGTGCGCCTGCTGAAGCGCGGCGGCATCGAGGCGAGAACCGAATCGTCAGGGCTCGCCGGCCTCGCGGTGCTCGAAGAGTTCAAGCCCGACCTGGTGATCTCGGATCACCGCATGCCCGGCATGGACGGCGTCGAGTTCCTCACCCAGGTGAAGCAGCGCCTCCCCCACACTCAACGAATCCTGCTCACCGGCGAGGCAGAGCGAGAGGCGATCGAAGGCGCCATCGCTCGCTCCGAGGTGTTCCGGTTGATCTTCAAACCCTGGGACGACGCCCAGATGAAGATGACGGTGCGCAGCGCGCTCGAGCAACGCGAGCTGGCGCTCGAGGTCGAGCGGCTGCATCGGCTCACGCAGGATCGAAACGCGGATCTCGAGGTGCGCGTGCAGCAACGCACCGAGGCGCTCTCCGAGGCCAAGCGCGAGTGGGAGCTCACCTTCGACACCATCGACACGCCCATCGTGCTGGTGGGCCTCGAGGATCTGATCATTCGGCGCGCGAACCGCGCGGCAGTCCCGATGAGCCAGTCTGGCCTGCGGAGCGTGGTCAACAACGGCGCCACCTGCCACCAGACGCTCTTCGACCGTCCCACTCCGTGTACCAACTGCCCTGTGAGCCCGCAGCTCAAGGCGCCGGTGACCGCCGAGCTCCAGCACGGCGAGCGGACCTGGGTGATGCGCGCGCACCCGATGGAGAACGCTCCGGTGGCGGTCTGCCACTACCGCGAGGTCACCGAGGAACGAATGATGGCGCGCCGGTTCGCCGAGAGCGACAAGCTGAGCGCGATCGGCAGCCTCGCCGGCGGCGTGGCGCACGAGATCAACAATCCGCTCAGCGGAATTCTCGGGTTCTCTCAGATCCTCCGTCGCACTCCGGGCCGCAATGCGGACGACCTCGAGGCGCTCGAGGTGATCGAAGAGAGCGCGAAGCGCTGCAAGGCGATCGTGAGCAGCCTGCTCAAGTTCAGCCGCCGCAATCGGCTCGAAGACCGCCGCCAGTTCGACGTGTCGAGCTGCCTCGAGGAGACGCTCACGCTCTTCCGCGCCGAAGCTCGAAGGCACCCCCGGCTCAAGCTGACCGCGACGCTGGCGCCGAACCTCCCTCCGATCTTCGGAGATTCCGCGCAGCTCGCCCAGGTTGCCCTCAATCTCTTGCAGAACGCGCTGCAGGCGCTGCCTGGCGGCGAAGGCGAGATCGAAGTGATCACCGGGAAGAAGGACACCGGGTGCTTCTTCTCGGTGCGCGATACCGGAACCGGCATTCCCGCCGAGGTCCTCCCGCGGATCTTCGATCCACTCTTCACCACGAAGCCGCCGGGCGAAGGCACCGGGCTTGGCCTCGCGATCGCGGCGGGAATCATCGCCGACCACGGCGGACTCCTGTCCGTCGACACCGAACCTGGGAAGGGCAGCACGTTCACCGCGGTGATCCCCACCGCCACGCAGAAGGAGCAGACGAATTGACCCAAGAAGATCAGGGGCGAGGAAAGGTGTTGATCGTCGACGACGATCCCGTGGTCTTGAAGACCGCGCGCAGCATCCTCACGCGCGAAGGTTTCGAAGTGATCGCGATCGATGACGCGGTCGAAGGGCTCTCGGTGGTGAAGGATCCCGAGATCGACGTCGCGGTGCTCGACATCAAGATGCCCAATCTGTCGGGCATGGACCTCCTCAAGGCGTTCCGTCACGCGCGCGCTGACGTCGAGGTGATCATGATGACCGCGTTCGCCACCGTGGAGACCGCGGTGGAGGCGGTGAAGGCCGGGGCCTACGACTACCTGACCAAGCCGTTCGACGACATCGACGATCTCACCCTCGCGGTGCGCCGCGCGGTGCAGAAGAAGCGACTGCACGATCGCACGCGCGTGTTGGAGGCGAGGCTCGAGCAGCGTCCGCAGTTCGAGGAGCTGGTCGGCCAATCGTCGCTGATGCAGGCGGTGTTCAAGCTGATCGACACGGTGGCCTGGTCGACCGCGACGGTGCTGATCACCGGGGAGAGCGGCACCGGCAAGGAGCTCGTCGCGCGCGCCTGTCACTACCGCAGCCCGCGGCGCGAGAAGCCCTTCGTGGCGATCAACTGCTCGGCGCTGAGCGAGACGCTGCTCGAGAGCGAGCTGTTCGGTCACGTGAAGGGCAGCTTCACCGGCGCGCTCGGCAACAAGGTGGGTCTCTTCGAGGCGGCGAACGGGGGAACGATCTTCCTCGATGAGATCGGCGACCTTCCCGCGGCCACCCAGGTGCGGCTGCTCCGGGTGTTGCAGGAGGGTGAAGTGAAGCCAGTGGGCGCGAACGTGCCGACCAGGGTCGACGTGCGCGTGATCGCCGCGACGCGCGTGGATCTCCCGAAGGCGATGGCCGAGGGGCGTTTCCGCGAAGACCTCTACTACCGCCTCAACGTGATCTCCGCGCACCTGCCGCCGCTGCGTGAGCGCCCCGAAGACGTGCCGCTGCTCGCTTCGCACTTCCTCACCAAGTACTGGAAGAAGACCGGCAAGCGCGTCGAGGGCTTCAGCCAGGAGGCGATGGCTGCGCTGTGCACGGCGCGCTGGCAAGGCAACGTGCGCGAGCTCGAGAACGTGATGGAGCGCGCGGTGATCATGTGCGCCGGTCCGCTGGTGCAGCTCACCGACCTGCCGGCGCATCTGCAGGCGGTGCAACGCAGCAGCTCGGAGGTCGAGGTCACCTCCCTGGTGCACTTGCCGTATTCAGAGGCCAAGCAGCTCTCGATTCGCGCCTTCGAGCGGCGGTATTTGTCGACGCTGCTCGAGAAGCATGGAGGACGGATCGCGCAGGCCGCTCGTGCTGCGAATCTCGATCGCTCGAACCTGCGTCGCTTGTTGAAGCAGTTCGGCGTCGAGGTGATCAGGTCCGACAAGGTCGGTACCACGCCTGCTGCGCAAGACGACGACCTCGACGACCTGCCGGCTTCGACGCACAAGAATTAGCAGGCGCTCTCAGAAGAGCGGCTCTCGCTTCGCAACGAAGGCGCTGATCGCCGCTGCTCCAAGGGGAGCCAGCTCGAGAAACTGAATCCCCGCGCCCGGCATCACGTCGGGCGTCGCCTCGTTCACCCCGCGCGTCCAGCGCACCATTCCGGTCGCCTCGATCAGGTGGCCACTGGGGAGCGTGAAGCGCACATCCACCAGGGATCCCGGCGGCGGAGTCATCACCGACGCCACGAAGATCCCCGTGTCGCTGATGTCGGTGGAGAAGCCCGCGTAGCAATTCGAATCACTGCCGAGCTCGACCTCGGTGCACAGCACCACGCGCGGCGACTGGCGACGCTCGCGCGCCGAGCGCGGACGGTGCACCACCGGGGCGGGCGTCTCGGGCCGGCGCTGCTCACGCGCACGTTGGCTGCGGGCGAGGCGCTCAGCCTCACGATTCAACGTCTGCTCGAGCTCCGCGGTGTTGACCTGGAGCGCGTCGAGCGAGGCCTGAAACAAGACGGCCACCGCGCTGCGCTGCTCCAGCGCCGAGCGCCGCGCCTGCAGGGCCTGCCCGCGCGCGTCGTCGTCGAACTCGATGCGGGGCAGCACCAGCATCGGCGCTTCCTCTCCCGCCTGGTATGCGAAGGCCTGCAGCACGGCGAGGCGCGTGGCGACCTGCTCCGCCTTCTCCCGCGCGAGGCCCATCTCGTGCTCGAGGCGCGCTTCGACCTGGTGGGCCTCGATCTCGAGGCGGGCAAGCTCGGTGGCGTCGGTGTGCATGATGCTCATGGGATTCTCCGTGTTCTGAAAGTTGCGGCCACCGTGCTTCTGGTCGCTCCGCCTCCGCGACCTGCAGCTTCGCTGCAGGCCGTTACTCCGGCTCCGCTCTTCTGGTCGCTCCGGCTCCGCTCATGTGCACCCGGCGCGCCACTGCAAGTTCGCGAAGTGCGGAGCGGGCTCGTGGTCAGCGTCGACACGGGGGTCGCCCGGGCTCAGGCGGCCTGGCGCGTAGGCGCCGGAGTGTCGAAATGGGCTGCAGCGCTCGGGAGCCTGACCCGGAAGGTGCTGCCCTTGCCTTCCGTGCTCTCGACCGTGATCTCTCCGCCCATCGCGGTGATCAGGTTGTGGCAGATGTAGAGCCCGAGGCCCGTGCCGACGCCTACGGGCTTGGTGGTGAAGAAGGGGTCGAAGAGGTGGCTCCGCACGTGATCGCTGATGCCACAGCCGGTATCGGAGATCGCGATGTCGACGTGGCCATCGCCCATGAATCCCTCCACCCGGACCACATTCTGGGCCGGTGCTCCCTCGGGAATGGCTTGAGCCGCGTTGACCAGGAGGTTCAAGAGGACCTGTGAGAGTCGGCCCTCGTCGGCCCGTACGCGGGGCAGGTTGTCCAGATTCATCACCAGCTGGGCGCGGTTGCGCAGCTGGCTGGTGGCGATGGTGAGGGCCTGCTCCACCGAGCCGCGCACGTCGACGTCGGACAGACGCCCGCCTTCATCGACGCGCGAGAAGCTCCTGAGCGCGAGCACGATCTTCCGCACCCGCTCGGCACCCATGGTGGCGTCGTCGAGGGCAGCAACGATGTCGGCGGCGTCGCCCTCCCCATCCAGGATGTAGTCGCGCACGTAGCTGAGGTTCGACTTGATGAAGGACAGCGGGTTGTTGATCTCGTGCGCCACGCCCGCGGCGAGCGTGCCCACCGAGGCCATGCGCTCAGACACCGCGAGGCGGCGCTTGAGGTCCTGCTGCTGGGTGATGTCCTGGGAGACGAAGACGAAGTGCGTGGGCTGGCCGCCGACGAGACCGACTGGAGTGACGCTGCACTGGCACGTGATCATCGCGTTGTCCTTCCGACGGGCAATCAGCTCCCCCTTCCAGCTGCTGCCGCCGGCCAGGGTGTCCCAGATTTCCCGGTAGAACTCTTCGTCGTGGCGGCCCGATTCGAAGATCCGCGGAGACTGACCGATCGCCTCATCGCCCCAGCCCGTGATGCTCTTGAACGCCGAATTGGTCCACTCGATGGAACCATCGATGTTCGTCATGAAGACGCATGACGCGGATGCATCGAGCGCGGCGGCCTGCAGCTGTGTTCGGGTGAGCGCGTCGACCTCGGCGCTCACGTCGTTGATCGAGACCACCAGCAGGGGGCTTCTTCCCACGGTCAGGGGCGAGACCAGCCAGTCGAGCGTCGCCCGCCGGCCGGGCATGAGGTGGGTGAGACGACCAGAGCGGTGACACAGCTGGATCGGGGTCTCGCACCCGCAGACCCACGAGAGCTCCTTGAGGCCCAGGGTGTGCACGCACTGCCCATTCAGCTGCTCCTGGGTGCGGAGGAAGAGCAGCTCGCACGCCTGGTTCACCGACTGAATTCGCCCGCGGAGATCGACGGTGAGCACACTCTGCGCCGAGCTCTCCATCAGGGTCGCGCTGCGCGCGCGCTCTTCGAGCACCGAGCGGTGCATGGGAGCGATGGCGAAGACCCAGGCTCCCGCCGCCAGGAGCGACGTCAGCGCAAGCGCCACCACCACGCTCTCACCGAGGGGCAAGTTGTGGACGAGCGCGAGCAGCACGCTCGCGAAGAGAATCGCGAGCATCAGTGCGCCGCGCGCGACCGACAGAAGAGGGCTGGAGACGTACATGGCGCCGCCCATGTGCACGCGCCGCGCCGCGCCAAGTTCGCGATGGAATGTCCAATTTAGTGGTCAGCGCTGACGTTGAGGTCGGTTCAACACCCGCCAATGAGTTTCAGTGTGACGACAACAGATTGACCGTTGCGCTCTCGCGATGAGACAAATCCCCCCGCAGCTTTCGAGCGTTGGTCCTTGGTGATGGCCGGTGTGGAGATTGATGGGCGCGTTCGAGCTGTTTCCAACTTCACACGGTGGATCCCGACGAAGCACTACTTGCAAAACACAACCATGAGCACGCCCACCCCCCTGCAGGAACCGTCCTTCAATCCCGAGGAGCTCGCCGCGCTCCGCGAGTACTGGAATTTCTATGAGGCGAACCTCGCCGCGATCCAGGCCGACTCGATGGCGGCGATCTCGAAGTTGCCGAAGTGGGCCACGCTGATGAAGGCGATCCCTCCAGCGCAGTTGGAGAAGCAGCAGAAGCAGGGGCTCGAGAATCAGCGAGCGGCCATCGTCGACGGAAACTGGACGCCGTACCTCGCGGAGCTGCAGGTGCAGGGCAGCCAGTATGCGAAGGGGGGAGTGAAGTTCGGCACCTGGTTCGAGCTCATCTCGGTCTTCCGCGCCGTAGTGCGCCACCGCATGCTCGAGCTGGCGGGCAAAGACCTTCAGCGCGCCACGAAGGTCGGCGACGGCATGAACGCGATGCTCGACTTCGCGATGGCGTCACTGGGCGAGGCGTACCTCGAGACCAAGGAGGAGATCATTCGCGAGCAGCAGGAGGCGATTCGCGAGATCTCCACTCCGGTGCTGCAGGTGCACGATCGATTGCTGATCATTCCCGTGGTCGGGGTGGTCGACACCCACCGCGCGCGGCTGCTCACCGAGGGGCTCTTGAGGGCCGTGCGCGATCGCCGCGCGAAGGGCGTGGTGATGGACATCACCGGAGTGCCGATCGTCGACTCGAAGGTCGCCAACCACATCGCGCAGGCCTGCGAGGCAGCGCGCCTGATGGGCTGCCGGGTGGTGCTCACCGGCATCTCGCCCGAGATCGCGCAGACCCTGGTGACCATCGGCGCCGAGCTCCGCGGGGTGCGGACGCTGGGCGATTTGCAGAGCGGCATCGAGGAAGTGGAGCGCTTCCTTTCCACCATGCCTGACGACGAGCCCCCCGAGGCTGCCCACGCGGGTGCGCCGTGACGGTGCCCATTCTCAAGCTGGACAAGTTCCTGCTCGTCGCGATTCAAGACGAGCTGACGGACACGAACTGGGGCGAGCTGCGAGACACCTTGCTCCGCCGCGCCAGCAAGGAGCGCTCGCAGGGCGTGCTGATCGACCTGAGCGCGATGGACGTGCTCGATTCCTTCGCCACCCGGTTGCTCGACGGCATCGCGCGCATGCTCCGCCTGCGGGGCACCCTGACGGTGGTGGTGGGTATTCAGCCGGGCGTGGCGTTCGCGATGTCGCAGCTGGGGCTCCGCCTCGACAGCTCGGGCACCGCGCTCGATCTCGATGACGGCATCGTCTTCCTCCGTCGCCAGCTCGCGAGGGCTCCGCATGGGCCCTGAGGCGAAGGTGGAGATTCGGCAGGAGTCGGACATCCTCGCGGCGCGCAAGGTCGCTCGCACCATCGCCACCCGCCTCAAGTTCTCGGAGATCGATCTCATTCTGATCGCGACGGCGATCTCCGAGATCGCCCGCAACATCCTCACGTACGCCACGCAGGGAGACATGTCGTTCGAGGAGGTGCAGGAGCCTTCGCGCCGGGGGCTGATCGTCACCGCGAGAGATCAGGGCCCCGGAATTCCAGACATCGAGCGCGCGATGGAAGACGGCTTCTCCAGCGGCAAGGGCCTCGGTCTCGGCCTGCCCGGAGCGCGGCGGTTGATGGACGAGTTCACCATCGCTTCGACCGTGGGCACGGGCACCACCATCGTCATGAAGAAGTGGGCGAAGTGATGAACACGCCCGTCCTCGACTGGAGCGTCGCGAGCCGGCCGCTGCCTGGGCAGATGGTGTCGGGTGATGCGCACCTGGTGGCGCCGTTCACCGGCGGCGTGTTGATCGCGGCGCTGGATGGCCTGGGACACGGGCCCGACGCCGAGGCGTCTTCGCACGCGGCCATCGAGGCCATGAGCCCCAGGCCGGAGTTGCCCGTCGATCAGCTGGTGAAGAACTGTCATCGGGCGCTCGGTCGGCTTCGCGGCGTGGTGATGAGCCTCGCGTCGTTCGACGTTCCGAAAGCGCGAATGACGTGGCTCGGCGTGGGCAACGTCGAAGGCCTTTTGGTGCGTTCGCTGAGCGGCACGGGCGTGGCGAAGGAGCGACTCCTCGTTCAAGGCGGCATCGTGGGGCAGACGTTGCCGACGATCAGACCCAGCACCGTGCGCCTCACGCGCAACGACGTGGTCATCTTCGCCACCGACGGCGTGGAAGCCGAGTTCCTCGACTCGCGGCTGCTCGACTCGATTCGAGACAACGCTTCGGCCGAGACCCTGGCTCGCTACATCCTCGAACGCCACGCGAAGGGGCGGGATGACGCGTTGGTGCTCGTTGCGCGCTACCTCGGAGAACCGGCATGAACCTCGAGCGCGATCTCTCGGAAGCACTGGCCGAGGAGTATGAGTCGGCGCTCCACGCCTTCCTGCTACTGGAGGATGAGGAGGGCCTCTCGCGCGCCTACGAGCTCGGCCGCCAGGCGATCTCGCAAGGCCGGGGGGTGATCGATCTCGCCTCCATTCACACCACCGCGTGGACGTCGGTCTCGCCCGATGCAGATGAAGCGCATCGCGCGTGGCAGTTCTTCGCCGCGGCGCTCGCTCCGTTCGAGATGGCGCTGCGCGGTTTTCGTGAGGCGAACCAGTCCCTCAAGCGCGCCGCGGACACGCTCGAGCGACGCGTGCAGGAGCGGACCAACGAGCTCCGCCGCACCGAGGAGCAGCTGCGGCAATCCCAGAAGATGGACGCGATCGGCCGCCTCGCTGGTGGCGTCGCGCACGACTTCAACAACATCCTCTCGGTGATCATCAGCCTGTCCGACGTGGTGCAGGAAGATCTGCCTGCGACCTCGCCGCTGCGAAGCGATCTGCAGGAAATCAACAAGGCCGGAGTGCGCGGCGCGGCGCTCACCAAGCAGCTCTTGATGTTCAGTCGCCAGCAGATCCTCGAGCCGGCGATCGTCGATCTCGACGAGGTGTTGACCGGCATGGACACGATGCTCCAGCGGCTGATCGGCGCCGACGTGGGCCTGGTGACCTTGAAGAATCGCCGGCTGGGTCGAGTGCGCGCGGACGGCGGCAGCATCGAGCAGGTGATCATGAACCTCGTGGTCAACGCGCGCGACGCGATGCCGAAGGGCGGCACGTTGACGATCGAGACCTCGAACCTGATCGTCGATGAACACCTGGCCGAAGAGCACCCCGAGTTGAGACTGGGGCCGTACGTGATGTTGTCGGTGACCGACACGGGCGTCGGCATGGACAAGGTGACGCAGGGGCGCATCTTCGAGCCCTTCTTCACCACCAAGGAAAAGGGGAAGGGCACGGGGCTCGGTCTCTCCACCGTGTTCGGCATCGTGCGCCAGAGCGGAGGTGCGATCTGGTTGGAGAGCGAGCCTGGCCACGGCACCACGTTCCGCATCTGTCTCCCGCGCGAGGAGAGCGTCGACGCTCCGCAGTTGCCTCCCCCGAACATCGAGACGCTGGGAGGGAGCGAGACGATTCTGCTCGTGGAAGACGATGAGCAGGTGCGCGGCGTCGCGTCGGGAATTCTTCGTCGGCTCGGGTACCGGGTGATCGAGGCGCAGAATCCGGGAGAGGCGCTGCTTCACGCAGAGCGCGAGCACCGGCACATCGATCTGCTGCTGACTGACGTGGTGATGCCGCAGATGAGCGGCGTGGAGTTGGCGCGGCGTCTCAGCGTGGAGTTGCCGGACCTCAAGATCATCTGCATGTCTGGCTACACGGACGACAGCGCGGTGAAGCACGGCGTGCTCGAGGCGAACGTGGCGTACCTGCAGAAGCCGATTACACCGGACATGCTGGCGAGAAAGCTGAGAGCAGTGCTCGACTCGCGAGGCGCCGAACTACCGACCTGATCTCCCTCTCACCGCGAACCGAGCTGAGGCAACGGATCGAGCAACGCCTGATCGGCGGCCACTGACTGAGGCGGATGCGCGGGGCGATCACTCTCAGAGGGCACCCAGGCGATCGAAGCAACCAACCGCATGCTCGGAAGATCCTGCGAGAACCCAGGACCAGCGCCGACACTGAGTGCGAAGCCGTCGATCGGCATCCACCGAAGAGCGACCAGAGCATCGACCGATTTCCGAACGCCGAGCAGATCCAGCTGACCTGCGACGCTCGCCTGCACTGAGAGCGCGCGCGGCACGAGATCGATCTTTGCCGCCAGCGAAGAGGTGACTGAATTGGCGCCCACTCCAACGTCGATCAACACGGCGCTGCCACGCGGGCCAGCCCACTGCGAGAGAAGCGTGAGCGACGGACTCACGCGCGAGACGGCGAGCGAAGCGCCGAAAGAGAACGGTCCCACGTCGACCAGGCGCGCCTTCGCCTGCGCGCGGAGGTTGCCGAGCTCGACGTCGTTGCCGACGATCACTGGCACCGCGAGTCCGAGTTCGACACGTCCGAACAGTCCGAGAGAGCCGGCCGCGGTCAGCGTCGTGGCCGCGTCGGCGTAGCTCACGGCGCCCAGCACGCGCGGAAGGAGGTGCGCCGAGATCGTCGGAGACTGAACTCCGAGAACGTCGCTGTCGCCCGCCTGGGGCGAGTAACGCTCGAGCATCACACTGCTGCTCACCTGTGCGAACGCGGGCGCGGACAGCAACAGAAGGGAGGCGAGCAGAGTCTGATGGCGCATGGTCGGCGCGCCTTCTTCAAGCGCCGCACCAACTCGCAACCTGAGAGATTGACTGAGTGCCGAGAGCGGTCGCCTCAGACCGGAGGGGTTGGAACGACCACAAGTCGTATGCCCTCACCCCGGGAGATACTTAGCGGCCGAAGCGTTTGGCCTTGCCGAGCACGATGCCGCCCTTGCCCCCGCGCGAGCGCTTCTTCGCCGGTCCAG
>CBIHPJ010000112.1:0-15897 GCA_966211295.1 uncultured Myxococcales bacterium | reverse complement strand
GGGCGTGGGCGAAGACCTATGCCCTCACCCCGACCCTCTCCCGAAGGGAGAGGGAGACAAGGGTTCTTGCCCGCACTCGCCCTCACCCCGACCCTGGTTGCGAATTCAGCCCTGACGCTGGCGCGCCATCAGCGCGAGGAAGAGCGGACCGCCGAGCAGCGCGGTGATCACTCCCACCGGCGGCTCGGTCTGGAACACGCGGAAGAGCAATCGCGCCAGCAGGTCAGCCAGCATCAAGAACGCCGCGCCCAGCAGCGCGCTCGCGGGCACCGAGATGCGCTGATCGACGCCGAACAGCAGGCGTGCGAGCTGCGGCACCAGCAGCCCCACGAAGCCCACCAGCCCTGAGAGCGACACCACCGCGGCCACCGCGACCGACGCCGTCACCAGCGCGATTCGCCGCGTGAGCCGCACGTCCACTCCGAGGCTCTGCGCGTCTTCTTCGCCCAGCGTGAGCAGATTCAGCCGTGGCGACAGCACCACGAGCCCTCCGAGCGCGAGCAACACCACCACCGAGGTCGAGGCCAACGTGCCCCACTGCTCGTGACCCAGACTGCCTGCGAGCCAGAAGAGGATCTCTCCGAGCTTGTCTGGAGCGACCAGCGCCTTGATGAACGTGATCGCCGCCAGCGCGAACGCGTTGAAGATCACGCCCGCGAGCAGCGTGGTGTTCGGCGAATTCCCGCCCGCCAGCCGCCCCACCAGCAACACCAGCACCGTCGCCGAGAGCGCGCCGAGCAGCGCAAACGCCGACACCGGAGAGAGGCCCGGCACCCACGCGAGCGCCGAGAGCCCGAACGCCAGCGCCACCGTAGCGCCCAGCGCCGCGCCGCCCGACACGCCGAGCACGAACGGATCCGCCAGCGGGTTCCTCAAGAGCGACTGCAGCATCGCGCCCGACGCCGCGAGCGCGCTCCCCACCAACGCCGCCAACACCACCCGAGGGAGGCGGAGCGAGAAGAAGATCAGCTCCGCCGAGCTCCCCGGCGTGCGCACCTGCTCGAAGTCGAGCGGCTGCTCGCCGAACGCGGCCGCCAGCACGAACGCCAGCAGCGCCACCACCAGGCAACCCACCATCGCCATCGATAGGCGAGCGAAGCTGAAGCGCGCTGAGCTGCTCACTTCACCACTCGGTCTGCGTGACCACCGGCAGCTGCAGCGCCCGCTCGCGGTCGAGATCGAGGTTACCCACGTGCAGCGAGATCGGCGCCTGCACCCACTTGTAGATGCTCTGGGTGAAGAGCTTCACGAACTTCTTCACGTACGCCTCGGCCACCTCGGCCTTCAGCTCGGGGAAGATCTCGCGCACCGCGGTCACCACCTCGGTGGGCCCCAGCTTCTCGCCCGCGAAGAGATGGAAGCACGCGTCGAGAATCGGGAACGGCATCAGCTCGTCTTCGCCCACCTGGTTCGGAGCCAGCTCCGGACCCGCCGGCCGCGCGGTCACCGCCTTGATACCCTCGTACCCGTGCTTCTCGAGCAGGTACTGCAGCAGGAACATCACCACCGTCTTCGGCAGGTTCGAGATCACCGCCAGCGCGCCCATCAGGTCGCCGCCGATGGTCGTGTAGCCGACGGCCTTCTCCGACATGTTGCCGGTCTGCAGGAACAGGCCGCCCGACGAGTTCGCCCAGTTCCACATGCGCTGCGCGCGCAAGCGGGCCTGGATGTTCTGCAGGGTCACCGGAGTGAGGGGCCGCGCCTCCCCGAGCATCTCCTTGGTGGAAGCCATCTCGCGCTCGAATGCGTCTTCGATGGAGATGATCGAGAACGCCACGCCCAGCTCCCTGGCGATCAGCGCCGCGGCGTCGCGGGTGCCCGTCGACGAGTAGCGGGTGGGCATGAAGAACGTCTCGATGGGCACCTTCGCGCGCGACGCGTACCGATGCGCGATCAGCAGCGTGAGGAGCGAGTCCCCCCCGCCCGAGAGTGCGATGCCGATGCACTTGAAGCCGCGCGTCTTCTCGAAATAGTCGCCGATACCGAGCGAGAGCGCGTCGAGCAGGTCCTCGCAGTAGCGCTCCCGCGCGGTGGGCACCGGCTCGCTGGAGGGCAGGAAGAAGCTCTTCTGCGCGGGCACCGGGAAGGTGAGCCCAGCTCGCTTCGTGTCGAAGTCCACCTGCACCACGGGCACCGACTGATCAGCCGCGGTCCACGTCTTCCGATCGTCGCGCCAGGTGGTGTTCTCCGTGCGGAGCCGCAGGGTGCGATCGAGATCCACCACGACCGCGCCCCAGGTCTGCTGGAAGCGCGGGAGCGTGTAGCAGAGCCGCCCGTTCTGATTGATGAAGCCGCCGCCGTCGAAGATCAGGCCGTCCTGGGCTCCGACCTGGTTCACGTAGGCGAGGGTCACCTGGTGATCGCCCGCGCGGGTGGCGAGCAGCTCGCGCCGAGTGCCATCGACCCCGATGCGAAAAGGAGATGCGGAGAGGTTGCAGATCAGCTCCGCGCCTGAGTACGCGCGGCGCCGCATCGGGCCGTCGGCGCTCCACACGTCTTCGCAGACCTCGACGCCCAGCACGCCGAAGTCGAAGTTGAAGAGCAGGTCACCGAGCGGCACGCCGCGGTGCGACTCCTTCATGCCCGGAGCGCCGCGAGCGAACGTGCGGCCCTCGTAGAAGATGTTGTACGTGGGCAGCTTCTCCTTGGGCACCAGGCCGTGGATCTGCCCGCCCGCCACCACCGCCGCGCAGTTGTAGCGAAGGCCCTGGTGCGCCACCGTGACGCCGAGGCAGCTCACCATCGGGAGAGAGGCGGTCTCGGCGGCGTAGCGCTCGAGCTCGGTCCACTGGCGGTCCACGAAGCGCTGCCACTGCACCAGGTCTTCCTGCGGGTATCCGCCGACGAGCTGCTCGGGGAACAGGGCCACCGTGACCTGCTGCGCGGCCATCTCGCGTGCCATGCCGATCGCGCGGTCCACGTTCTTTCCGAAGGCGCCGACCGTGGTGTTGACGGCGGCAAGTCCCAGCTTCACCAGTCGCATGAGGACACCCTAGCCCCCTGCTGCACCGACTTCCGCTGTCACGTCAGGCCGGAGGCCACCAGCTCAGTTCAGCTCAGTTCAGCTCAGTTCATCATGCCTTCAGGCTTGCGAGGCTTGATGGAGCCGACGAGCGAGAGGAGCTCTTCGGTGACCATCTCCATGCGCACGCGCACGTCGGTCTCGTTGAGCACCTCGAAGCGCCGCACGGGATCCTGCATGAACGTGCTGGCCACCACGTCAGCGAGCGCTCCACCCGAGACGCGCGAGGCGACCTGGGCCACGCGTTGACCGACCGGAGTGGGCAGGCGGGCCACGAGCTCCACCACGGCGCGGCGAAGCGAAGCGTCTGCTTCAGCATCGAGCGTCTCGTCTTCGATCAGCTCGGCCTCGACCTCGCGATAGAGATGCGTGGAGTGATGCTCGTGCTTGAGCCGAGCGCGCGCGACGCCCACCAGCACGAGGTTGTAGCGCCCGTCTTCCAGCGCCTCGTTCACGCTGATCACACCGATGCAGAGCATCTCTTCGAGGGCGGGCTTGCCAGCGAGCAGCGCCTCCTGGCCGGGCATCACCTGCGCCATGGCGAACAGGGAGTCGCTCGCGAGCGCGTCCTTCACCATCTCGCGATAGCGCGGCTCGAAGATGTGCAGCGGAGCGGCGGAGCCAGGCAACAGCACGACCGACGGCAAGGGGAACACCTTGAGCCGCTTCACCGCGGCTCGCGCTTTCTCCATCGTGTCGGTCACGTCGAAGCGTTCAGTTCGCGGGCGGGGCTCCAGCACCGGCCGCCGCGGGCGGTCCGGGGCCCCCGCCGCGGTTTCGAAACCACGCGATGATGCCGGGGAGGATCGAGAGGAAGATGATCAGGATGATCACCTTCTCGATGTTGTTCTTCACCAGATCGATGCCGCCGAGGAAGTAGCCGGCCACGGTCATCGAGATGACCCACGCGACGCCGCCCACGATGTTGAAAGTGGCGAAGCGCTTGTAGGGCATGTTGCCGATGCCAGCGACGACGGGCACGAACGTGCGAACGATGGGCATGAAGCGCGCCATGATGATCGCCTTGCCACCGTGCTTCTCGTAGAAGTCGCTCGCCGCCTTCATGTGCGCGGGCTTGAAGAGCTTCGAGTCAGGCCTGTTGAAGAGCGCGGGGCCCATCTTCTTGCCGATGAAGTAGCTGAGCGCGTCGCCGATGATCGCCGCGGGGATCAGCAGGCCCCAGAGGCCCAGCAGGCTCAAAGTGCCATTGCCCGCGAACAGGCCCGCCATGAACAGCAGCGAGTCACCGGGGAGAAAGAACACCATCGCACCCGTCTCGAGGAAGACGATGAGCGTCAGGCCCGGGTAACCGAACATCTGAATCAGGTGCGTCGGGTCGATGAACTCTTTGAGCTGCTTGAGGGTTTCCATACGGAACCGTCCGACTAACCCGCCGCGACTCAAAAAAAAAGGCCCCGGAGATTTCTCTCCGGGACCAAAAGAGCAGGGTTGCGCGCGCTTTTCAGCGCATCGCGGTCTTGTCCTTCTTCTCGTCGCCCATGGTCATGGTCGCGAACGAGATGTTGCCGTAGCCGGCAGACGCGCAGCTGAACATCACCTTCTTGATGATGCGGAAGGCGACTTCCTTGTCGGCCTGGATGTTCACGTCGCCCTTGAAGGCGCCCTGATCACCGGCTTGGTTGTGGAGGTCTTCGTCGCGCTTCTTCTGCTCGCGGAGGTTCTCCTCGAGCGCGGGGATGTTGAGGTAGTCCTCGCGGGTGAGGTCTTCGACGCGACCGATGACGGTGCCGGAGACGATCACTTCCTGCTGAGAGACCTGCACGACGGGGGCGAGCACGAGCTCTTCGACGTGCGCGGCCTCGGGCAGCTGGATGTCCTTCGACATCGAGAGGAGCTCACCCGTCGCGGAGAAGTTCGCGATCAGGAAGAGCACGAGGATGACGAACATGTCGACGAGCGGGGTGACGTTCAGGTCGGCGTTGGTCGCCTTGTGACCGCCCGCGTGCCCATGCCCGAATACCTTCGAGTGCATGAGGCGCTTGCCGTACCGCTTGCCTGGAGAAACGATGGCCATGACTGAGTGTCCTTATTGCCTGAACTTCAGGTCGACGAAGCCGGAGAAACCGAGACCGAGGGGAACAGCGGCTCGGTGCCGTTGGCGACCACCGTGTCGATGAGGCGCACGAGGTCGTGGTACTTCACGGAGTCTTCAGTGGAGAGCGTGATCGCCGCCTGATCAGGCTGCTGGGTCTTGAGCTCCTTCAGCTTGATGACCAGCTTCTCGATCTCGATGCGACCCTTGTCGTCACGCGTGATCGGGAGCGGGTCGAGCTGCGAACCGCCGACCGTGAGCTTCAGGTCCTTCTCCGTGATCAGCAGCGTGATGGGCTGGAGCTGCGTCGGCGGCGGCTCCTGCTCAGACGTGCTCTGACCCGACTGCGACACCTGGAGGCGTCCCAGCTGCGTCCACACGGCAGTCATGATCAAGAAGACGATCGTAACGGCCATCAGATCGATGAAGGGCACCAGGTTGATCATGGCGTCGAGCGGCTTCTTGCCACCCTTGCCAGACGTGCCGAGATCCATACCACCAGCCATGAAACCTCCTGCGACAGCCCCACCGTGAGGTGAAGCGGCTTACGTCAGAGAGAGACAGCGACCCGCTGGAGAAGTTCCAGCGGGCACGCTGGCTCGTCAAAAAGAGACCAACTGCGGAGGATTACTCCTCAGCAGAGGCAGGGACGCTCATGTTCTTGAACTTGTCGCGGTTCTGCACGATCAGGTTCAGCACGGACACCGACGACTCGTTGATGTCGTTGATGAGCGACTGCGTACGGCCGTTCAGGATCGAGAACATGATCAGCAGGGGGATCGAGCTGATCAGACCGAACTGGGTGCAGTTCATCGCTTCGCCGATGGAGCCGGCGAGGATGGTCGCGCGGTCAGCAGGCGAGGCGTGGGCGACGGCCTTGAAGGAGCCGATCAGACCGTGCACCGTGCCGAAGAGACCGATGAGCATCGCGGCGTTGCCGAGCATCGCGAGGTAGCCGGTGCGGGCCTCGAGGCGGGGCGTCTCGCGGAGCGAGGCCTCGTCGAGGGCAGCCTGGACTTCCTCCTGGCCCTTCGGGACGTTCATCAGGCCCGACTTCACGACGTTGGTCAGGGGGGTCGGCTTCTGGCCGGCGACGTAGTTGATCGCCTTGTCGAGGTCGCCCGCGTAGATGTGCTTCTTCAGACCGCGGATGAAGCCGTCCTTGTTGATGGACGCGGTCGCGAAGAGAACGATCAGGCGCTCGACCGAGATGGCGAGACCGACCACGAACACCATGGCGATCGGGTACATGGGCCAACCGCCCTCGTTCCACGCCTCAGCCACACCAGCGAAAAAGCTCTGCTCACCTTCACCCGCGGCCTCAGCGGCCAGGAAAATCAGCGATCCAAGTGTCATTGTGGTTATGCCTCCGAAGAACCTGTACTTCGAAAAAACGTGAAACCTTCCGGATCAGGAACCCGGAAAAGCGCGCGAACCTTAGGCGCCGCTGGAAAGAGGTGTCAAGGCGACCGACGTGCTAGGGCTGGGTTGAATGGCGAGGAAAAGAATCGGTGAACTGCTCCTTGAGCGGGGAGCGATCACCAAAGAGCAGTTGGACGCCGGTCTCGCAGCGCAAAAACGCACCCGGCAGCGCCTCGGCGTCACCCTGATTCAGCAGGGCGTGCTCACCGAAATTCAGCTCGCCCAGGTGCTCGCGCAGTCGCTCTCGCTGGCCACGGTGGATCTGAACCAGGTGCAAGTGGACTGGTCGGCGGTGCACATGCTCCGCGCCCGTTTCTGCGAGACGCACGAGCTCTTTCCCTTCGCGATCGACGGCAAGGGCACGGCGAACAAGCGGCTGCTGGTGGCGATGTCTGATCCGCTGAATCAGCCCGCGATCGAAGAGATCGAGTTCACCACCGGCCTGCAGGTCGCGATGTACGTGTCGACGCACAGCCAGGTGCGCGCGGCGATCTTGAAGTACTACCACAAGGCCTCCGCCGCCGAGGTCGCGGCCAAGGCTGTCGGGCCTGCGCAACAGAAAGCGCCGCCGCCTGCTCCTCCGCCTGACGAGGACGCACCGATGATCGTCGGCGAAGAGATCATCTCATCGCACAACGTGATGCCCGAGCCCGCCGCTCCGAAGAAGAAGAGCGACTCGGTCTCGAAGGATCTCGACTTCCTCTTCGGCGAGCGCGCCGACGACGACAGCGAGGTCGAGAAGATGGAGCGGAAGTTCTGGGCGCTCCTGCGGATCATGCAGCGCAAGGGACTGATCACCCGCGACGAGTTCCTGGCCGAGCTGGATCGCGAAGCCTGAAGGAACAGGTCACGGCCTCTGCAGCATCGGCATGCGAATGGTGAAGATGGTGCCCTTCCCCACTTCGCTCGCCACGGTGATCGAGCCGCCGTGGTTCTCGATGATGCCCTGAACGATCGAGAGCCCGAGGCCGGTGCCCTTGCCGTCGGGCTTGGTGGTGAAGAACGGCTCGAAGATACGCGCCTGGGTGTCGGCCGCGATGCCTGAGCCGGTATCCGCCACGGTGATCACCGCGTTGCTGCCGTCCACCATCGAAGCGACGGTCACCTTGCCGCCCGAAGGAGTGGCGTGGCACGCGTTGGTGACCAGGTTCACGAAGACCTGCACCAGGTTCTGTCGCACGGCGAGGAAGCTGGGCACCTGGCCGAGCTGCTGCTCCACCGTGACGCCGTGCTTGCGGAGCACGTGATCACAGAAGCCGAGCGCCTTCTCGATCACCGCGTTGAGATCGATGTCCTCGGGCTTGTCCTTCGCGGGGCGCGCGTAGTTCACGAGGTCGCGGGTGAAACGCAGCACGCGCTCGGAGTTGTCGACGATGCGCTTGTACTTGTCGACGTCGGCCTGATCAGCGGCGGGGTTCGTCTGCGAGCGGCGCAGCAGCGCGTCGGCGTACGTCGAGACCGCGGTCATCGGGTTGTTGATCTCGTGCACCACGGACGCCGCGAGCTGACCGAGCGAAGCGAGCTTCTCGGCCTGGATCACGCGCCGCTCGAGCTCGCGCATGCGCGTGAGGTCCTGGCCGATCGCCATCACGCCTTCGACCTCGCCCGACTGGCTGAGCACGGCGGACGTGCTGAACGCCACGCGCATCTCGCGATCACCGTGGCCGAGCAGCACCGACTCCACGCCGCTCACGGGCTGGCCCTTGATCGCCGCACCGAAGACGCGGAGCAACTTGAGGCGTTCGGATTCCGGCATCAGCTGCGCGATGTCGGTGCCGAGCACGCTCGCCTTGCTGCGGCCGGTGAGCTGCACGAGCGCGTGGTTGAACACCACCACCTTGCCCTCGCGATTGACGACGAGGATCAGCGCGTTCGCGTTCTCGAGGAGCTCCTCGAGGTACTTCCGCATGAACGTGAGCTCGTCGATGAGCTTCGCGTTTCGCACGGCCACCGCGACCTGGTTCGCGAGCTGGATCAGGATCCGCTCGTCGGTCATCACGTCGGCGGTGAGGCCCGCGGGGTACTCGATGTTCACCGCTCCGAAGAGCTGGCCCGAGGCCACCAGCGGCGCCGCGATGCCCCGCACGCTGCCCTGGAAGAGGAGCGGCAATTCTCCCGTGGTCACCAACACGCGATCAGCGGGCAGGCCCCGCGTCTCGAGGCTGGTCTTTTCCACCATCGAGCGGCGGAGGTGGAAGAGATCGCGCTGCCCGTCGCGCATGCGCCCCTCGGCGTAGAGCGAGGTGAGGTGGCAGGTGCGCGGGTCCACGATGCGCACGCAGAACGCGCGGCCGGGAAAGAGTCCCTTCACGCCGCGGGCGACGGTGGCGACCAGCTCTTCTTCGCTGGTGGCGCCGGCGACGCTGCGGCCGATCTCGAGGAGCGCGGTCTCCACGCGGGCCTGCTCGAGGAGCGCCCTGCCCGCCGCGGCGAGCGAATCGAGCATCGGAGAGAGCCGGCGCGCGACGAGCGCCACGGTCTGACCGCGGCGAGTGATGGACAGCGTGACGACCTGGCCAGTGCGGCAGGCGACCTCGACCTCCACCCCGCGCCCGTCTTCGGGCACCGCGAGGCCGGAGGTCTCCATGAACTCGTGCAGCGAGCGAGCGAGCACGTCCTTCGCGCCGCAGAGCACCTCGAAGGGGCCGTTGGCGGTGAGGATGTTGAGGTTCAGGTCGCAGAGCGCGGCGGGCGCGTCGACCATGTCGAAGAAGGCCTGAAACGCATCGGCCGCGGGTCCGCTGACGCCGAAGGGTTTCACGCTCGTCTCATTCTTCATGCGCGGCCGCCTTGTCGAGGTCGACGATCTTCGCAGTGCCCACGTACGCCTTCGTCTCGTAGCGGGTGATCTTTCCGATCTTCTTCACGATCTCGGCCATGCGCTCAGCCTCGCGGTGGATGATGTCCACCGGGCGCCACGTGGGCTCGGTCTCTTTGATCTTTCGCTTCAGCAACTCCGCGTACCCCATGACTGACGTGAGCGGTTGGTTGAGCTCATGCGCGGCCGTGCCGGCGAGCGCGACGATCACCGCGTTCTTCTCGCTCTCGAGCAGACGCGCCTCGGCGTCGGTGAGCTTGCGCTCGAGGGAGATGCGATCGCGGAGGTCGGTGAAGAGCCCGACGGTCGCGGTCTCGCGCGTGCCCTCGTAGATGATCGAGGCCGCGAGGTTCACCGGAATGCGCTCGCCCGTGCGCGCGATGATCTCAGCGCGGCTCGAGGAGAGGCGGCCGACTCCGCCGAACTCGGTGCTGCGGAGCTTCTTCATCAGATCGGCGGCCACGCCTTCCGCGTACAGCTGCGTGACGTGCAGCTTTCCGATCACGTCTTCGGCCTTGTAGCCACAGATGGCCTCAGCGGCCTTGTTGAAGAGGATGATCTTCCCCTTCATGTCGGCCGCGATGATCGCATCGACCGAGCTGTCGATGAGCCGCTCGAGGAAGTCGCTGGTCTGGCGCAGCTCTTCGGCCATGTGGCGTTGCAGGGTCACGTCGCGCAGCGTGAGGATCGCCACGCCGTCACCCGCATCGCCACGCAACGGCGCAGCCGAGACCGAGAGCGTCAAGCGCCGGCCCGTTCCCGTCTTGGCGTGCAGATCGACATCGCTCTTCACTTGACCCTTCGAAACGGCGAAGAGCACATCGAGGAGCAGCGCTTCGTCGCTCGGGTTGGTGAGCGTGTTGACGTGACGGCCTTCGGCATCAGACTGCTTCAGATCGAGGAGCGCCTGGCCCGCGGGATTCAGCGAGAGCACGCACGCGCGCGCGTCGAGGATCGCCACTCCATCGGAGAGGTGATCGAAGTATGCCGCGTAGCGCTTCATCTCGGCCACGCGCTCTTCGGCGGCGATGCGAGCGGACTTCTCTTTCTCGCGCTGCCCGCGCATGCGCTCCAGCTGGCGCACGTTGCGGAACGCGACCGCGGTGGCCTGGGCGACGGTGGTGAGGAACTCCACCTCGCGCGGATTGAAAGGGCCTCCCGTGGAGCGCCGCAGCAACAGCACGCCCTGCACCTGGCCTCTCACCGCGAGGGGCAGCGCGGCGAGGTTGCGAATGCCGCGCGCAGCGACCGAGGCCTTCACGTCTTCGAGCAGCGGATGGGACGGAGCGTCTTCGACGATCACCGGCTTGCCGGTACGCACCACTTCCCGCACTTCCGGGTAGCGCGCGAGATCGATGCGGTGATCTTTGAGCGACGCGTCGTCACTCGCCGCGATGATCGTGCCTTCGCCGCGCTCGCCATCGACCACCACGAAGGCCACGCGATCGATCTGCAGCTCATCGGCGAGGCGCTTGGTGACGTCGTGCAGCAGCTCGTCGATGTCGGTCGCTTCCGCGTACCGCGCGGTGAGCTCGAGCAGCACTTGCAGATCACGCTGCCGCTCTTGCGCTTCCTTGAACAAGCCCAGGCGGGCGCGGAGGTGAGCGAGGCGCGGCACGAGCTCCTTGTTGATGGAGGTCGGTTCGATCACCTCGAAGACCGCGGCGTCGACATCGGGCTGCGGCGTGGCGATGCCGAGGATCGCTGCGCGCGGGGCCTTCTCAGCGAGTGACTTGCGCGCCTGATCGACTCCGGGAGAACCGAGGTCGACGACGGCCACATCCAGATCAGGCCCGAGTCGATCAGCGACGGGAACACCAGATCCCTCCAGGAGCGCCTTGAGCTGCGCATACCGAGCGCCGTCGATCGGGAGCACCGCGACAGGTCTGGAGGTGGGAGGCGACACCAGAGTGAGTTCTAGCCCCGATTCGCGCCTGCGTCCCTACAACGACGAAGCCCCACCTCCTTGAAGGAAGTGGGGCTCGATTTCCCAGCCGCGTGGAGGTCTTAGTAGCCGACCGGGACCGCACCGTGACGACCGTGGCGGCGGTTGCCGTTCCGATTGCCTCGGTTGTCGTAGCGGTCATCGTTGTAACGGTAGCGGCCGTACTGATTGCCCTGGTTGTACTGGGGGTACGAGTAAGCGACCCAGACCCAGTTCTGCTGGTTCTCATAGTGACCGGCGGTCGCGACCGTCCGGTAGTAGCCCGGCGAGCAGCTCTGGATGTAGCCGCCGAAGGGGCCGCGAAGCTGAGTGCAGGTGCCGGCGGTCCAGACCTGCTGCGTCTGACCGGGGACCCAGACCTGCGTGGTCTGCAGCTGGTAGCTGCCGGTGTTCCAGTTCTGTCCCTGCGGTGCGTACGTCGGCTGAGGACCGCAGTCATCCGCGCGAGCCACCGAAGCGCCCATCACCGTCACCATCACAGCGAGACCAAGGATTGAGTGGTTCATGCCCGCTTCTACGGAACCGGGCCCCGATTTATTCAAGAAGGGGTGGGTGTGCAGGGATGTAGGGTGACCCGCATGAGCTACCACCGAGACGACGTCAAAGCCCCGCGCGTTGCGGGCATCGCCTTGAAGGCTTTCGTCAGCGCGCTCGAGAGCCCCGCCGGCCCCGTGCTCCTCGAGAAGTTGGTGAAGGACAGCGGCATTGAGGCGTGGCGTGAGCTCTCTCCGGGCGACGCGCCGCCGCTGCAGTGCGAGCTCCCCCACCCTCCTGCGCCGACGGAGCAGCAGACCGCGGTGGAGCAGGCCGCGCGTGCGATCGCTGCCGCTCCTTCAGGACCTCGCGAGACCGTGGCGAAGTTCGCTGCTGCGTACCGAGGCGGACTCGATCCCGTCGCGGTGATCAGGAAGACGCACGAGAACATCGAGAGGCTCGATGGCCGTGACGAGCGCCTCGGCCTCTTCATCGCGCGCAAGCCGGACGAGGTGCTCGCGGCCGCGGAGGCGTCGGCCAAACGACTCCGTGAAGGAAAGCCGCTGAGCGTGCTCGATGGTGTGCCGGTGGCGCTGAAGGACGAGGTCGATCTCGCGGGCTTCGTCACCACGCTCGGCACGCGCTTCCGCAAGGACGTCGCGAAGAAAGACTCCACGGTCGCGGCGCGGCTCAAAGCTGCGGGCGCGGTGATCCTCGGCAAGCTCAACATGAACGAGATCGGCATCAATCCGATCGGTCTCAATCCCTGGCACGGAGCCGCTCGCAATCCGTACAACCGCAAGCACATCACCGGCGGCAGCTCGAGCGCTTCAGGCGCGGTCGTGGCCGCTGGGATTTCTCCGCTCAGCATCGGCGCCGATGGCGGTGGCTCGATTCGAATTCCCGCCGCGCTCTGCGGCATCGTCGGACTGAAGGCGACGTGGGGGCGCATTCCGGAGACCGGAGTTCCTCCGCTCTGCTGGAACGTGGGCCACGTGGGACCGATGGGTCTCACGGTCGATGACGTCGCGGCGATGTACGCGGTGCTCGCGGGCGCGGATGATCACGACGTCGCTTCGCAGCTCCAGCCGCAGGCGCACCTCGCGGACTACGAGAAGGGCTCGCTCGAGGGCGTGCGGCTCGGCATCTGCTGGGCGTGGTTCGACGACGCCGCGAGTGAAGTGGTGAGCAAGTGCCGCGCGGCGGTGAAGCTGCTCACCGATGCCGGCGCGAAGGTGGTGGAGATCGAGGGACCGAATCTCAACACCGTGCTCTGGACGCACAGCACCCTCATCCTCAGCGAGATGTGCCAGTCGATGCGGCCGCAGATCGAGAGCGACGTGACGCGGTTCGGTCTCGACTCGCGCACCAACCTCGCCATCGGTCAGCACTTCCGCTCTTCGGAGTACGTGCACGCGCTCCGTCACCGTCACGCGATGACGCGCGAGTGGCTCGAGCTGATGAAGACCTGCGACGTGGTGATCACTCCGACCACTGCGATCACCGCTCCTGCGATTCCGGAGTCCACGCTGCCTGAGGGCGAGTCGAACCTGCCGGTGGTGGACGCGTTGATGCGCTTCATTCGCATCGCGAACATCACGGGGTTCCCGGCGCTCAGCGTGCCCGCCGGCTTCGATCGCAACGCGCTCCCCATCGGAGTGCACCTGATGGCGCGTCCGTACGAAGAGAACCTGCTCTTCCGACTGGGCCGGGTGATCGAGCGCGGCGTGGAGCACCGCACGCCTCCTGATCACGCGAGCGTGCTGCCGTGACGGAGTTCCGCACCACCCGCTGCAAAGACTTCAATCACTCCGAGTTCACGCTCCGGTTTCTCAACGACGTTCCCGTGCCGGGCCTCGAGAAGATGCTGATCGGCTACTTCGAGAACGGAGTGGCCAACGGCACGCAGTTCAAACCAGGCCAGACCGTTCAGCTGGGCTGGGCGACGCTGCGGCTCACGCAGCGCGAAGACGGAACGCTGGGCGTGCTCGAGCCAGATCTGAAGCACGAGCTCAAGTGGGTCGAGTCAGTCGATCAATCGCTCTTCGAGACCTGGCGGCAGAAAGAAGTCCTCGACAGCCTCGGGCTCCTCGAGCGCGCCGACTACCCGCGGCAGGCGTTCCAGGCGATCGTCTGCTCGAAGACCTTCGAGTCTCAGGCGTTCATGATGGGCCGCACCGAGCCACACTCCCCGTCTGACTCGGGATGGTTCGTGGGCTGTATGGACGATGACCACGATCACCAGAAGCCCGAGGCGCTCACGGTGGTGCCCTTGATCGAGATCGCGGTGAAGGTGCCACCGCTGATGCAGTTCTTCGCGCTGCCGGCCGGAGTCGACGTGGTGGTCACCGGGCCTGGTCGCGTCCGTGCGCGGGTCTTCGTCGATGGAGAGGAACGGATCCCCCGGGTGGGCTCCTACCTCGAAGCGCTGAACCGTCAGGACTGAACTCGCTCGACAGAAACGCGCGTCTGAGAAAGCCTGCGCGTCCCTTTCACACGTCAGGAAGTATTCATGGGCCAGGTCACACTCCGCGATCTCTCGACCAACGAAGACATCGTCGTTCCTCCTGAAGGTTTCATCTTCGGTCGCGTGGGAGGCGACGCTGACATTCAGCTCGAGGACAACTCGATCTCGCGGCGTCAGGCGCGCGTTTCACAGAAGGGCGGCCAGTGGCTGCTCGAGACGCTCGCGGTGCCGCAGGGCCAGCGCGCACCTCGTCCCGTGCAGCTTCAGGAAGGTGCGAGCTTCACGGTTGGTCAGAGTGAGTTCGAAGTCGTCCAGATCGAGGAAGACGAAGAGCAGGAGCTCGCGGCTCCGACGTTGAAGGGAAAGAACGGCCCTGGGCCGGTGAGCGCGCCTCCGGCGAAGAAGCCGAATCCTCCGCCCTCGAACGCGAAGACCGCGCCTGCTGCTTCCGCGCAGAAGCGTCCCACCGCGGCTGCTGCTGAGAGCGCGAAGGCGGAAGAGGCCGCGCCCGAAGGCAAGGGCATCGGCGCGATGTTCGTCGGCGTGCCCAAGGGCATCGCGTACTACCTGCTGAACGTTCCCAAGCTGCTCGTGAACCCGTTCGGCACCGTGCGCAACACGATTGAAGAGCAGCCCACCGAGCCGCTCGGGAAGACCGAGATCATTGGGTACGCCCTGCCCGCGCTCTTCTTCAGCGCGGCGCTCGGGTCGATCGCCGAGGGTATCGCCTCGTTGATCCGGCCCGGACACCTCTTCCAGCTCGGTCTTTTTCTGCCGATCGGTGCTGCCATCGGCGGGGTGATTGGCGCGGTGATCTTCGGATTCTTCGGCGACCGTGTGTGGGCGTGGCTGATCGACAAGCTCAAGGGCAAGTCGGACGCGCGCTCGCGAAGCAACTACATGCTGCAGTTCTTCACGCTGACCATCATCGTCGCCGTGCCCAGCGCGCTCGGGACGATCCTCGGAGCGCTGCCCATTCCGTTCATCAACCTGCTCGGCCCGCTGCTCGGCGTGGTGGGCTCGTTGGTGACCGTCTACGTGAACTACCAGTGGATGGTGAAGTTCGAGGTGGTGAAGTGGGTGCTCACCGTCCTCAAGGTGGTCGGCGTGCTCGCGCTCGTCGGTGCGGGTTGGGGTCTGGTGAACGGAGTGATCACCACCATTCGCGGCTTCGGTAGCGGTGGTGGCAGCGCGGCCATCGCGACCGGCGGCGGAGATTCAGACCTCGGCGACACGCCTCCGAACGATCCGGAAGAAGCCGCGGAGTGGGCGAAGAAGAAGCAGGCCGAGGCGATCGCGAACGCGGCGAAGCTGCAGAAGAACGCGCAGGCTGCGGTGGCTGACGCCCAGGACAAGGCCGACGAGGCGAAGGACGACGCGAAGGACGATCCGCCGGCGAAGCCTGAGAAGGTCGCGAAGCCGGAGAAGGCGCCTCCGCCTGAGAAGGTCGAGAAGGTGGAGGCCGCTCCGCCGCCTGCGAAGGACAACCCGCCCGCGGCGAAGGATGAACCGGTGGTGGCTGCGAGCACCGGCTACTCGACGTTCGCGCGCCGCCGTGACGCGGTGGAAAAGCTGCTCGAGGCGGATCCGACGGTGCTCAAGAAGAACACCGAAGTGCGCGACCTCTACGCCGACTTCGTCGAGGCCTCGTTCGACCTCGACAAGAAGATGACCGCAGACAACAAGAAGAAGCCCG
>CBIHPJ010000111.1:0-16035 GCA_966211295.1 uncultured Myxococcales bacterium | reverse complement strand
CCCTTCGCATCGAGCGAAACGTCATTCACCGAAGCGGGGAACTCGAACGAGCGAGCAAGCACCAGCGACTTCGACGAGCTCACGCTCACGCCCTTCGCCCCTTCCTTCGGGGTGAACACGATCTCTCCACTCGACTCATCGAACGCGACCGCGAGCTGATCAAGCACCGGCCCACCGAGGGCAGCCTGTGCATCCGGAGGAACACACGCATCGCAGACCGCGAGATCCACCTGGTCGAGCGAGAGGTTCTTGATCGAGAGCACCCTGCCCTTCGCCACCTTCGCGAGTTGAGTGCCGAACGCGGTGGGCACCTGCACTGACTCGGTGAGGGCGAGCACGTTGATGCCCGCGGCCTGCGCGAGCGCGCTCTTGATCACGATGGTGGGCAAACGCGCATCGAGCGCGACCGTGGCCGACGCAGCGCGATCGATCACCGCGCGGAACGAGACGACCCCATTCTTCTTCGTGACGTGCGTGCGCACCTCGCGCGACGAAGCGCTCGTCTCCGCGATGGAGAAGACGTGGAGCTTCTTGTCCCAGCTCCCGGTCACCAACTCGCCAGACTGAGTGAACGCCACCGCACGAACTTCATCAGTGTGAGGACGCAGCTCAGCGACGTGCTGCAGCTGAGGCACCGAGACGAGCGTCACCAGGCCGCGAGCGCTCCCGAGGGCGATGAGGTCACCGGTGGAATTCCAACCCACGCTCACCAGCGGCTCCTCAGTGAGCCAGGCCGCTTCGAGGGTGCCGGTCTTCGCGCTGTAGATCCTGAGCGCACCGTCGCGAGACACCGTCGCCACGCGCGAGCCATCCGGAGAGAACTCGAGCGAATCGACATCGAACTCGAGCGGATTGATCGCGGTGTCCGAGAGCGGCTTCGCAGGCGCGGTCAGATCGAACAGCGAGAGATGGAAGGACTTCGGGCCGAGCCGCGAGATACCAACGAGCTTCGAATCGGGCGAAGGCTTCGCGTCGTAGACGAAGTCTTCGCGGTTCAGCACCACGCGTTCCCCGAGCGCGATCGGAGTGCCGCTCAGGTACGCGTCCTTCGCCGAGGCCAGCGCCGTCAGCGTCGCGTCTGGCGTCTTCGGGAAGGTTCTGCAGCCGGTCGCGACGAGGGTGAGGAGTGTGAGCAGAAGCGCTCGCCCCTCTCCCCTGCCCCTCTCCCCGCTTCGCAGGGAGAGGGAGAATAGGGAGCCCACTTCACCCCTCCGGACGCTTCGGCGTGACTTCCTTCACGCCCTTCGGAGTGATGTTGAGCAGGTACAGCTGGCGCTTCGCCTCGCGCGCGTCGTCCATGGTGAGCGAACCCGTGGCGCCCTGGAAGTCCTTCACGTGCTGGAGGATCTCGCGAAAGCTGGAGCGCGTGGTGGGCTGTTCCTTCTCGACGATGCTGCGCACCATCGCGCCCGTGTCGTAACCGACGGCGTCGAGCAACGTGATGGACGCGTCCTTGTGCGCCTCGCGGAACGCAGCGACGAAGGCCTTGGTCGAGGGACGATCGCTCGTCTCGTAGAACGCCTCGACGTACACGCTGCACAGCACGTACTTCCCGCCGCGCTCGATGAGCTGCAGATCGCCGGAGGTGCCCTTGGGAGAGCTCCACGTCGAGGGACCCAGCAGGGTGACCGTCTTCAGCTTGTCCTTGCCGGTGGTCTTCTGAATGCGCTCGAGGTCCTTCTTGTCGCAGGCGTTGGTGATGATGTCCTCGACGGCGAGCGCGGGCGCGACGAGCGAGACCTGCTGCCACGAGTCGGGGATCAGCATCGCCTCGAAGTCGATCACAGGATCGAGCGACGCCTTCATCTTCTCCATCGCCTTGCGGCGGCGGAACTCGTCGGTGGTGGCCTCGCGGATCTCGCGGATCTTCTCGTAATAGTCGGCGCGATCCTCGAGGTAGTAGCGGCCGGCGAGACGCTTGGCCTCTTCGGTGAACGTCTTCTGATCGTGGTCGTAGCTCTCGATGCCGCGGATCTGGCCACCGCGCTTCTCGATGGCGTCCCAGAACTCGTTGGTGAGCTCGACTCCGAACGGGGTGTTCGGGTGCAGCACCGCGAACGTCTTGTAGCCGAGCGTGTTCATCGCGTAGTCCGCGAGCGCTTCGGCCTGCTGCGAGTTCGTGATCATCGTGCGGAAGATGTGCGGGCCGATCTGCGTGAGGCCCTCCGCGCGGGACAGGGTGATCAGCGGAACCTGGAGTTCCTCGGCCACCAGCGCGCCGCGCTTCGCGTCTTCCGCGAGCAGCGGGCCGATGATCGCGATCACGCCTTCGTCGAACGCGAGCTGCTCGACGAGCTTCGAGGTGAGCGCCGGATCGCCCTGGCTGTCTTTGACGACGAGCTCGATGTCGCTGCCCTTCAGCGCGAGCTTGAGCCCGCGCATGGTGGCCTCACCGAAGGACTGGAAGCGGCCGCTCATCGGGAGCACCGCGCCGATCGCCTTCGGACGCACCTGCGAGCGCTTGCTCAGACGGTCAAGCAGCGCCTTCGCTTCGGGGGCATAGGTCGAATCAGGCGCGGTGGAGAGCAGCGACTTGAGCGTCTCGTCGAGCCGGTTCCAATCGCGCAGGTGATAGTAGACGCGCGCCATCTTGAAGGTGAGGAGCGGCCACGCCGGG
This sequence comes from uncultured Myxococcales bacterium, assembly GCA_966211295.1. Classification (GTDB taxonomy): domain Bacteria; phylum Myxococcota; class Myxococcia; order Myxococcales; family Myxococcaceae; genus Archangium_A. The sequence goes on along the minus strand of CBIHPJ010000111.1, from coordinate 13,418 downwards.
TGCGTGCGCGGGATCTCGTTCCAGGCCTCGGCGATGGAGAGGAAGGTGGTCTTCGTCTCCACCACGTCTTCCAGGTTCGCGAGCGCGGCCTTCTTCTCATCGGCGGTCACCGCGTTATCGACCTGCTTGAGCGCGGCCTTGAGCGCCTCTCCGTACTGCTGGCTGCCCGCGGCGGCGCGCTGCAGGGCCGCTTCGGCGAGCTTCTTGTCTTCACCTTCGAGGCGATCGACGAGCGTGCTGAGCGTCTGGAACGCGTCGCGGTAGGCCTTCTGCTCGACGGCGGCGAGGCCCGACTTGAGGCGCGCCTGGTTGGCCATCGGGTGCAGCGGGTTCTCGAACAGCAGCTCGCCGAGGGACTTGCGAGCGAGCGCGTAGTCACCCTCTTCGAACGCGAGCACGCCGGCGCGATAGAGCGCGTCCTGCCCTGCGGTGCTCTCAGGGAACGCCTTGCGCACGGAGAGGAGCGCGTCGATGCCTTCCCGGCGCGACTTCGACTGCGCGACCGAGAGGGCCTTGGTGAGAGCCTCGTCGGCGCTCGCGTCCTTCTTCGCCTCGATCTTCGGGCCGGTGCCCGTTCCAGTGCCGGTTCCGGTGTTCTTCGGACAGGCGCAGAGGGCAATGGCGCTGATGAGCAACAGGTGACGCATGGCGGGCCACATAGCAGGCTTTCTGTGCGGGAAAACGCCCGCAAATGCGGCCTTGCGGACACGTGAATGTCTCCGCACGACCGCGGGGTGAAACTGCTTTGGGGAGCCTCATCATCCCGCGTGCCAGCGCAGGTATTGTGGAGGCCAATGTCGATCGGCGGGCGCGTGAGACGTCGCAGTTTCTAAAGGAGCACTGCGATGCCCGATTTCATGGTGATGCTGCTGGCCAACGAGGCCGAAGAAGCGCGACTCACGCCGGCGGAGACCCGCACGCTGGTGGAGGGTCATTCCGAGTTCGAACGATCTCTCGGAGCGGCCTTTCGTGACGGAGAACGACTGCGGCCTTCTGTCGAGGGAAAGCGCGTGAGCCTTCGCGACGGAAAGACACACGTGGAGAACGGGCCGTTCGGTGAGCTCGTGCTCGGCGGCTACTACCTCGTGCAGGCGGAAGACCTCGACTCCGCGGTCGCGCTCGCGAAGCAATGTCCGATGGCGCCCGGAACTTCGCTCGACGTTCGTCCGGTGATGAACGGTCACATGCAGCCGGGGAAGAACACGCAGCAGGGACGTGTGTTCGGCTTCGCGGTGCTGGGCAATTCGGCGAATGAAGCGGGTTGGGTCGCGATCATGGATCGCATCGACGCGGCGACGCGCGACAACTTCCCCGCTGGCCGATTTCTCGGTGGAGCGCGATTGCACTCGCCGACGAAGGGAAAGCGGGTGAGCGCGAACAAGGCGATCTTCGACGGCCCCTTCCTCGAGAGCAAAGAGGTGATCGGCGGCATCTTCTTCCTGCGCATGGAGACGATGGACGAAGCCGTACGCTGGGCCAGCCAGAGCGAGTTCATGAAGCACGGCTCGCTCGAGATTCGTGAGCTGTGGAGGAGCTGAGCCATAGGCTCGACGAGGTGGTGCGGCGCGAGAAGGGACGCGTCGTGGGCCGGCTCGTGTCTCAGCTCGGGAATCTCGAGGCGGCGGAAGAAGCGTTCCAGGACGCGGCGGTCTCGGCGCTTGCGACGTGGCCTCGCACCGGAACTCCGGACAACCCCGGCGCGTGGCTGACAACGAGCGCACGTAATCACGCGCGAGATGCGTTTCGGCGGCGGAAGGTGAGCGAGAAGAACGCTCCGCTGCTGCGCGAGGAAGATGCCGTGGACGCCGAGAGCTTCGAGTCGATCGGCGATGACGAGCTGCGGCTGATCTTCACGTGCTGCCATCCCGCGCTCACGTTGGAGAGCCAGGTGGCGCTCACGCTGAAGGTCGTGGCGGGCTTCACCACCGAGGAGATCGCGCGAGGGCTGCTCTCACCTGAAGCGACGATCGCTCAGCGAATCGTGCGCGCGAAGCGGACGATCGAAGAGAAACAGCTGCGCTACGCGGTGCCTGAGGGAGCGGAGCTGCCCGAGCGTTTGTCCTCCGTGCTCGCGGTGATTTACCTGGTGTTCAACGAGGGCCACACGAGCCGCGAAGGTCCGTTGATGCGCCTCGAACTGCAGCGAGAAGCGTTCCGATTGAGCCAGGTGTTGTGCCGGCTGCTCCCCAACGAGTCAGAGGTCTTCGGGCTGTTTGCGCTGATCGCGTTCTCACTCGCGCGCGCGACCACTCGGGTCGATGAGCAGGGAGAACTGCTGCTCCTCTCCGAGCAGGACCGCTCCAAGTGGGATCGTCCATTGATCAAAGAAGGACTGATGGCGCTCGAACGCGCACGTCGGCTCGGCGCTGGGAGCTACGCGATGCAGGCGGAGATCTCGGCGTGCCACGTCACCGCGCCCACGTGGGAGCGCACTGATTGGGCACGGATCCTTCGTTGCTACGACGCGCTGCTCGAGCTGAATCCCTCTCCAGTGGTGGCGCTGAACCGCGCAGTCGCGCTGGGGATGCACGAAGGTCCCCGTGCGGCCTTGAGTGCGCTCACTGAGCTCGAGACTGCGCTCGCTCGGTACCACCACTTCTACGCGGTGCGCGCGGACTTCCGCCGGCGGCTCGGTGAAGACGCGCGTGACGACTACCAGCGCGCCCTCGACCTGGCAGGCAACGAGAGCGAGCGGCGCTTTCTGCGGAAGCAGATGTCGATGTCGATCTGAAAATCAGCTGCGCGTCGTTTTGAGTGAAAGGCGGCACACACTCATGAACGACTTCACGACAGTCATTTCCGTAGAGCAGAGCCCGGCCGAAGTGTTCGCAGCGGTCACCAACGTGGACAAGTGGTGGTCGAGGAAGATCACCGGCGGCACCAAGCAGGCAGGAGACGAGTTCACCTACCGCTACAAGGACCTCCACTTCTCGAAGCAGAAGCTGACCGAGGTGGTGCCCAACAAGAAGGTGGTGTGGCTGGTCACCGAGGCGCAGCTCAACTTCACGAAGGACAAGACCGAGTGGAACGGCACGGAGATCAGCTTCGAGATCGCTCCGAAGGGGAAGAAGACCGAGCTCCGCTTCACGCATCACGGCCTCACCGAGGCGCGCGAGTGCTTCAAGGAGTGCTCGAACGCCTGGGGCTTCTACGTGAACGACAGCCTGCGCTCGTTGATCACCACGGGCGAAGGGAAGCCCGACTAGGCCTCAGAGCCCAGCGCCCACGCTGAACCTGATGTCGATCTCGATTTGCGTGTCCTGCGCAGGCTGACGGCCCGCGCCGCTCGTCACGATGCTGAATTCCGAAGAGCGCACGTACTCCGCGAGATCGGCGTCGATCAGATCGAGGTTCAGCGTGGGGTTCGGAGCAGCGAGGCCCAGCGACGCGATGCCAGTCTTGGTCGCGACCTTCTGCTCCTTGCCCCCTGCCTTCACGGAGAACTCAAGCGAGTCGAGAAACCGGAAGTCCTGGTTGTTGGGCGAGGTGATGGTGAGCGAGAGCGAAGTCACCCTCATGCTCTTCACCTTGTCCCGCGAGGTGTTGTTGTTCTTGAAGTCCTGGTTGTTGCTGAAGTCGATCGAGGTGAAGCCGTTCGCCTGCGGGAAGGTGCCGAGCAATTGCCCGAGGGCGCTGCCTTGAATGGTGGCCGTGCCCTTCATCTGGGCATCGAAGGTGACGAAGGGCCCGCCGCAGCCGAGGAAGAGGACGGGAGCAAGGGCGAGAAGGATTGAACGCATGGCGTGGGTGACTACCTCAAGGGAACGCTAGAAGCCCACGCCCACACTGACACTCAGGGTGGGCTGTAGCTCAGACATCGGCCGCACCAGCTTCGGCGCGTGCACGAAGAGCGCGGTGTTGAACTGAAGCTCGGTGACCAACTCGATGCCGACCGCGAGCGACGTGAGGCAGCGCAACGAGAGACCGAGCTCGGGTCCTGACGTCTCGACGCCCGTAGGGCCGGTGCTCGTGAAGTAGAAGCCCGACGTGTCTTCACCGACTTGAAGCTCGGCGAAGCCTGCGAGGAAGCGCGGCTGGAGATAACCGATCGGCGTCTCCCAGCTCATCAGCGTGGCCTTCGCGCGGAAGTGAGCGATCTCGGGCGCGGGATCTTTGTGCAGGAAACCAGAGCCCGTGCCGCACGCCTCCGCGGAGATCAGCGCGATGGGCGAGATCTCCAGGCAGATCTCGGGGCGCACGCTGCCGCTCGACGCTCCGATGCGCATGTTCGCCCAGTTGCGTTGTGACTTGCCGACCTCTTTGAAGATCGAAACCGGCTGCGCGAGAGCGACAGATGCACCGAGGGCGATGCACACGAGCGAGGGGCGGAGCATCCGCTCTCTCTAGCAGGGCAGCGCGGGCGTCGATGATGAAGGTGAGATGCGTTAGCGCGACTCGGGCTTGAGCCGGAGGTGGCGCGCGAACAACAGCTCGGCGAAGTCGGGCGCCGTCTCTTTGCGCGCCCAGTCGCGCTGCAGCTCGCACAGGAGTGACGCGATCGTGCTCATTCGGGCGCCCGCCTGTTCGAGGCTGCGCAGCGCCGACTCGTGCGCGAGCGGCGAGGTGCCGCCGACGGCGTCGACGGGGATGATCACGTCGTAGCCGAGCCGCAGCAAATCGATCGAGGGGAACAGCAGGCACGCTTCGGTCCACAGCGCGCACATCAGCAGCTTGCGGCGCCCGGTGGACTCGACCGCCTTGCGGAACTCGACGTCCTCCCAGGCGTTGATGCTGGTGCGGTCGTAGGACGGCGTGTCGCCGGCAACCTCGGCTAGGGGAGCGACCGTAGGCTTGTTGACCCCCGTCTTGACGTTCACCGTCGACAGGATTGTCGGCAGGCCGTACAGCTTCGCCGTCTTCACGACGGTCACGATGTTCGCGACCAGCTCGTCATGGCCCATCGACTTGATCGAGTTCACCTGTACCGGCTGATAGTCGATCACGACCAGCGCTGTGTTCGCCGGCGTCATCAGGGGATCCATGATCGGGTTGCGGATGGTCTCGCTGGTCATTTGCTGCCTCTACCTTTCACGGAGCTCACGAGGCAACGACGCGTCAGCAGACGAACGTGTATCGATAGACGAACAGGTAGGGGACGGGTTTGCCGTCGTTGTCCTGCGCGGGGCGAAAGCGGAATTGGCGGATCGCGTTGAGAGCGTGAACAGCCAGTTCATTTCAGCGCGCGAGCAAGCCGAGCGTGCAGTTCAACGACGTCGGCCTCGTCGTGGTACGGCGCGAAACCGAAGCGCAGGCGATCGTCGCGCGAGTCGGTGATCACGTGATGCAGCTTCAGCGTGGCGCACAGCGCGTTCGCGTCCGGAGTGCGGAAGGTGAGGAATTGCCCGCGCGCGGGATTCGCAATCGGCACGAGCAGCTGCTCGGCCTTCAGCGGTCCTTCAGGCAGCGCCGACACGAAGTGGTGCTGCAGCGAGTGCGCATGCGCGCGCGTGTCAGGGGTGCTCAGCTTCACTTCCTTGCGCCAGCGCATCGTCGCGTTGAAGCGGAAGAGCCCCGAGGGATCGAACGTCGCGCCCATGAAGCGCATCGCGCCCTTCGAGTACGGCACTTCGCCCGCTCGCTTCCCCGCGAGCGCGTCGAACGCGGCGAACCAACCGGTGTTTCTCGGACGCAGCTCGAGCGCGCTCGGAGGCACATGCATGAAGCACGCGCCCTCTCCGCTCATCGCGTACTTGTAGCCACCCGCCAGGTAGAACGCGCGCTGGCTCAGACGCTCGAGGCTCGTCGGGACCGCGCAGAAGCCGTGGTACCCGTCGATCACCACCATCGCGCTCTTCGGCAACGAATCCACGAGCGAGTCGAGCTGCTGAACGACTGCTCCGGAGTTGAAGAACACGTGGCTGAAGAACACGAGGTCCGCTTGCTGCGCCGCCGCGGAGAAGCGCTCGTTGAACGAGGCGAATGGCTCTGAGGGCACTCGCGTCACTCGCAGCAAGCCCTCCTCTTCCAGCCTCCTCGACTGGCGCTCGAACGAGTGGAACTCGGAGTCCGTGGTCACCACGTGCGCGCGCTCGGGCAGGCACGAGAGCAACCGCAGCACGAACTCGTGCGTGTTCGGCGCGAAGACCAGGCTGTCACTCGACGGCAGCGAGAGTTCGGCCGCGATGTGCCGCTGCGTCTCGGGCAGGACCTCGCCGAAGATCGGATCCCACTTCTCGTCGGCGTAGCGCGCGGCCATCAGCCAAGCCTGCTGGTGCGCCTCGAAGGTGACGTCAGGCCAGAAGTGATGCGAATGCGCGGCGAAGTGCAGGCGCTGGGGATCGGCTCCGAGGAACTTGGTGAAGCCGTGTTTCCAGGACATGGCGCTCCGCCCCTCTCCCCGCCCCTCTCCCCGCTTCGCAGGGAGAGGGAATCGGTTACTTCTTGAGCAGGTCCTTCACCTTTTCGAAGAACGACTTGCTCTGCGGATTCACGTTCTCGCCCGAGGCCTCGGCGAACTTCTCGAGCAGCTCGCGCTGCGCCTTCGACAAGTTCTGCGGAGTCTCGACCACCACGCGCACGTGCTGATCGCCGCGATCGCTCGACTGCAGGTGGGGGATGCCCTTGCCCTTCAGGCGGAAGATCTTCCCGCTCTGGGTACCCTCGGGCACCTTCATCTTCACCATGCCATCGAGCGTGGGCACCTCGAGCTGCGCGCCGAGCGTCGCCTGCACGAAGCTGATCGGCACCTCGCAGAAGACCTCGTATTCCTCGCGGTGGAAGATCGGGTGCTCCTTCACGTGCACCACGACGTAGAGATCGCCCGACGGTCCGCCCTGCTCTCCCGGCTCACCTTCGCCCGCGAGACGCACGCGCGTACCGGTGTCGACGCCCGGAGGAATCTTCACCGAGAGCTCGCTCACCGACTCGGTCTTGCCCGCGCCCTTGCACTCCTTGCAGGGATCCGCGACCACCTGGCCCGAGCCGCCGCACTGGTTGCAGGTGCGCGCGACCGCGAAGAATCCTTGAGTGAAGCGCACCTCGCCCGCGCCGCCGCAGGTGGGGCACTGACGGGTCTTCTTGCTCTGGCTACCGGTGCCGTCACACGCCACGCAGCGCTTGGGCCGCGGAATCTTCACGCTCACTTCGGAGCCGAACGCGGCCTCTTCGAAGGTGAGCTCCAGGTTGTAACGGAGGTCGGCGCCGCGGTTGCGCTGGCGTCCCCGGCCTCGGCCACCGCCGAAGATGTCACCGAAGATCTCGCCGAAGATGTCGTTGATGTTGACGTTGTTGAAGCCGCCGCTGCCGCCGAAACCCTCGACGCCCTGGTGGCCGAAGCGGTCGTACCGCGCGCGCCGGTCAGGATCGGACAGAACCTCGTACGCCTCGGACGACTCCTTGAACTTCTCTTCGGCGTCTTTGTCGCCCGGGTTCCGGTCAGGGTGGTACTGCATGGCCTGCTTGCGGAACGCCTTCTTCAACGTGTCGGCATCGGCGTTGCGCTCGACCGCGAGCACCTCGTAGTAGTCACGCTTGGAAGACATGGGGCGAAAGCTCTCTAACGCAGCCTGATTCGAAAGCAATCGACCCCGTGAGCACGAGATCCCCCCGAACAGACAAGCGCGTTTGGTGGCGCGTGGTCGCTCGGGTGGGTCCTTTCAAACGGCCCCTACTCCTCGCGATCTTCTTTTCGTTGTTCGCGGCGACGGCCGGGGCGGTCTGGGCGTCCCTGGTAGGCCCGCTGCTCCGCTCGCTCATCGGCGGAGGGGAGATCACCTGGGGGCCCTTCCACCTCGAGCGTGAAGACCTGACCTTCAAGCTTCCGCTGGCGATCGTCTTCGCCGCAGTGCTGAAGGCATTCGCCTCCTGGCTGCACGCCGGGCTGATGAGCCGGGTGTCGCAGGGCGTGCTCTCGCGGCTGCGCGAAGAGCTCTACGGGAGGCTGCTGGTGCTCCCTCCGAAGTGGTTCGAGCAGCGGCACTCGGGCGAGCTGCTCTCGCGCTTCACGAGTGACGTCTCACAGCTGGAGTTCTCGGCGGGACAGGCCCTGGCGAGCGTGACCAAGGACTCGCTGCAGGTGCTCGGGTTGCTGGTGGTGTGCCTGGTCACGGATTGGCGGCTCTTCCTGCTGATCTTCATCGTGCTGCCGGGGACGATCATTCCGGTGTCGCGCTTCGCGCGCGGGGCGAAGAAGGAGGCGACGAAGTCTCAGGCCTCGCTCGGGCAGCTCTCGATGCTGGTGAGCGAGCAGCTGCAGAACCTCCCCGTGGTGCAGACGTACGGGGCGGAGAAGCGCGCGCTGCAGCAGTTCGACACCGAGCAGAATCGCTACCTCGCGGTGATGAAACGCTCGCTCTTCATTCGCGGCGCGTTCAGTCCGACCACGGAGTTCCTCGGGATCATGGGGCTCGCGCTGGCGATGGTGGTGGGCACTCGCGCGGTGCAGCTGGATCCTTCGCTGGCGGGCAACTTCATCTCCTTCATCGCGGCCGCGGTGCTGATCTATCAACCGCTCAAGTCGCTCTCGAATACCGCCTCGCAGATCTCGCTCGGTGCGGGCGCGGCGACGCGGTTGTTCGAGGTGCTCGACGCCGAAGCCGATCACGCTGGGGGCGGCGAAGCGAAGCCGCTCACCGAGGGCCTCGAGCTCAACGACGTGCGGCTCACCTATGCCGATGGGCGCGAGGCGCTCAAGGGCGTGAGCTTCTCCGTGAAGCCCGGCTCGCACGTGGCGCTGGTGGGCGCGTCGGGCGCCGGGAAGTCGAGTCTCTTCTCGGTGTTGTTGGGCCACGTGCTCCCCTCGAACGGAGAAGTGAAATGGAACGGCGCACTGCTCTCCGGCCTCTCTCGCCGCAGCGTGCGCGCGCAGCTCGCCTGGGTTCCGCAGGAGCCGGTGCTCCTCTCTGGATCCGTGCGCGACAACCTGCGCGTGGGGCGGGCTGATGCCACCGACGAGCAGATGTGGGCTGCGCTCGAGCGGGCGCACGCGACGAACTTCGTGCGCGGATTCTCGAAGGGCCTCGAGGAAGACGTCGGTGAGCGTGGGGCGCGCTTGTCTGGCGGTCAGCGTCAACGCATTGCGATCGCGCGCGCGTTCCTGAAGGAGCCGTCGCTGTTGCTCCTCGATGAGCCCACCAGCGCGCTCGACACCGAGACCGAGGCCGAGGTGCAGGCGGGGCTCGCCGAGCTGATGAAGGGCCGCACCACCCTGGTCATCGCGCATCGCCTGTCGACCATTCGTCACGCCGATCGGATCGTCGTGATGGAATCGGGGCGCGTGATCGATCAGGGCACTCCGGAGGAAGTGGCGGCGAAGGGCGGAGCGTGGGCGCGAGGGCTGGTCGCGTGAATGCCCTGCTTCCAGATCGACTGCCGTACGCCGAGACCAAGGTCGGCCCCAATCGCGTCGCGTTGTTGAAGGACGGGTACCAAGCGTACCCCGCGATGTTGGCGGCGATCGCGAGCGCGAAGAGCACCATCTGCCTCGAGACCTACATTCTCGAAGACGACGCGTTGGGCCTGCGCTTCATCGACGCGCTGTGCGAGCGCGCGCGGGCCGGCGTCGAGGTGCTGCTGATGTTCGATTACTGGGGCAGCGAGGTCAGCGACGAGAGCATCGTGATGATGCGCGAGGCTGGGGTGAAGCAGCTCGTGTTCCGCCCGTGGAAATACCTGGGCTCGCTCTCGCGCGCGGTGGCGAAGGTGGTGCGGCGCAATCACCGCAAGTCGCTCACGGTGGATGGAGAGAGCGGGTTCACCGGTGGGCTCAACATCAGCCATCACTACGCGGCGGTCGAAGATGGCGGAGCGGGCTGGCGCGACACGCACGTACGCATCGTGGGACCTGATGCCCAGGCGCTCGAGAAGTTGTTCCTCTCCACGTGGAACGCCAACAAGGGCCCGAAGTACGACGTGCGGCGCTTCGTGCGCAGGCGCGTGGCGGGGTGCGAAAAGCTCGAGATCGTGGGCAATGACTTCGCGCTCGATCGCAAGGGCATCAGGCGCGCGTACCAAGATGCGTTCGCGATGGCGAAGGAACGCATCTGCGTGACCAATGCCTACTTCCTGCCGCCGGCCAAGATAGTGCGCGCGCTCGTCGCTGCTGCTCGGCGCGGCGTCCGGGTCACCGTCATTCTCGCGGCGACCACGGATGTGAAGTTGGTGCTCTACGCGGCGCGCGGTCTCTACCCTCGATTGCTGAAGAACGGCATCGACGTGCGCGAGTGGGCGAATGGGCGCGTGTTGCACGCGAAGACCGCGGTGGTCGATGGGACCTGGGCGACGGTGGGATCCTCGAATCTGGATCCGATGTCGCTGCGGCAGAACCTCGAGGTGAACGCGATCGTGACTGAGCCGAGCTTCGGATCAGCGCTCGAGAAGATGTTCAACGAGGATCTCGAGCACTGTCAGCGCATCACGATGGACGATGTGAAGAGCTATGGGCGCTTCCAGCGGGTGGTGATGTGGATCGCGTACAAGCTTCGCCACTGGCTCTGAGCTCAGCCGTGCGTGATCTTCCGCCCGAATGAGCCATCGGAGTTTCGGCTGAGCGCTCGTCCGAAACCAGCGAGCGCGCGAATGACTCGCCCGCGGTGGAGCTGGATCGGCTCCGCTGTCGCGAATGACGGCTTGACCTTCTGGAGCTCGAGCTCGCCGTACCCCGCGAGCGCGTCCTGAAGATCGCGCGCGAGATCTGAATGGGTGACCACCAGGATGCGAGTGATGCCCCGGCTCTTGAACAGCTCCGCGCTCGGGAAGTCGCTCGCGAAGAGGTACCACCCGTTGTCGTACTCGCCATCGTTCGCCGAGCGCAGGGCAGCGCGTTCCGAGCTCGAGAGGAACACGGGCGGCCCGGTGGGAGCCTCGGGCAGCGACCTCGTCGCGCTGTAGAGCGCACGAACCATTGGCCACGTGGGGATCAGCTCGCGCTCGCCGTGGGTGGTGTTGAACAGGGGAACGACGCACCAACCCAACTTCCCCAGCGCGACGCCGATCGCGACTGACTCTTCCGGGGGCAGCTCGACGATGACCGCGGTATCCCCTCCGGTGGGCAGCCACGGCGTGGCCACGTCAGGCGGCGCCACCGGCTTCACCTCGCTGGGCGGAGCGACGAAGAGCGACGGCTTGAGAAATTGTGACCACCGGCCTGCTGCTTTCAGCCAAAGGTCGATCGGCTCCGAATCAGTCATGGGTCTCCTCCACCAGCACCGCAGCCTCCTGGGCTGTCGGGTTCATCACGGGCGAATCGCTCACCCGGGCGTAACCACCTGCGCGCTGCTCGTTGACCACGAAGACCCCCAGACAGACGAAACGCGGCCCGTCGGGCGTCTCCAGCGGTTTCATCTCGAATCGGTGTTGAAGGACCCAGCGATGCGGCTCGGCGCACGCGCGCTGCCTGAGCGATCGAGCGAACGCGGGGGCGGCGTGTCCTTCGAGCACGATGTCGGCGCCTTCGTGACCGAACGCAGGCTTGAGCACGAACTCCGGAGAGGCGATCAGCCGCGCCGTGGGCTCGAGAGTCTCTGGAAGAAGTCGCTCCCACGTCGGCAGCGCCACTTCGAGCTCCGGCCAGACGAGCGGAAAGCGCTTTGATTGAGTGAGGAGCGCGCTGAACGGATTGCAAACGACGGGCGACCCGAAGAGCGCCTTCCAGCCGGTCTCCGCAGGGAGCTGCTCGAACCAGTCGCCCGGAATGAAGCGGTACAGCGCGTCGAGCGGCCTCTCCAGCCCCACACAGCGCAGTCCCGCACGCAGCTGCCGCGGATGAAGCAACACCGGTTTCAAGCCCGCGTCCCTGAAGCGCTGGGCAAGGTACAGCACCACCTGCCGGTCGTCCGTGTACTCGGTCAGGTGCACGAGACCGACCTGCGCTCCGGCCCCCAGGTGCTCGAGAAAAGCGCGCGCGAGCGTGCCCGCGGGATCTTCCGGGCGCGGTCGCCGCAGCTCCTCCGCCACGATCGCGCCGACGCCTGAGGCTTCGAGGAGTCCCGCGGCGACGTCGCAGTTGCTCTCCGTGATTCGGAAGCCGCCTTCGACAAGATGAAAGTCGAAGCGGGTGTAGCGAGGCGCGTCGGCCCAACGCCCAGCGCGGAGTGCCTTCCCAGTCTTCGCCGGCAACGCGAGCCGATGGTGAAGCTCGGGGGTGGAGAGAAGCTCGCGTTCAGCCGCGTGGGCCTCTCGTGCGAGCGCCTCTGCGAGCGCTCCGAGCTCGTCCCACAACGAGCGGGAGACGTGCAGAGGCCACGGCGCCAGCGCCGGTCGATCGCCCGCGCTCAAGTTCCATTTGAAGCACTCGGTGATCGAGCGCCGCGTGATCTTCTGCAGCAGCTCAGCCTCGAAGCGCGCTCCCGCGTGAAGTTCAGACGTCGTCTCTCGCTTGCGCGGCGATGGATCGGTCGCTGCGCGCGAGGTAGCGAGTGAATGGCGGGGACGGTGAGATTCCTTCAGCGAGGACCCTCCGGTTGGAGAACACATCGTAGGAGAGTGACGAGAATTTCGCACAGGCTGCGATCGCGCCGATGGTCCACGCGTCGAGGCCTGCTGCCGCCCATGCGGGATGCGCTTCCAGCTGCTCGAGTGTCAGGAGCGCAGATCGAGTGCCGGGCGCGAACACCTCGCGAATGGCGGCCCAGGTCACCGCCGAGCCTTCGCCCGCGGAGAGGTGGTAGCGCGCCTGCATCAGGTCGGGCTTCAGGAGCAGGTGCACCAGTGCGCTGGCGACCCAGTCCACGGGGACGATGTCGCGCATGCGGTCGTCCTGGAACGGAGCGACGCCCGCTACCGCGAGCGCGCGGTAGTACCAATACAGACTCGCCGAGGGCGCCACGCCGAGCATGGTGTGACCGATGACGATCGAGGGTCGCGCGATCACGACCGGAAGGCCCGCGGCCTCGAGGAGCGACTCCGCCTCGGCCTTGGTGCGCGTGTACTCGACACAATGTTCCTGGGCGGACGGCTCGTCTTCGTCGACGACGCCGCTCACCTTCGCGCGGCCGAGGCGATAGGCCGTGCCGACGAAGAGAAGGCGCTCGAGGCTTCGGGAACCGGAGAAGCGCGCGGCGAGGCGCAGAGTGCCGTCGACGTTGGTCTCTCGCGCCGTACGCACGGATCTGAAGGAGGTGTGCGCGGCGCAATGGAGCACGTGGGTGATGGGCGTGAGATCGGCCAGCTCCCAGGTTTCGAGAGAGCCGACGAGGAGCTGCACGCGCGCGTCTGGGGCGCCGGGGCGAAATCGGCGAAGAGACAGCTCCAGGCGCTCGCGGCCGTGGACCTCGTCCCGCGCGCGCACGAGGGTGATCACCTTCTCGACGTGCGGGTCGTCCAGAAGGGCGGCGAGAGTGGCCCCGCCAACGAAGCCGGTTGCTCCAGTGAAGAAGATCGTCGCCACGGGTTTCAGTTCAGCATCTGCGGGATCACGAAGTAGAGATCGATGTCACTGTCGCATTCTCGGCAACTGCCTCTCGCGACTCTCATTCCGTGCC